>JAUCPZ010000316.1 GCA_030372995.1 Dehalococcoidia bacterium
GGCTCGGAGATGTGTATAAGAGACAGTGGTGGCATTTTCCGCTTCGGTATCGCTGGCTTTCAGATCCAGAATTGGGTCGACTGTGCCGTAGCCGATATCTTGCACGGCCTGTGCAAGAGCGGCGATAGTCATACCACCCTAGGAGGCATTTTCGGACGTAACACCCACCCACTCCAGAAGGTCTTATTCTGAGTAGGGCAGAACTTCTGCTGGCCTATCCTGCCTGCATCAGCTTCGCGCAGACACGCACCGACCAGAGCCATTTTAAACGTCGAGCAGAAAGCGAAGCGCTCGTCTACCCGATTGCCGGAATATTCCCCTGTTGCTGGAACCAGAAGTCAGACTCCCTAGCGTGCATCGCCAGCCTCAAGCTTGCGTATGCGCCCGGTTGCGTCGAAGCGCTGGGGCTATGACGTCGCACTGGCCTGAGCTCCGATCAGAGTGGCCATCGCAACCTTGCTGCCGAGCGGTTCACGTCTATCAATCGTCGCTCAGAAGGCATATTTGACTCCGACCTGTACGGTGCCATCCGAGCCATTACCCTCACTGAACCTGCCCAGATATTCGAGGGCGAGGGCGAGGTCGGCACCAATAAGGGCTTCGAACTTGGCGCTCAGGGTCAGTTCCTCGCGACCGATACCTGATAGCGGGATTGTCGAAAAGGGGTTGACGACGAGATCGTTATAGGTGACCCGTGCATCGGCGCTGCGTTCGACATTCCACTGATATTCGGCGCGCAGTTGCGGCAGGAGATAACCCCAGCCTGTCTTGTGGCTGTTTTTGACTCTCGTGCCGAGGCCCAGTGAAGTGAAGTTTACGTCCTGATTGAGGAAAGTCAGGTCGAACACCGATCCGCTATTTTCGGCATAGCCCTTCAGCGTCGCACGGGTCATGTCGAATCGTGCATAAGGCGTGAACTGCCAATTGCCGCTTTCGATATCAGTGCCAGCGCTCAGCGTCGCAAACCACTGGCTGTCTCTTATACACATCTCCGAGCCCACGAGACAGCG
>JAUCPZ010000317.1 GCA_030372995.1 Dehalococcoidia bacterium
TTCGGAACTCGTCGGCAGCGTCAGATGTGTATAAGAGACAGCCGTTGGGATGTCGGCCCTACCTTTGAAGTACTTCTTCACCCACTCGCCCACGTCTGGCGATCTCATATCCTCCTCAGAGGGAAGCGTTACCAGGGCACCGCCTGCGATATCCTGCGCCAGCCTTGCCATTTCATAAGGAAACCGCGTCACATTCTGTTTGTGCACGTTTGCCAGGAGCGGGTTGACATAATAGGTGCCGCTGGGCTGACGGCGCCCTTCGGCGGCACAGGCAATACATCCGCAGTAAAGCGTTTCATTGAGATGATTCATCTCGATGATTTTGTCTTTCACGTGCGCAGCGTTCTGGACGCCATTGTATTCTGCAACCGTTTGTGTCGCCCCAATGAGAACATCGCCGACTCCGACCTTGCAGGCATAGCTTTGCCGGTGATATGACGCGAATTGCTCAACCAGTTGACCAGTGAAGTCATACTCCTTGTACATGAAGACGCGCTCCCAGGGAACGAAGACGTCATTGAATATTATCAAAGCCTCGTGTCCTCCGAAATGTATGTTGCCCTGATCGATCTTGCAGTCTTCCAGCTTCCTGGTGTCGCATGGCTGGCGCCCTATGACATAGACTATGCCTTTGGTGTCGCTAGGCACGGCAAAGGAAACCGCGTAATCCTTGTCCTCTTCCCTCATGGAAATCGTCGGCATCACGATGACCTCGTGGGAATTCACGGCACCTGTCTGATGGGCCTTGGCCCCGCGTACTACGATACCGTCCTTTCTCTCTTCGACTACCCTGAGGTACTGGTCAGGATCGGCCTGCTTGTGCGGCGGCAGGGAACGGTTGCCTTTGGGATCAGTCATGGCACCGTCGCAGACAAGGTCGTTCTCCTGGACATACTCAAGGTACTTCAGGAATCTCTTACTGTATTCGGTGCCATACTTCGCGTCTATGTCGTATGTTGTGATTGAAAGGGCATTCAGAGCGTCGGTTCCTACGCATCTTTGGAAGCAGCATCCTGTCAGAGAACCAAGCAGCCGGCCCATCTTGCTCTTCTTGATCAGATCATCCACGCTACGATGAATATGGGTGAACCGGTTGATTTTCTTTCCAGAAATGTGGGAAATCGCGGTCATGACATCTTCATATCTTGGATCATGGGCCAGACCATAGGTCATGGATATCGCATTCAGGGAAGGTCTGATTATGGGATCATCCACAACATTCTGCAATCTTTTTCCGAACATGTACACTACCAGATCGAGCTTCCTCAGACTTTCGACATATTCTTGCGGAGTCTTCATGGGCATCTTGCTCTCCTTGGAGTAGATCTGTCTGCCTAGGCTGCGTTGTCTTCCGGGGCCGAGACTCTCTTCGCTATGGCACCGGATCTCGTGCGTTCTTCGATGCAACAGGCAAATGAGCTGACCCGTTGCTCTGCGACTTGGCTATGGAGCTAGGCTAGGTATTGTCTGCGCACCCTGTCGGAAAGCTCTGCCAGCTGGGCGAGCGCCTGCTCGGCGGCTGCCGGCGAGAGCGACGCCAGGCCGCAGGACGGCGTGATCAGGCTCTGATCCACCAGCTTCCTGAAAGTGACGTTCTCCTTGGCGAAGGGGGCTATGGCTTCCTCCAGCCGGTCCTTGAGGCTGGCGACCGTCTCTTTCGCCAGATTCTCCTCTTCGTTGGGCACAATCCCCCAGGCAACTGCGCCTCCTTTTCCGACGAATGAACGGACATCGTCGGCATATGCTTTGAGAGCGCCGGAATAGTTGTAGGCATCAAAGCTCAGTATGTCGATCGGCAATCCGAGGATCAGTGACCAATCCGTGTTGCCACAACAGTGTATGCCCTTTAGACCGGCGATCCCTCCGAGGGTTTCCTCCAACAGATCCTTGACCTTCTGGGGCGCGAGAGCGACGAAAGCCGAGCCCAATGACGTGAGATAGGGCTCATCGACGAAGATGATCACGTTGTGGGAGACACGGTTCAGTTCCCGGTACTGCCACAAGGCCTTCAGTCTCAGATGCCTGGCGATGGCTTCAGCCAGCGTGTCGTCATAGATGGCCCACTGCGCGCCGTCGGCCACGGCCAGGCCCCAGCTTATGGGCCCTGTGACCTGCCCCTTGATGGCCACAGTCTGATCGGCTCGCGAAGCCAGCATGGCATGCAGCCCAGCGGCATAGTCCCGGCTGATGCCATAGCCCGAAGTTTCATTCTCGGCATGTGCGGCGTACAGTCTCTCCAAGCCGCCGTCGATATCCCGGGAACGGTCGATGTACATGCGGGAGTTCTGCACCACTACACCTGGGAATCCCTCGCTGAACTGGGCGTACATGTTCTCCTTGACCGTTCGGGCGGGCAACTGCGGCCAAGCCGGCACCGCCCGCAGGTACCTCAGGACCAACCTGCATGCTGCTTCTGGATCGGTGTGGGGCAGGCTGCCAATCATCGTAGCCAGGCAGCCAAAACGAGTCCTCTCAGGCATCCGGAACCTCTTCCCTACCGTATGTACTTCCGAATCAGTGGTGCCAGCTCCCTTCTTAGGTTCGCCGGGATCCGTTCAGGAGATGTAATGATAGCATCCTTGAGGGCAGTGTTACAGCGGCAGGTGCGCTCGCCCGCTACGGCCGCGATAGCTGCCCTGAGGATGTTCTTGGCCGTCTGAGCGTTCTTCATCAGATTGGCGACCACCATCTCCACTGAAACTGGCTCTTCAGTCTCATGCCAGCAATCGTAGTCAGTAACGAAAGCCAGCGTGGCATAGCACATCTCGGCCTCCCTGGCCAGCTTCGCCTCCGGGAGCGCGGTCATGCCCACAATGCTGGCCCCCCAGGATCTGTACAGATGGGATTCGGCCTTGGTGGAGAAAGCCGGGCCCTCTATCACAACACAAGTTCCGCCGCTGTGGACCCTGGTGCCGAGCTTCGTCGCTGTCTGATACAGTATCTGACTCAGATGCGCGCAGAACGGCTGGGCGAAGCCGATGTGGGCTACTAACCCGCGGCCGAAGAAGGTACTGGCCCTGCCCCTGGTGCGGTCGATTACCTGGTCCGGAATGACCAGATCCAGGGGGTGGATATCTTCCCTCAGGCTTCCCACAGCACTGATGGAAATGATCCTCTCCACACCCAGCGACTTGAGCGCGAAGATGTTGGCCCTCGCTGGCAGTTCGCTGGGGCTGATGCGGTGGCCGCTGCCATGCCTGGGCAGGAAAGCAACCGGCACACCCTCGAGTCTGCCGATGGCGATGACGTCGCTGGGATCTCCAAACGGAGTCTCTACACTGGTTTCTCTGAGGTCACTCAGGCCTTCGATCTGGTAAAGACCGCTGCCCCCGATGACTCCTATCCTGGCTTCGACCACTGGCTCCTCCTTTGCTCCTGGCAAGTCTGGTCTTGAAGAGTGTCGATATGTTCTGCCGGAAGGGTGGCCTCACTATGCCCAGTTCGGTAATGATCGCAGAAAGGTAACGATGGGGTGTCACGTCAAATGCGGGGTTGGCCGCTCTGACCCCGGGTGCGGCCACCGCAATGCCTTGGATGTGCGTCACTTCTTCAGGATTCCGCTCTTCGATGGGGATCCCATCGCCGGATGCAACCGACCGGTCCACCGTCGAGAGCGGTGCGGCTATGTAGAAAGGCACCTTGTTTTCCTTGGCCAGCACCGCCAGCGAATAGGTTCCAATCTTGTTGGCGGTATCTCCGTTAGCGGCGATCCGGTCGGCGCCCGTAATGACGCAGTTGACCGCCTGGCGGCTCATGAAGTGTCCGGCCATTGAGTCGGTGATCAGGGTGACCGGGATGCCTTCCTGCATCAGTTCCCACGCAGTGAGGCGGGCGCCCTGCAGAAGTGGGCGTGTCTCCGTAGCAATGACGCTGATGTTCTTCCCTTGCTCTCTAGCGGCCCTGATGACACCCAGGGCGGTCCCGTAGCCCCCGGTGGCCAGCGCACCAGCGTTGCAGTGGGTCATGACAGTGAAGCCGTCGTTGATGAGTTCTGCCCCAAAACGTGAGAGACGCCTGGTGGCTTCCTTCTCTTCCCGGTGGATCGCCTTGGCTTCCGCGATCAGCGCTGATCTGATGGAGCTAATGTCTCCTTTGGTCTGTGCGGCTGCCAGCATACGGTTGATGGCCCAGGTCAGATTCACGGCCGTTGGCCGCGCTGAAGCCAGCACTCCGGCTATCCGCTGCAATTCTGCCAGGAACTCGGTTCTGGTCACGGCCGCGATGTTCTGGGCACACAGCGCCAGACCATAAGCCCCCGCGATGCCGATGAGTGGCGCGCCCCGAATGCGCAAGGTCTTGATGGCTTGGGCGACCTCCTCGCAGCGGTCGAACTCAAGCTGGACCTGCCGGTGAGGCAGGCATGACTGGTCGATGATTTTGACCTTACCGTCGAGCCACTCTATTGGTTCCATTGCGGACATCACCGTGGTGCCGTTTGGCTGCCCGATTCAGCCATCCAGTTTACCATTTTGTGAACGATAGAGAGAAAGAGACCTCCGAATGCTTGAATGATGTTCCCATCTGATGATATAATTAGCACCGAACAAATGATAGGAACGACACTAAGCATGGCTGTGAGTGGAGGGTCGGATGAAGTCTGAGGGAAGCAAGAGCGAACTGGTTCACACCGTGCAGTCTC
Organism: Dehalococcoidia bacterium; assembly: GCA_030372995.1. Lineage (GTDB taxonomy): Bacteria > Chloroflexota > Dehalococcoidia > UBA2247 > RBG-13-53-26 > JAFGCL01. The sequence goes on from JAUCPZ010000317.1 coordinate 4,640, forward strand.
TTCAGGAGAGGCTGGAGGAGCTCGAATTCGCGATCACGCCGATTATCCCGCATGACTGGCTCACTACTGACCTCACGATGCCTCAACTGAAGGTGATGGTGATATTGTGGAGAGAAGGGCCTGCCCGCATGAGCGAGTTGGCATCCGGTCTGGCGGTCACGCTGGCTACAGCGACAGGTGTAGTCGACCGTCTGGTGGAGAAGGGCTATGTGGTCAGAGAAGGCCTTCCCGGCGACCGAAGGGTCGTGATCTGCCGCCTTTCTCAAGAAGGTCAGGAGTTCATGAAGGCTCTATGGCTGTCCGGCCGGGTCCAGATAGGACGCATCCTCGAAGTGATGACTCCGGAACAACTCAGGATCGTCGCACAAGGGCTCGAGGTCTTCATCGAGGCTGCCAAGAAGGTGCAGTCGGCTTCCGGGTCAAAGAAGGCTGCGTAGTCGTCCAGATACTGAGACCCCTGCAGCAGACGACTGCAGAGCCGGGTTACCCGTTGTCCAAGGAACTCTTGCCTCAGGCTATGGATCCTTTCCTGTTGGTCAGGGCTTTCGGTTGGGCCCTACGGCGGCTCCCCCGTTCTGGCCAGTCGCCCCTGCTGTTGTCCTCTGCTCATTCCCCACAGTTCATCGCTCATGAGTGGTGCTAGTTCATCCTCTCTTCGATGTGCTTCACCAGGTCGTCCACCGTCTTGAATGTCTTCAACTTCTCTATGTCCACTTCCATGTCAAAGCGGCTCTCTATGCCTACGATAGCCTGGACCCAGTTAAGGGAATCGAGGTGCAGATTGGCCAGCGGCATGTCGATGGTAATGTCCTGCTCGCGCTTCTTGGCCACCGTTGCGAGTATCTTCTTGAGTTCATCGAATACTGAGACTGACAAATTAGCCTCCTAGTGCCTCAGTGACTGTGGCGCCCTACGCCGGAATCGGAGAGACGCAGGGGCTTTGCCCTGCTTCTCCCGAGGTGGGTCTTTGACCTGCCCTGGACATGTCCTTGATGCACACGCTGGTGTCGGAGCCATACGGACTCGGCCCCCGCCGTATCGTCCCCGCGGAGTCGACAATCCGCAACCACCTACGTGGCGGCGCCCCCGAGCGCCTTCTCGAGTTCCGCGCGGAGCGCGCCAACGAAGTCAGTTTCCACGGCCAACTTAGCTTCGCCTATGGCTGCCGCAATGTGATCGGCGCGGCTCGCCCCATGGCACACGATAGCCACACCATTGATGCCCCAGATAGGCCCGCCACCCGTCGTATCCGGCGTGCTGATGAGCTTCATTAGCTTCGACGTCACGGCCTCCACCGCGGGCTGCGGGAGCATCATCGCCAATTCCTCGGAGAGAAAGCGGTTGACGCCCCTGGCGATGCCCTCTGAGTACTTGAGCAGGATGTTGCCGATGAATCCGTCGCAGACAATAACGTTGGCCTTGCCCGCGGGAATGTCCATCCCCTCGACGTTCCCAATGAAGTTTAGGCCGCTGTCCTTAAGAAGCTGGTAGGCCTCTTTGACGACTTCGGTGCCCTTTCCTTCTTCTGCGCCAACGTTGAGAAGTCCGACGGTGGGATTCTCGATGCCATGGAACTTCCGGACGAAGACAGTACCGGCCACTGCAAACTTGAGTAGGTCGCTGGCCTGGCAGCCGACGTTGGCTCCCATGTCCAGCATGAAGGTGTTCGGTGCCAGTTTGAGGAACGCCCCCCCGACGATGGGGCGTTCGATGCCTGGCAGACAGCCCAGATGCTGGTAAGCGTTGACCATGAAAGCTCCGGTGGAACCGGCGCTGACCACCGCGTCGGCTTTCCCTTCCTTGACCAGCTTGGTGGCTATGGCCATGGAGCTGTTCGGCTTTCGCATGGCGGCGATGATGGCATTTTCACCATCCTTGACGACCTCAACGGCTTCCACCAGTTGAATCGTCGAGTCGTGGAGGCCGTGCTTCTTAAGCTCGGCCATCAAATCGGGTCTGAGGCCAGTGATGATAACCTCGACGTCCATCTCTCTGACGGCCCGTGCCGCCCCGCTGACCACCTCTGTGGGCGCATAGTCGCCCCCCATCCCATCGACTGCAACTCTGACTCTCCTGCCGGAACCTGATTCCCGTCTGATCATAGTCTCCCCCTCGTTCGGCAGACCGTCAGCGTCCTGCCAATTCGGCCGACTCTGCACGGTCTTTACTGGGCAAACCTAGAGCTGAAAGCACCCCTCTCCGGAGAACCTCACTGTGACTCGTCCCAAGTGTGGCTTATAGCATCACCTTGGCACACGTTGTGGCAGTTGGACTTGAGGGACTTGGCGCAGGCGCCAAATCCGGGACAGAGAAGCGATAGCTTCTTCCTGACCTCCTCTCTGACCACGGCCTTGGGTTGCGAGCCATTTTCATGCGCCACGTCAAAGACGCCGGCGGGGCAGGCCTTCACGCACTCACCACAACCGTCGCAGCGAGAGTGGTCGATGGTAATGAAGTAGTTCCCCGTGGCATCGGCGTAACCGTATTGAATCTTGAGACCGTCGCCATTGCGGCTTTGGCCCCGCTCCCGCGCGAAGAGAGCGGCCCCCAAGGCGCCCATTATCTGCGGGTCCTCGGCTAGAAGCGGTTCGAGTCCCACTTTTTCTCTGAGCTTCTGCACCATCCCTTTGTTCTTGGCGATGCCTCCGCTGATGCTGAAGTCCTTTTCTATGGAGACCCTCTTAAGGAGGTTTACGCTCCTGGTGGCTATCGCCTCGTGAAGCCCGGCCAGGATGTCACCCTTGGCCACTCCCTTCCTAAGGTAGGCAATGGCCTCGCTCTTCGCAAAGACTGCGCAGATGGTATTGAAGGGCACGTCGTTCTTCGAGTCCAGGGCTGCGTCTCCGATGCTCGACAGAGGCATATCGAGGACCTCGGCGATGATCTCAAGGAACCGGCCCGTGCCGCCGGCGCACTTGTCATTCATGATGAAGTTCACCACCCGCCCCTGCTCGTCACAGCGGATGGCCTTGCAGTCCTGTCCTCCCATGTCCAGGATGGTTCTGACCGAGGGGAAGCAGTGGTTGACGCCGCGGGCGTGGCAACTGATCTCCGATATGTTCTCATTGGCGAAGGGCACAAGGACCCTGCCATAGCCGGTGGCAACGGTGTATTTGACCTCCTTCATTGACACACCAGTTCCCTTGAGCAGCAACCTCATGGCTGTCTCTGAGGTCTTGACGCTCTCTGGACCTGTATCGCAGATGATGGAGGAGATCACCGAGGTCTTGTTCAAGAGGACGGCCTTGGTGGCCCGCGATCCAATGTCGATTCCGGCCACGATCATCTAGCGGACCTCCTGAGCCATGTTTTCTCTGGCCATGAGGGCCGCGCCGATGGCTCCTGCCAGTTCGGGCTTCTCCGGGACAAGCACCCTATGGCCGATTGCCTCTTCCAGGATGCTCACCAGGCCGCTGTTGGCTGCCACTCCGCCAGTGACCGCGATCTCCCTCTTGATGCCGACTCTCTGCAACTGGGCCATGATCCGGTGCACCATCGAAGCGTAGATGCCGGCGACGATATCAGCCAACGGCGTCGGTGGATCGCGGTGGATGTGCGAGATGACCTCTGATTCGGCGAATACGGCGCATGTGCCGGTGATCTCCGCTCTGGCCCTTGCCTTCGAGGAAACGGTGGCCATTTCCTCCATGGACAGTCCAAGGAGCTTGGCCATCTGCTGCAGGAATATCCCGGTGCCAGCGGCACACTTGTCTTGATTCCCGTAGTCGGACACTCTTCCCCGCTCGTTGATGCGCACTACCGTAATGCTCTCGGCGCCCATGTCGATCACTGTCCTGGCTTCTGGAAGCAGATAATGGACTCCCCGAGCTAGGCAGGTGGTGATCGCCTTCTGCTGCCGACTGAACGGGACCGACTTACTCCCGGCTCCGGTAGAGACAACGTATACATCTCCGTCCAGACCGGCTCCGCCCAGCGCCTGTTGAAGGGCGGCTCTGGCGCTGGACTCCGCGGAATCGGAGGAAAGGACAACGGCGGACGAGACAACCCCATCGCTGCCCAGTACCACCGCCTTGGTGCTCAGACTTCCTACATCAATCCCAGCCGCTCTCATGGTTACTATCAGTATGTTTCGGATATGATACCACTACTTCCGATCATCGAGCAGTTCGAAGAAACGCTCCAGCTTCTCTCTTACCTCCCCTTCCGAGGTTACGGTTGGGTCCACTACGTCGCAATCGATGGTCAGCAACGGGACGTCTATCTCGGAAAGAGCATCCTTGAACAGCTTGATGGTGGCGCATGTGTGGCGGCAACCTACGTCAGCGTAGTAGATGGCTCCGTCCACATTGTACCGTTTCGCGCTCTCCACTATATCGGCGACGGTGTTGTCGCTCAGCGGCCCAAACAAGCGGGCCTCTGGCAACATGTAGGATTTGCGGGCCACGCTCTCCAAGGCCCTGGCCGGATCCAGCCGCCCCTCGCCCCAGTTGCAGAAGAAAGGCTCTGTCACGCTAACGGCGCCGTACTCGCGCGACAGCCTGTCTAGGAAACCGATGAGATACATGGGCGGCATGAACAGCGTCATCATCCGGTAGCGCTCCTTGGGTACCGCGCCCCGGCGTTCGGCCACCGCTGCCGCCAGCTCGTCGCGAAGCGTTTGCAGGTATTCCGTGGCCTCAGGGCGTCCGGTGAAGAGGTAGTCGACGGTCACCAGTTCCAGGAACCCCTGGGGTCTGAAGGGAGAGGGAATCGCTTCGCGCAGCCGATTGATCTCACGGAACAGCTCAATCTGTTCATCCATGCGGCGAACCGTCTCAGAGAGCTTGTCCCAGTTCATCTTCCGGCCGGATCGATCCTCCAGGAATCTGATCATGCCCTGCAACTCTTCGATGAAATAGGCCATTTCCTCTTCGGACTGCTGGAACGGGCGGTCCAGAAAGAATCCAGGGCTGCCGGTGATCTTCATCAACAGCTCACCGCACTTGGCGGTGTTGTCGCAGACCATGTTGGACCACAGTACGACATCGGGGCGGGGCAGTGCCCTGATGCTTAGGGCCCCGGCCAGGCCGCGGTGGGGAGAGCATATCTCAGAGCTCAAGCCCTGTTCGGCGCCAGCAGCCAGGAGATCCGCGTACTGACCGAGGAAGAGGGCGGTCATCCAGGAGATGGTCTCCGTATGCATCGGCACGATGTCCATGGCATAGAGGATCTCGCTGGGGAAGAAGACAGTATGGGCAGCGATGAACTTCCCATCCTGCCGTGCGGTGGCCAATTGGGAACAGTAGTTGATGAGCATCTCGTAGTACAGGATTTCGCTCTTCCTGGCATCCGGACGGGCCCTGTTCATGCGCAGCATGAGGCGGCAGGCCCGCAGGATGGCATCTACTCTGTCTGGCGTCTTGGCTATGGTCGTCATTTCCGCCTGGCCTCCAACATCTCCAGGAAGGCCTGCACCCTGGTAAGGATCTGTCCTGAACCGGAAGTCCCGTACTCGACGTCGAGCGAGAGCATCGGCAGTCCGTTCCGGTTGAGCACGTCGGACAGCAGGGGGAGGTCATTGGAGTAGGGGGAGCAGTACCTTATGGTCTGGCTGATGACTCCGTCCACGCGGAACTCTCGAACCAGCCGCAAGACGCTCCGGAACCGCTCTTCTGACGGATACATGCGGGCGCATGGGAAGTTGTTCAAGTAGCGTCGGGCAATCGCCTTTAGAGGATCTGTGCTATCGGTGAAGCTGACCGGGTCGTACCAGTATCGCGTGCCCGTGCAGAGCTCGTCGGTGACCACCAGTCCGCCGATGCGCTCGATGGACTGGATGAATTCGGCATTGTTCAGGGCGCTGCCGGCGACCATTATCCTGGCTTTGCCCTTGTGTCTGAGCTTCGAACCCTCCAGCTCACGGAGCAGCACTTTCAGACAATCGTTGAAGGCCTCCTTCGGCATGCGCGAGCTGGCGTTCAGCACCTCCGTGGTCTGAGCGCCGTCAATTGGGGGTTCATCCAATTTGCGGAGATCATTCAGGGCGCGGAGAAGGGCCCGCGACTCATTGTGGAGGGCGATCGACCTCATCAAGGCCTGGGAAGTGATCTCGATGCCAAGATGTCTTTCGATGTCCTTCTTGAGCTGGATAACCTGAGCGAAGTAGAGATCAAGGGCCTTTTCGGAATACTTCCGGGGCACAGTGATGATGCGACTGAATGGCAAAGGCACGTAGTGTCGCCAGAGGTCAAACAGGCGCCGGGCGGCGTCGCAGGTGGAGCCGGCCACGAAGCCATCCAGGTAGTCGTATTCACCTCTCAGTCCGAGCTGTAGGCAGCTCCGGGCGAATGAGCAATTGTTGACGTAGAAATAGGCCGTCCCGTCCTGCAGGTCTGTCTCCTTCGCGTAGCCGGAGATCCTCACGGGCAACACACCGGCAGCATCGAGGAGCTCCTCGGGGACGTAGGTACAGACCCAGCCCATAACCTTCTGCCCTCGGGACTTGGCTGAAAGTATCTCAGGCGACTTGGGGAAGGTGCGGTTGATCTCTCTGAAGCGCTCCATGACGCCGGAGAACGTTTGAACCTTCTCAGCGCTCAGCATGTTCATCAACGCGGGACGGGTACATCGTATTACGAGGTATGGTAGAACACAGGTCTGACGGTGTCAAGATCGAACGTGACTGGCTGGTAGGAGGCGCAGCAGGCGGCTGCAGTGTGTACTAGGAGTGATAG
>JAUCPZ010000318.1 GCA_030372995.1 Dehalococcoidia bacterium
ACACGAGATACACAGCGCTGTCTCGTGGGCTCGGAGATGTGTATAAGAGACAGGAACCTGGGCTGGCCCCAGCCTCCTCTTCAATGTGACATAGGTATCTTCCCCGCGCAGCAGGCGGCAGCAGGCATTCCAGAGGCGTTCGCTATTCTCGACAGCATCGAACACGAAACCGGGAAACCAGGCAAACCCGCGCGCGAGCGCGCGGGCGGCCCTCAGTTCCGGCGTAATCTCCCTGTCCACCACGGTCTCGTACTCCTTCAGGTCCGGGCTGCCTCCCTTCAAATAGCTTACGATGACCGGCGCCGCGGCCCGGGCGCTTCTGATGGCGTTGTATATGCCCTCCCCGGTAACGGGGTCGACCAGCCCTGCCGCGTCTCCGAGAAGCAGGCACCTCCCAGATTGGATTGCTGTTCCTTTCCGCCGCACCGGCAGCCAGTGGCTCCTGATCCTGATCGCCGCACCACTGCTGAGACCATGGGACTTGAGCACCGCACGGTAACCGGACTTCAGCTGCCTCGCCCGATGCAGCGGGCTTCCCACTCCGACGGATAGATGGTCCCCTTTGGGGAATATCCAGCCATATCCACCGCGCACATGTCCCAGGTCCAGGCCCATCAGGCCCTCCCATTGTACCAACCTTTGGCCGGGAACTGAAATCTCCGCTTCCAGGCCGATGCCGAGGTCAACCTTCTGCATCAGCCCCGCGCTGGCTGCCACGACGCTGCGCGCCCCGTCTGCCCCGGCAACCACCTGGGCGGTGAAGGCGTTGTTCTCCGTCTCGACTTGAATGCCTTGACCTGTATCGCGGATATGACGCACTCGCTCGTTCTCGGCCAGCTTGGCCCCGGCACCGCGGGCTCTCTGGACAAGAGACTGGTCGAACTCGTCGCGCATCACCGTATAGATGAGTGGTTTCGGATAGTACCTGGTGAATGACCACTTGCCGCCGTAGACGACCCTGGCACCATGGACCGTATCCCGGGTTAGAGAAGCGAAGTCGAACCCCAGCAGCCTGGCTGTCTTGACGGTGATGCCCCCCGCGCATGCCTTGTAGCGGGGCAGACGTTCCTTCTCCAGGATGAAGACGTCGATCCCCTTGCTTGAAAGCTCATAGGCCAATGTGGCGCCGGCCGGCCCTGCGCCGACCACGATGACGTCACGGGAGTGACTCGCAGGATGCGTCATAGACCGGTTCTCGGCTTATCGTTCCTGCGGAAGTGATGTCCCTCAAGGGCCACGCCCCATCGCGGCCGCGCAGCCCGGGAATAAGGGCAACGGGAGGCCAGATATGAAGCGGGCAACTTCAACAGGTGCGGTAGCCCTTGGGCGATCTGGCCTTCTCGGGTCTGCCCTGAGCCACCCGGCCCTCGCTCGGAGGAAAAGTGAAGAAGATGCAGAGGGCTCTTGGCCCGCTGCACGCCTCTGGAGAAGTCCAGAACAACGCAGAGGGGCGCACCCTCTGCGTGCCACCTGGCTGCTGAGGAACAGCCTGTCTGATGAGGAGAGAGGCTTAAAGTGAGGCTGAATAACGCTACCAAGCTCACCGCGCTGCCGCCCTCTTCAGCCGGTCCATGATGGCCACACCGATGCCCCGCTCCTCGGTCTTCTCGACCACGATCTCGTCGACACCCAGTTCGTCCAGCTCGCGCAGCACGGCGAAGATCTGCCTGGCATAGTCCTCGAGTTTCTCCGGCATGACCCTGACGATAACGTTCGTTTTCGCTGCGGGACCGAAGTGGCGGGCAACCACAGCCACTTTCTTCCCCTCTTCTGCATAGCGCTGCGCGGTTGCTGCCATAGCTGGTGTGTCGCCCGGCTCCACCAGCGTAACCCTGGCTCTCGGGCTATAGTGGCGGTACCGCGTGCCGGGAGAGCGCTTCTTGGCCTCAGCCCCCCGCCCCATGACCACCCGCCCCACCAGTGGTTCCAGGTCCTCCGCGGTTATCGCACCTGGCCTCAATATGGCCGGCGGCCTCCGGGACAGGTCGAGCACCGTGGACTCCAGACCCACCGCCACCGGCCCGCCATCCAGTATCATGTCGATCTTGCCCGCGAAGTCCTGCAGCACGTGCCCGGCAGTGGTGCCGCTGGGACGGCCGGAGAGGTTGGCGCTGGGTGCAGCGATGGGATGGCCCAGAGCCTTGATCAGCGCCAGGGCTATCCTGTTTTGCGGCATCCTCACCGCCACCGTGTCCAGCCCTCCGGTGACCTCCTCGGGGACACCAGGTGACTTCTGCAGGATCAGCGTGAGCGGGCCTGGCCAGTACTTCTTGACCAGCAGCCTCGCTTCTTCTGGGACATCGGACGTCAGAGCCGTCAATTCCGCCGCGGATGCGATATGCACGATAATCGGGTTATCCAGCGGGCGGCCTTTGGCTACGAATATCTGCTTCACGGCCTCTGCGTTCAGGGCATCGGCTCCGAGTCCGTAGACGGTTTCGGTCGGAAAGGCCACTAGCCCACCCCTTCTCAGGATTTCGGCTGCCGTCAGAATCAACCGCTTCTGCGGCGCCTTCGGACTCACCTTGACCACGAATGTCTGAGGGCTCATCGGATGCTCTCCAGGGGCGCGGTGGGCACGGCGTTCAAATCGAGGCCGGACGCCTCTCCCCGCTCCAGCCTGGCGGCGCCGGCCGCGGCTACCATGGCAGCATTGTCCGTGCGCAGATCGGGCGATGGGAAGAAGACCTCCAGCCCGATCTGTCCGCAAGTCTGCTCGAAGACCTCCCTCAGGCGCTGGTTGGACGAGACGCCTCCGGTGACGCTGATGGCGGTGACCCCCTTGCGTTCTGCCGCGCGAACCGCCTTGGAGACCAGGACATCGACGATGGCTTCCTGGAAGCTGGCGGCGATATCTGGAAGAGGGATAGCGTCCTGCTGCTTGCCGCGGAACATGTTAACCACGCACGTCTTGAGGCCGCTGAAGCTGAAGTCCAGAGACCGGCTGTTGATCATGGGCCTGGGCATATTGAAAGCCGCCGGATCCCCCCGGCGGGAGAGCCTATCGATGGCGGGTCCGCCCGGGAAGCCGATGTTCAGGAATTTGGCAATCTTGTCGAAGGCCTCTCCGGCAGCGTCGTCCAACGTGTTGCCCATAACCTGATACTGACACAGATCCTTGACATAAACAAGCATGGTGTGCCCGCCAGAAACGGTGAGGCAGACGTGGGGGAGGGGTATGGCGGGGTGGCTGAGAATGGGGGCGAAGATGTGCCCCTCGATGTGATGTATGCCTACGAGAGGAACATCGAGGGCGTAGGCGAGGGACTTGGCGGCGGAGACGCCGACCATCAGCGATCCAATGAGGCCGTATCTGGCGGATACCGCGATGGCGCCGATATCGGAGGGCGTCTTGCCGGCTGACTCGAAGGCCTCCCTGATGACGTAGCCTATTGCTTCGACGTGCTTCCGGGAGGCGACCTCGGGGACGACGCCGCCGTACATGGCATGGAGGTCAATCTGAGACGAGACTATGTTTGACAGGACGGCGCCGTCTTCTACGAGAGCCGCCGCCGTCTCGTCGCAGGAGGTCTCAAGACCCAGAATCAGCATCTACTCGCCGCCGTCTGCCCTGAGTGATACAGCGCTGTTCTCTCCAGACGGATTTGCCCAACCTGCATGAGCGCCATCAAACCTCTAGCCCTCGCTCTCGGGCGAGAGGAAGTTTATCGCCGGACATGCCCGAATCACCCTCAGCGCACCTCAAGTGGGCTGCACCCTTCTCATTGACGTGGCCTTCCGGTGGCAGCCTGCCGGCGTTTCAATAGCGCCTCTGCCAGCGATTCCTTCAGATACAGCGGAGCCAGCGACAGCGCATCATCGGTTTCGCCTCTCTGGAAGCGCGGTAACGCTATCCAGGCAAAGGCGCAGCCGCCAGGCGAGTCGGATGGGCTGCCGAAACTGGCCAGAGGGCCCAGTTGCGTCGCCAGGATCTGGCGGTGAAGGTGCGCCGGCTTGCCCAGGAAGAGCGTCGGTTCTTGCACCGCCTGCGCCAGTCCCTTGACGTCGCCCACGTAGAAGTCGCCCCTTCTGACTAGGGCTTTGCCGTGCGCCCGGTAAAAGGCGGCATAAACGGTCTCCTTCCCGGCATCCACCAGCGGGCAGAGCTGAAGATCAGTATTCCGGCCCTGGTAGGCCAAAGCTTCGAACGAAGTTACTCCGCAGAGCGGCTTGCCGGTGACGTAGGCCAGGATCTTGGCTACCGTCACGCCGACCCTGACCCCTGTCCAAGACCCGGGACCAATGCCCGCAGCTAACCCGTCGATAGTCTCCAGGCTTGAACTGCCGCGCTTCAGGACCTGATCGATATTCAGAATGATCCTCTGCAAAGAGTTCTCCCTCGCATCCCAGGAACAGTCGGCCAGCATCCGGTCGCCGTCAACAAGGCCGACGGAATTTGTCGGTGCAGCGGTGTCGAATCCAAGTATCCTCATCTGCTCTCCAGGTGCCGCAGGATGCGGACGAACCGAGCCCCGCTGGCCGCCAGTTCGATCCGGCGCTTCCTGGCAGACAGGAATTCGAACCGGACGACCAGGCGCTCGTCGGGCAGCAGCGGGAGTACCTTCTCAGCCCATTCTACGACGGCCACACCGTTCCTGGCTCGGGCCAGGTAGTCCATGATTCCGACGTCGAGGCCGGTCGAAGCATCCTCAATGCGGTACAGGTCAAGGTGCAGCACCAGCAGCCGCCCATGGTATTCATTCACAAAGGCGAATGTGGGGCTGTTGACCTGTTTCTTGGGGATCGCCAGCCCGGCGCATATCCCTTTGGTAAAGCAGGTCTTGCCGCAGCCGAGTTCCCCGATGAGTGCGATGACGCTGCCGGGGCCGAGCTCCTCCCCGATCCGCTCCCCAAGCTCCCGCGTGGCCGAAGGCCCGCGGGTCACGACGGAGGAGAGCCGCTCGCTCAATTCACTTCCCTGGCAGCGATGTCCTTCCTGTAATGGCATCCCTCGAACTTGATGCGTGAGATGTTGGAGTATATCTTCGACCGGGCCTCACTTATGGTCTTCCCGTTGGCCACGACAGTCAACACCCTTCCCCCATTGGTCACGACGCCCCCCTTCAGGGCTGTTCCCGCGTGAAAGACCATGATGTCCTTGTCCACCTTGTCCAGCCCGGTGATGGGGAAGCCGACCTGATACTTGCCAGGGTAGCCAGCCGAAGCCATGACCACTCCCACGCAGGGGTCGGGGCTCCACTCGATGTTCATCTTCCCCAGCTTGCCATCGATCACGGCCAGCATGATATCCACTAGGTCGGTCTTCAGGCGGGGGAGCATGACCTGGGTCTCGGGGTCGCCGAACCTGGCATTGAACTCGAGTACCCTGATCCCGTCGGCGGTGAGCATCAGCCCCGCATACAGGACGCCGCGGTACGGCGTCTTCTCCGTGGCCATGGCGCGGACTGCCGGTTCCAGCACGGTCCGCACGGCCTCGTCTACCATAGCCTGGTCGAAGAAACCCGGCGGGCTGTAGCCGCCCATGCCGCCGGTGTTCGGGCCTTCGTCGTTGTCGAAGACCCGCTTGTAGTCGCAGGCGGGCACCATGGGGCTGACGCTTTTCCCGTCGGTGAAGGCCAGCAGGCTGACCTCCTTGCCAGTGAAGCATTCCTCCACAATGACCTTGTTGCCGGCGTCGCCCAGCGTCTTCTTCTCCATGGCGTCGGACAGTGCCTGCAGGGCCTGGTCTCTTGAAGAGGCCACCGTCACGCCCTTGCCGGCAGCCAGGCCGTCGGCCTTGACAACCATGGGGAGCTCGTGCGATTTGACATAATCCCTGGCTTCAGAATAGGACGAGAAGATCTCGCCCCGGGCGCAGGGGATACCGTACTTCTGCATGAGGTTCTTGGAGAATACCTTGCTCGCTTCGATCTGTGCTGCAGCCCTGGTCGGGCCGAATATGCGCAGCTTTCGTTTCTGGAAGACGTCTACGATGCCGGCGGCGAGCGGGGCCTCCGGGCCGACCACGGTGAGATCGATCTTGAGGTCCTCGGCAGCCCTGGCCAGCGCTTCGATGTCGGTCGCGGGGATGTCCAGGTTCTGGGCGATTCCCGCTGTTCCGGCATTCCCCGGCGCCGCAAAAAGCTCCTTCACTTTGGGACTCTGTTTGATCTTCCAGACGAGCGTATGCTCCCGTGCGCCGTTCCCGATGACCATCACCTTCATGTCATTCCTCCGTCATGCCTGCTTCGTGATGTTCTCCTTTTCGATCATCTTCCCGGTCCTCTCGTAGTGCCTCTTTATCATGGCAATGATCGCTTCCGGTATGACCGGTCTGATCAAGTAATCCTTCTTTACCTCTCCGTCACTGGCGCATATGTCCGAAGCTACCTCGGCATACGCCCTCTTGAGCCTGAGATACAGAAGCGGGATTCGTTTTGTTAGGACGACCACCGGTCCCGTGCCAATACATACAGCGAACCGCCACTTGAGAGACAGCCGTCTGCAGAAGTTGCGCACTACCCTGATGGCTTCCCCAGTACTAGCTCCAGGCCTGGGAAAAGCGCAGTTCACGATCACATAGACCTTGGCATCCTTGTTGTATGCAGCACCCCTCTTTATGTAGCCGTAGTAGTCCTCCAGGAGCCTCATGAGCGCTCCGGGAAGCCCGTAATTGTGCAAAGGGAAGACCAATACGATGGCATCTGCGCAGGCCATGCTTCTCAGCATCTCCTCTGGGTATCCGTCCCTGAGCCGAGCCTTGACGGTGAGAAACGTCTTGCTGAATTGCGTATCTGGAAGCCTGAGGCTTAAGTCCTTCAGGAACTGCAATGAGGCGGCTCTTTCGCCTCTCAAGCTTCCATTGACCAGGCACACACTCTTCACATCTTCGTCCCTATTCACTTCTCACTGTTTGGCATATTGCGGCGTTGTCATCAACAGACGTGGTTACAAAGGCCTCCACCTTCCTGTCCATGCCGGGATGGACTATGTCTGCCTCGCCCCGGTGCTTGACGACGAGGTCGACGAAGGTGCTTCTTTCCTCGTCGTCGATATCCTCACCGAATCCGATGATGACCTGCCAATCGTGACATCCAGTGCCTCTATTCATGGCGTTGGCTATGGTTGAGGAAGGATGCCCAAAGACGACCGGAGTTAAGAAGAAGGTTGCCGAGTATTTCTTGACGTTCTTCCTGATTTCATTCACCATGTCCTTGCTGACGCATTCCCCCGGATGTTTGGTCAGGCAGAGAAGACACCCGAGACATGGATACGCCTCATTCTTCCCGAGATCAAACGCTTCAACATGATAGCCCTTCTCTTCGAGAGTCCTGACGACCCTCGCCTTCAGGTCCTCTGAAAGCTCAGTCTTGGCATCTTTGTCCAGAAGCACTAGAGCGTTCAAACTGGACCCTCCGGTCGCATCATCTGCGTCCTCCTCCATTGGCCATTGCGCTCATGAAAATCCCGCCTTGATGCGCGCATACCTCACGGCTACGGCAAGTGCCCTGATCGCCGCGTCGCCGTCGGAGTACGTCGGCAGCCCTATGGCCTCGAAATCCCGGTTCATCTCCTCGGCGATGGCCAGGCTCGGGCCAGCGACCCAGACGGCCATGGTCTTCTTCTTTCTCTGCACCATGGGTCCGAACAGCTCGGCTATCTTTCCCCTCACGCCCCAGGGGCAGGCCATGCCCAGGCAATCCACGTTCTCGTCCTCGAGGATCGCCTCGATCATGGCCGGAAAGCGGGAAGCTATTCCTCCGGGCACTTGATATGCGGGCAACCCCGGCCCCAGGTCCACGGGGTTGCTGGCCAGCACCGGCGACACGGCCGCGAGCTTGTCCAGGGTAGCCGATGAAAGCCTCGCCAAGGTCAAACCGTGGGCCGACGCCACATCTATCGCCATCACCCCCGCCCCGCCCGATATGGTGACGATCGCCACCCGGTTGCCCCGGGGCAGGGGCTGGGTCGCAAGCACCTTCGGGATGTCTATCAGGTCTCTGAAGTTGTCCACCCTGATTACCCCGGCCTGCTTGAAAGCGCCTTCATAGACGAGGTCCTCTCCTGCCAGCGATCCCGTGTGCGAGGCCATCGCCCTCTGGCTCTCCCGGGTCCTGCCGGGCTTCAGGACGATCACGGGCTTCCGGGGGACGACGTCTCTGGCCGTCTTCAAGAACGTCTGACCGTCCCGGATCATTTCCAGGTGCATGGCGATTACCTTGGTGTCCGGGTCCTCGGCCAGGTAGTCCAGCAGGTCGATCTCGTCAATGTCACACTTGTTGCCGAAATCGCACATCTTGCTCAGACCATAGTGCGTCTCTTCGAGGGGCATGTTCTGGGGACCGATGAGTCCGGTTTGGGCGCAGAGTGCAATTCCGCCGGTGATCATCTTCTCGTAAGTCACGCGGTAAGGCGTGGTGATCAGACCGATGGACGGATTGGCCACACCAATTGTGTTGGGTCCCAGCAGGCGGAGACCTCCGCCACTGGCAATCCGCCTGATCTCCTCCTGCAATCTCTTCCCATCGTCGTTCCTCTCGCTGAAGCCATCCGAGACGATGATGGCCGCCCTGGCCCTGTTCTGGACCGAATCGGCGATGATCTTGGGGACCGCCGTGGCACCGGCCATGGTGACTACGAGGTCGACTGGCTCGGGGATGTCCTTGACGCTGGGGTACACCTTCAGGTTCAGGACCGCGTCGTACTGCGGGTTGACTGGATAGATCCTGCCTGCGTATCCGAAGCGCAGGAGATTGCTTGCGGTAACGTAACCTCCGAAGCGGGCCTCTCTGAGGGAACCAACCACGGCGATGCTCTTGGGATTGAGCAGCCGGTCAATGGCCTCTGATGGCGCGTTTCGAACAGCTTTCATCATGGGGTTGGCACCCGGCAGGCGTATTCAACCATGGCTGCCGCTACGTTCGCTATTGAGGTCGATTATGGCTCTTGTTCAGCCTGTGATCTCGCCGGGACAGAGGCTAGAGGCCTTCCTTCTTGAACTTGGCTGCCTGGGTGGCATCCAACTTCTGGATCAACTTGGTCAGCTCGGCCACGTGTTCCTTCTCGTCGTCCCGGATGTGCTCCAGCACACGTATGGCGTCTTCATTATCCAGCGTCTCTATGTGCGCCTGATACTGATTGATGGCGTTCAACTCCCCGACAAGGTCCTCCCGCAGCATCTCCAGGTCCAGCTCCGTCTCCTCAGCTTCGTTCAGTTCGCCATTGCCGTAAGGCATCTTCTCGGCTCCTTTCACTACTCCCACTCGATGGTGGCGGGCGGCTTCGATGAAATGTCGAAGACCACACGGTTCACGGCGGGCACTTCGTTCACAATGCGGTTGGATATTTGCGCTAGCACGTCATAGGGAATGCGGGCCCAGTCGGCTGTCATGGCATCCTCGCTGGTCACGGCCCTCACCGCCACCAGATAGCCGTAGGTGCGGTAATCGCCCATCACGCCGACACTCTGCACATTGGTGAGCACCGCGAAGCTCTGCCATAGCTGCCGGTAGAGGTTGGCCTTCTTGATCTCGTTCATCACAATCCAGTCGGCAGCGCGCAAGATTTCCAGGCGTTCCTTGGTGACTTCGCCGATGACCCGCACCGAGAGCCCCGGCCCGGGGAACGGCTGGCGGTACACGACGTCTTCCGGCAACCCGAGCGCCAGTCCCACCCTTCTCACCTCGTCCTTGAACAGAAAACGCAGCGGCTCGAGCAGCTTCAGTGCCATCCTGGCTGGCAGTCCACCCACATTGTGGTGGGACTTGATTCTGGCGGAGGCCTTCATGTCAGGCGTGGCACTCTCGATCACGTCCGGATAGAGCGTACCCTGTGCCAGGAAGTCTACCTTGCCGATCTTGTTGGCTTCCTCCTCGAATACGCGGATGAACTCCTCCCCGACCACGTGCCGTTTCTTCTCCGGGTCGGTCACTCCCTTTAGCTTGCCGAGGAACCTGTCTGTGGCATCGACATACACGACATTCATCTTCAGGTTCCTTTGGAAGGCTTCCAGGTTGCGCTCCGGCTCTTCGCGGCGCAGTAGCCCGTTGTTAACGAAGATGCAGGTCAACTGATCGCCGACCGCCTGATGGATAAGCGTTGCCGTCACCGCGGAATCCACCCCGCCCGAGAGGGCGCATATCACCCTCCCCGATTTCACCTGGTTGTTGATCTTCTCGATGCTTTCTTCGATGAAGTTCTGCGGCGTCCAGTTTCCCTGGCAGCCGCAGACGTTGTAGAGGAAGTTCTTGAGTATGGTCTTTCCATCGGGGGTGTGCACCACCTCCGGGTGGAACTGGAGGCCAAAGAATCCCTGGTCGCTGCCCATGACGGCGTTGGGACAGCTCTCGGTGTATGCCAGAGAGGTGAAGCCAGGCGGCATCTCTACCACCTGGTCGCCATGGCTCATCCACACGGGCATCGAGAAGGGCAGGTATGCCAGCAGGGGGGAATCGGCGCTCAGGTGGAGTATGGCATGGCCGTATTCCCTTTTCTCTACGTGGGCGACCTTGCCCCCCAACTGCTGGGCCATGGCGTGCATGCCATAGCAGATGCCCAGAACAGGGATGCCTTTCTCGAAGACGTAACTGGGGGCTTGGGGAGCCCCGGCATCGTAGATGCTGGCTGGTCCGCCGGAAAGTATGAAGCCCTTGGGGTGGAGGCTGGCAATCCTGGACCAGGGGGTGTCGTGCGGCACCAGCTCGCAGTACACCTGACACTCGCGCACCCGCCTGGCGATGAGCATGCTGTATTGCGAGCCAAAGTCGAAGACCACGACCGCGTCGCGCTCCGCCCCGGGTGCCACCCCCTTCTGCGGGACGGGGTGCTCCCCCCGCTTCTCCTGGGCGATCTCGAGGTACGTCGACAGCTCGACGTCATCGCTGGTGGCAACCCGGTGATCAGTGGCGGCCGTTTCTGTCAGTCTGGGAGGCTCAGGAGGGCCTTTTGGAGACTCCGGTGCGGTCATGCCCCTAGATTATACTGATACCTCATAGGCATCACAAGACTGCGCACTCATGCTGCCCGCCTTGGATTGGTTTGCTGCCCGTTCTTCGCAGAAGGTATACTGAATGCTTGGTTTTGCGACCGTACGCATGCTTTCAGGACAAAGGCTGCTGGAGGTAGATGAGCGAGACCCGCGACCCGACTGGTGACAAAGGGAAACGAGTTGCCCCTTCCTCCGGTGATGCTGTCCCCAGTCCCGTTCCTCTCGGTTTCCACAACCTGCCCCGCCGCCGCGTGCTCATCACGCTTGGTGGCGTGCTGCTCGCCATGTTCCTCAGCTCGCTGGACCAGACGGTTGTCGGTACGGCGCTGCCCCGGATCATAGCCGACTTGAAGGGATTCGAGCACTACACATGGGTAGCCACGGCCTACCTGCTGACGGCCACTATCATGATGCCTATCGTCGGCCGGCTGACCGACATGTATGGAAGGAAGTGGTTCTACATAGTCGGCATCATCATCTTCCTGGTGGGGTCGGCCCTTTGCGGTATCAGTCAGAACATGACGCAACTCATCTTCTTCCGCGGCTTCCAGGGGGTCGGCGCCGGCATTATGATGGCCAATGCATTTATAGTCATCGGCGACCTCTTCCCGCCCAGTGAGCGTGGCAAGTATCAGGGACTGATTGTGGCCGTCTTCGGCCTCTCCTCGATCATCGGCCCTCTCCTGGGCGGCTTCATCACGGACAACATATCCTGGCACTGGATCTTCTACATCAACCTGCCGTTGGGAATTCCCGTGGTGCTGGCCTTCATCCGCTTCTTCCCCGATGTCCGGCCTCCACAAGTCAAGCACAAGGTGGACTTCTTGGGTATGGCAGCCCTGGTGCTCTGCATTTCCCCGCTGATCATAGGGCTTTCCTGGGCCGGATCGGAGTACGGGTGGGCTTCCCCTCAGGTGATCGGAGCGCTGTCGTTTTCCGCGGTCATGCTTCTTCTCTTCATATATGTGGAATCGCATGCCCCCGAGCCGATCATGCCCCTGGCCATCTTCCGGAGCCGGACGGTCAAGGTGGCAGTCGTGGCGCGTTTTTGCATCGGCATGGGTATGTTCGGGATCATCCTCTTTGTCCCACTCTTCTTCCAGGCCGTTCTGGGACGGTCAGCAACCTACAGCGGCACGCTCCTGATGCCACAGATGCTGGCCATGGTCGTTGCCAGCACTCTGTCAGGGCAGGCGGTGGCGCGGCTGGGTGGGCACTACCGCATCCAGGCCATCATCGGCCTGGCCATAATGGCAGGTGGCCTGTTCCTGCTCTCATTCATGAGTCCGACTACCAGTCACGGGGACGCTGTGCTGGCGATCGTGATCACCGGCATCGGTATGGGCATCGCCATGCCGCTTTTCGTCATCGCGGTACAGAACGATGTGCCGTACCGTGTCATGGGCGTAGCCACGTCTACCGTGCAGTTCTTCCAGTCCATCGGACAGGCAGTGGGGCTGGCTGTCTTCGGTTCGATGATGGCCAGCAGGTTCACGGCCAACGTGATGGGCAACGAGGCCATCGCCCAACTGGGGCTTCCCCGCCAGCTACTGTCTCAGATCACCACCAACCCGGAGGCGCTCATGAGCAAGGAAGCGCTGGCTGAGCTCGAAAGAACGGTTGGGCCGGGCTTAACGGCGCAGTTCCTGGAGCTGGTGAAGAGCGACCTCTCGACGGCGATAACGTACGTCTTCACCATTGGCGCTGCTGTCATCGTGGTCGCTTTTCTGACCACGTTCTTGCTGAAGGAGCACCCGCTCAGGCGCTCTCATGTTTCGGCGCCTGAGGAATAGAAGCGCTTCTGTCGGCGCAATGCCGGTCATCATTCTGCGTCTCCCGGCCTCGCCATGGCGAGCGCCGGTTTCGCCTCGGCTGCCGTTCGTGTCCGCACAGGGCGGGCATTGCGCACCTGAGTAGCGCATGATGATCACGCATTGCGTGTCAGGCTTGGCGCAATGCTGTATAGTTGTGTTAGCGGCACTGCCGCGGTCTCGTGGGTGACCTAAGATGAACGCCCTGTGCTTCCAGCCGCATAATGACGATTGCGCGATAGCCGTTGGCGGCCTGCTACGGAAGATGATCCGGCACGGTTGGGAGATAACGTACGTCTACCTGACGGACGGACGTCACGGCAGCGAGGCGGTTCCTCCCGAGAAGCTTGTTGAGATCAGAAGGAGTGAAGCCGGCGAAGAGCGGCGGCGGCTCGGGGTCGGACGTTTCTTCGAACTCGGTGTGGAGGATGGGACGGGCGAGCGGCTGAACAGCGTCCAGCGGAAGTGGGTCAACGAGCAAACGGAGTCGATACTGGCTGACAGCAAGCCTGACCTGGTTCTGCTACCCAACCGGGCCGACATGCATCCGGATCACCGGGCGACGCATGATGTGGCTCTGGCGGCGTTGGATAGGGTGGCGCCGCGCCCCCTCGTGGTCAAGTACTTCGTTTGGCTCTTTCCTGACTTCTACCGGAAGTTGCCGGACTTGGCTGACCAGGTCGTCATGGTGGGGGTCGATGGCGAAATGCCCGACAAGATAGCCGGGATCAGGGCGCACCGGTCGCAGGTTTCCAGGAACGCCTTTGACTCCATGGCCCAGGTGCTCAATGCCTATCTAGCCTATGCCTTCAGAGCTCCGGCTGTCATTGGCTCACGCTACGTAGAGGTGGTTGGCCTCTATCAGCCTCACCTTCACCGCCGTGTCACCGGCGAGTTCTTGAAGGCCGCTGAACCTTGTGCTGACATCACGACCGTGATCCACGGACGGACCTCACAGGATATCAGGGCGTAGCCCTGGCGCCACCTATTTGCATCCCCCAATAGTCAATCTTTGATCGGAGGTTTCGAATGCAGAACAGGATCTCCTACCACGATTCCGTCCGCCGCGTATACGAGAAGCTGAAGAAAGATGGCATGAATACGATCTGGGACCGCTACGAGGCCCAGGGCCTGGTCGACCCGGACAAGCGTTGTCCCTTCTGCCAGGGTGGAGTCCGCTGCGACCTCTGCTCCAATGGCCCATGCCGTTCCGATGCCGCCAAGAATAAGAAGGGCGTCTGCGGCATCACCGCCGACGGCATGGCCATGCGCATGATGCTGCTGCGGAATGTCATGGGAGCGTCCACCTATCACTACCACACGGAACAGACCATCAAGACCCTGCGGGCTACGGCCAGGGGGCAGACGCCGTTCCGCATTGTGGAACCCGGAAAACTGAGGACCTTTGCCGGACGGCTTGGCCTGGATACGTCTGGATCGGACGGTGATGTTGCACTGCGGCTCTGTGACTTCGCCGAGGCCGACTTCAACCGCAAGGCCGACGATCCCAGCGTGATCGTCGCGGCACTGGCGCCGAAGGAGCGCCAGGAAGTGTGGAAGAAGCTGGACATCTTCCCCGGTGGTTTCCACGGCGAGATCATGCGCTGCACCAGCTCGTGCCTCACCAACGTCGATGGCTACTACG
Organism: Dehalococcoidia bacterium; assembly: GCA_030372995.1. GTDB lineage: Bacteria > Chloroflexota > Dehalococcoidia > UBA2247 > RBG-13-53-26 > JAFGCL01. Next base: position 14,384 of record JAUCPZ010000318.1, read on the forward strand.
TCAGCCTGGCACTTAAAGCCATGCGGCTGGGCGTGGCCATGGCCTACCAGAGCCAGATAGTCAACGAGTTCTGCCAGGACATGCTCTTTGGCATCCCGCGGCCGCACGCGATGCGCGTGGACCTGGGAGTCCTCGATCCGGATTTCGTCAACGCGCTGCCCAACGGGCATGAACCGTTCTTGGGCTTCGCCATGGTGCAACTGGCCCGCAAGCCGGAGTGGCAGCAGAAGGCGAAGGCCGTTGGTGCCAAGGGGTTGCGCATCATCGCCAACATCGAGACCGGCCAGGAGATGATCCAGCGCTGGCCGATGGACGACGCCTTCTACGGCTTCACCGGCAACTGGATCATGCAGGAGGCCGTGCTGGCCAGCGGGTGCGTGGACCTGTTTGCCTGCGACATGAACTGCTCTATGCCTATCGATCCGCTGTACGCCGAGAAGTACAAGTTCAGGCTGATCCCGGTCAGCGACCTGGTGGCCTTCGAGGGGGTCACGGAGCGCATTGACTACGAGCCGGCAAAGGCCGAGGGCCCAGGCGGCGCAGCTCCTGCAGATGGCCATCGACAACTTCAAGGACCGCCGGGCGTCGGTCGAGCCAGTGACGCAACTGCCAATGAGAGAGGCGGTAGTTGGATTCTCTACCGAAAGCATTCTGGCCGCACTCGGCGGGAGCCTCAATCCCCTGCTGGCGGCCATCAAGGGTGGCACACTCCGGGGCGTCGCCGGGCTGGTCTCCTGCACCACGCTGCGGGACCACGGCCAGGACGTGCACACGGTGCGCGTGGCGCAGGAACTGATCAAGCGGGACGTTCTGGTGCTGGCGATGGGCTGCGGCAATGGCGCTCTGCAGGTGGCCGGGCTGTGCAGCCCGGAGGCAAAGGAAATCGCTGGCTCCGGCCTCAGGGCGGTGTGCGAGAAGCTGGGAGTGCCGCCGGTGCTCAGCTATGGCACGTGCACCGACACCGGGCGGATCGCCGACCTGCTGGCGGCGATCTCGGGGGCGCTGGGCGGAGTGCCGGTGACCGATCTGCCGGTGGTGGCCGCGGCGCCCGAGTACATGGAGCAGAAGGCCACCATTGACGCCGTCTTTGCCCTGGCGTTTGGCCTCTATACCTACGTCAATCCGGTGCCCACCGTCACTGGAGCGCCCAACCTGGTCAAGCTGCTGACGGAGGACTGCGCGCAGGTGACCGGCGGCCTGCTCAACGTGGAGACGGACCACATCAAGGCCGTAGACGGCATGCTGGCGCATATCGAGGCGAAGCGAGAGAAGCTGGGGATCTGATTCGTAGAAGCGCAGCATGCTGCGCTTCTACGGCGCGGGATTGGGTCCGAACAGGGTGTCTTCTTTGGGTGAGCGCCCGCTTCTCGCTGGGTTCTCTCGATCCAGCGCCCACCTCAGAGGATTCGTGGCGATGTACTCGCGTATTCTCTCCAGATCGCGCTCGTTGCGAATGACGTGCTCGTAGTAGTTGCGCTGCCACACGGGCGTGCCTGGCGCCGCGCGTAGTTCATTCATGCGCTTGGTTGACGCAGACTTGAAAGAACGCACGATCGCTGACAACGAGCCAGGGCGAGGCGCATTGACGGATACGTATAGCGGCGCAGCATGCTGCGCTTCCACACCGGGACGATCGGTGATGACGATGATGCCGTGTACATGGTTCGGCATGACCACGAACGCGTCCAGGCGCACATAAGGATAATGTTCAGGCAGTTCGCCCCAAGCCTTGAGGACAATCTGTCCAGGAGCTGTCTCTTATACACATCTGACGCTGCCGACGAGTTCCGAA
>JAUCPZ010000319.1 GCA_030372995.1 Dehalococcoidia bacterium
TCGGAATACTGGTTTTCAATCTGGCGATCACCTTTGCCATCGGTGAGACGGTCATGGGTCTGGCCGGTCTTGCCTGGAGCCTTCTGATCGTAGCACCCATCATTGTCCGCGCTGCGAGGGCCACGGGGCACGCGAAGGCAGAGACCATACAGCCTCCGGAAAGCGCAGTGGCCTAGTCCCCTGACTTCCCAACCGGGAAGGCGGGCCTGGAACGCAGACATTTCCGCGCTGCGGCCGTGCGCAGGAGACGAATCTGCATCTCTTGCCCGAACGGCGAGTCCGCTTTGGGTCACAACTGGCTTGCCGCCGCCGTTCGACTGCCGACGGCCCGAGCGCCTCTGGCAACCCGCCCCTAGGTTGCGGATCAGAAGTGGCGGCGACGGGATCCTTTAAGTGGTGCCGGGTGGAGCAGCGCCGTCACTTGCCCGGTGACGGTTTGACGGCGGTTCCCCTCCCCCGATATGATGGCCGCGGATCACCCGTTCTTGTGCTGCTGGGTTCCCGCCCACTTGCGAATCAGACTGGCTGGGAGGTGCCGAAGAATATGGTGGACAGCCCCATTGAGCGACTCCAGGAAGCCATGCTGGCGCTGGACATGGATATCGCGATCAAGGCCACGAATGATGTGATAGGGTCCCAGGATAGAGCCGCAGTCAGAGAGGCTGTTGACGCCGTCACGCGCGCCTTGCAGGTAGTGGGGAAGAGGTTTCAGGAAGGGGAGTGGTTTCTCGCGGAACTGGTATACGCCGGAGAAATCGCCAAGGAGGTCATGAACCTGCTGTCGCCGCTGATGCAGTCCGAAGATTCGCGGTCGCAGGGCACGATTGTCATCGGCACCGTGGCCGGCGATCTGCATGACCTGGGGAAGAATATCTTCATCAACTACGCCCGCAGTGCGGGCTTCAATGTCATCGACTTGGGCGTGGACGTGCCGACGCCGAGGTTCACCGCCGCGGTGAAAGAGCACCAGCCCCTGGCACTGGGGATGTCCTGCCTTCTGACCTCCACGGAGAAGGAGCTGGGGAAGGTCG
>JAUCPZ010000320.1 GCA_030372995.1 Dehalococcoidia bacterium
GGCTCGGAGATGTGTATAAGAGACAGCTGTTTCTCCCGCCAGCGGGCGGCCCAACTGGCCGAGGCGATCGAAACCGCGAAGATTCCGGCGATCAGCGGTGTGCACGTCGCCTTCAAGGAAAAAGACAAACCCCTGGGACAGAAGGGACGGCTCACGGTCTCGACGGTAGCCTCCGCAAAGGGATACGACGCCTACTGCGTCCTCCTGGCCTCGGCCAATGAGTTCACGACCGATGTGACAGGTCGGGCAAACTTCTACGTCGGCTGCACCAGGGCCATCGAGTACCTCGAAGTGTTTGCCTACGAGAACAGGGGCCTGGCGAGCGAAATGCAGGCCGTGCTGGCCAGAATGAAAGATTGAGCAACGTGATCCACCCGTATCCGTTCGCGACGGTCCCAGAAGCAGCATCGCCACCGAGCCGGCAGGACCTGGCGTAACGTTGGGGAGGCAATCATCAGCGGAGCCGGCTCGACGTGGATCAGCTCCGGGCAGCTCTCCATAGGTTCCGCCGGCCTCGTCGACCAAAGCGACGGCACAGTTCACGCTGCATCAATCTTCATCGCCCTCAAGTGCCCAGCAGCCCTGGCAGGGTCCCGGCATCACCAGTTCCGCCGCCCAGCAGGATCCCTCCGGCCTCTTCGGCCTCGCGGCCATCCCCAACGCCGATGCCCAGGGCCAGCCCCTCTACACCCGCTTCCAGAACCAGCCCGTAGACGCCAACTCCATCCTCGTGACCTACACCCTCAACGGCGATGCCGACCTGAACGGGATTCCTCCCAACCCTGTCCAAATTACCAAGCACCCAAGAAACTCCGCTTGCAACGCGGGGCTCTTCCCTCCACCTCCCCAACCCTGTCCAATTCCCAAACAGGCCCATTGACAAAATGCCGTCCGTCTGCTAGCATTCCCTCGGCTTTAACAAGGAGGGGAAGATGTCCTGAGCCCGCTTCGTTTCCACCCCACTCACCCCCGCGCCCCTTCCGCGCGCCCACTTGGCTCTTTTCGCTTTGGCCTGTCTCTTATACACATCTCCGAGCCCACGAGTCAGCG
>JAUCPZ010000321.1 GCA_030372995.1 Dehalococcoidia bacterium
CGCGGATGAAGTGGGTTTCTCCCGGGTCGGTGATGACAACGCGACGAAGCATCTGGCGCACGATCACCTCAATGTGCTTGTCGTTGATCTTCACGCCCTGCAGACGGTACACGTCCTGCACTTCATCGATGATGTAGCGCGCAAGTTCCTCGACACCTTTCAGGCGCAGGATGTCATGCGGGTCAGCCGGGCCGTCCACGATCACCTCGCCGCGGTTCACGACTTGGCCATCGTGAGCCATGACGTGCTTGTCCTTGGGAATCAGGTATTCGTGGGCAGTACCATCCGGCTCGGTGATTACCAGCCGCTGCTTGCCCTTGGTGTCCTTGCCGAAGGACACGGTACCAGTCACTTCCGCCAGCATGCCGGCGTCCTTGGGAGAGCGGGCTTCGAAGAGTTCCGCCACACGCGGCAGGCCGCCAGTGATATCGCGGGTCTTAGAGGACTCCTGCGGGATTCGCGCCAGAATATCGCCGACGCTGGCCTCCTGGCCGTCCTTCACGGTGATAATAGAGCCAACCTGGAAGGTGATGGTCACTGAATGGTCGGTGCCGTGGATTTTCACCTCTTCTCCAGAGGGTGTCAGCAGCTTGACCTGCGGGCGAAGGCCTTTGGCAGCAGCGCCTGCCTTTCGCTTCGGGTCGATGACGACCAGAGTTGAGAGCCCGGTCACCTCGTCGATCTGCTTGGTGACTGTGACACCTTCCTCAACGTTCTCGAATCTCACTATACCGGCGTATTCCGTAACGATGGGACGGGTATGCGGATCCCAAGTGGCCAGTTGAATGCCTGCCTTAACATGCTTGCCATCGTCTACCGCCAACATGGCCCCATAGGGTACTTTGTGACGCTCGCGCTCCCTGCCATGGTCATCAGTCACCAGCACTTCGGCGGAACGCGCAATGACTACCTTCTCGCCCTTCGGGCTGTCTCTTATACACATCTCCGAGCCCACGAGACAGCGCTGTGTATCTCGTATGCCCTCTTCTGCTTGAAAAGGGGGGGGGGGGGGGGGGGGGGGGGGG
>JAUCPZ010000322.1 GCA_030372995.1 Dehalococcoidia bacterium
GGCGGAGTATGATGGCGGGGCCTCGGCGCGGAAGGCCAGGGCCTCCTTGATCTCCAGTATCTTCTCCAGCTCCCCGCGGCAGGTCGGGGCCTGGGCGGGGTCCTGCAGCTTCCGGATGAGGGCCTGAATGCCTTCCCTGGTAACGATGTACATCCGGCTTCAATGATAGCCGAACCCTCCCCTCCCCGTCACGGCCGCCGGGCTGGCGCCGGGCACACCGCAGTGGCGCCGCGTTTGGCGGGATCCTGTCCCCCACACTATAATCTAGCGGCAAGGGAGGGGTGTGCGATGTTCTGTACGAAGTGCGGGGGAGAGCTGCCGCCGGAGGCAGTTTTCTGTCGCTTCTGCGGCACGAAGGTCAAGGGCGAGACACTCCCGAAGCGATCACCCAAGACCACCATCGCCGGCATTCTGGATATCGTCGCCGCGGCACTCTCACTGATCATAGTGCCAGTCTACTTCCTGGTCCGTGCCTTAGAGGGCGGCCTGCATACGTACAACCGGGCGGCTGCATGGGCCATCCTGGTACCGCTCAGCGTGCTCTGGGTGGCGGGAATCGTTGTTGCCACAGTGGGAGGGGTGTACACCCTGAGAAGGGAGCGGTTCGGCTGGGCGATCGCCGGAGCCGTGTGCGCCACGGCTGCCGGCATCTGGTTCCTGGGGCTGGCAGCCATCACACTCATATCGCTATCAAGAGACGAGTTCCGACGACCAGCTGCAGCCCCGGCAGGACAGATACGTGGCCTGGTTTGATCCTCCACTCTACAAGCCGGGAAGCCTGAGGTGCCCGAACTGCGGCGAACATCAGGGTTGGTACCGGGCATTTGGCCCCTGGGTATGGGAAGGCCTCCGTCACAACTGGAAGTGTGCCGGGTGCCAGACCTGTCTCAAGTACGATCTTGCCCGACGGTTTGCCATCGTGGTTCCGATTATCCTGCTTTCGGTGTTGACGGCCCTGCTTTGGCCCAGGTCCAATGAGGAGCTGTCCGTGATCATCTTGGCTTGGACTCTCCTGGGCCTGTGTTGGTCCACCTCCGTAAAACGACTGGAGCCTTAGTGGCCGCTGATGGATGATCTTGAGACCAGGCTGGAGGAGTTCCTTCGACTCCAGGGACTGTCAACGGAGGGCTAGCCGGAAGACATGAAGCTCTTCTTCGGCATCCTGCTCATCGCTCTTGGCGTGATACTACTGTTGGGATCATTCGTCTTCTGGTGGTATCTGTTCGTCAGGAAGGTCGATAGAGAGGCGGCCTCCACCTTCGTCTGGTTTGACTCCTTCCCGGGCAGCGTGAAGGACGCCCTGGTGCTGGTGGCTCTGGTTGTAGCCGGGGTCTGCCTGATAGGCGTCGGGGGCAATCTGATCGGTTGATGCGCCTCAGCCACTGGCGGAGGCGTCCACAACAGCATTGGTCGTGAGCGATATTGACGCCCACTCCTGCCTCGGTGCTATCATCAATTGAGATGCCACTCCAGGATCCCACCATTACGCCTCACTAGAGCCGCCCTGGCTTGTGACAGCCGACACATTGGCTGGGGAGGTAGTGCCTATGACTCATCCACAGCTGTTCTCCAGTCTGTGACCACCGCGGCCGCCGCACGGAATCAAATCACTGAGGAGGGCAATCATGGGCTTGTTTGTTTGGATTGCCAGGTACACGCCGGAGCAGTCTATCGGGGTGGAGAACAGGTGGAACACCATGGCCAATGGCACGGCGCCCAAAGCGGTGCTGGAGGCCTGGGGCAGGATCAAGGTCCTCGAAATGCTGCCCTCGCCCCAGAACGGTTTCGCCATGATGGTAGTGGATGTGCCAGAGGACGCCTGGGTTGATGCAGCCGTGTGTGCCCGGTACATGGCAGACGTGTGGAGCCTGGAAAGCTACCCGGTCATCAACATGGAGCAGTACGCCGAGATGACCAAGAGGCTGCCGCTGGAACAGATCCCCAGGAAGTAGCGGCGGCTCAGCGGAGCGAGAAGGAAGGAGGAGGATCATGGGCCTGTTTGTATCAATCATAAGATGGACCCCGGAGCAGGCAGAAGCAGTGAAGGAGAGAATGATGTCGGTGGCGAACGGCACAGCGCCCAAAGCGGTGATGGACGCCATCGGGAAGATGAAGTACCTGGCCGATGTGATCTCGCCGCAGAATGGCTTCGAGCTGGCCATTTTGGACGTGTCCGACGAGACGTGGGTGGACGGGAGCCTGCTGGCGGACTGGATGGGAGAGGTGGCCACGCTGGAGTCCTATCCGGTCTGCAGCTGGGAGCACTACCTGGAGGTGCAGAAGCGGCGGTCAGATGGTGGTACTCCGAAGAAGAGCAGGAGGAAGTAGGCGCCGGGGCGGCGCCGGATACAGGGAGGGGCATCATGCTTTTCATGGTCATTGGGGGTAACAATCAGGCCTTCTACATGCTTCCGCCGGAGAAGATGATGGAGCAGGCCATGCTGATGGACGCATGGACCCGGAAACATCTTGAGTCCGGGAAGTGCAAGGCCATATACGTGGCGGACGGCAACAAGCGGTACTTCTCCATATGGGAACTGGCTTCGTATGAAGAAGGGGTCCAGCTTTCGATGGCGGGCCCGACCTGGCAGTATCAGGACTTCGAGGTAATCCCGGTCGTCGACTACGATCAGTCCATGAAGCTGGCCATGTCCGCTGTGGGGAAATAGCCGCCCGGGCCCAGGGGTGGGCAGCGACGTCCACCTCTGCCATCAAGCGTGCCGGTGGCCATTCTGTGTGTCAGAAATGGCGCGGGGCTATCGCGGGCTAAGACAGAGGAAGGAGGAGGAAGAGGATGATTGCTTCATGGCTTGTCAGACGCATGATGCGCTCTTACTTTGACCAGATCAACCGGGATGACCTTGATGTTGCGGCCGCCACTGCCGGCATGACGGATGACTGCACGTATCAGCACAGCTCGGAGCTGGGCGTAGAAGAGGCGCGCCGGGGCAAGAAAGCCATAGCCGAATGGTTCGAGGGATGGAAGAAGGAGTTCCCGAAGAGGAAGATGGTCTTGAACAGCATCTGCTTCGCGGCCTGGCCGCTGTCCCCGTCGAACGTGTGGATCATGGACTGGTCCATCACCGAAACCAGCAGACAGGGCGTGGAGTACAAGTACGACGGCGTCATGGCCGTCCACACCAAGAACTTCAAGGTGGTCCGCGGAGCGGACTACATCTCCTTCAGGGGCCTGCCCAGGCTCTCGGACCTGATCAAGCCGGCGGGGAGGGCGTAGGAGGAAGGAGGGCTCCATGGCGCCAGATTGGCAATGAAGTGAACTCGGGGGAACAGCCAGCGGACGGAGGAGGAACATGCCTGAAATCAGAGTCGGCGACATCAACATGCACTATGAGACATACGGCGAGGGCGATCCCCTGGTTCTGATCCCCGGCCACGGAATTGACTCCATGGCAGACTACTTCTGTCAGATCCCAGTCCTGGCAGAGCATTACCGTGTCATTGCCATGGACAACAGGGGCAGCGGCCTGAGTGACAAGCCGGACATGCCCTACACTATGGGAATGATGGCCAAGGATGCAGCCGGGCTGCTGGCCATCCTCGAAGTCCACCGGGCCCATGTCTGCGGTCACTCCATGGGAGGCATGATCGCCCAGCATTTCGCGCTTTCCTACCCGGAGATGACGGCCAGTCTGATTCTCATCTGCACCACGTGCAGCACCAGCGAGCACAGCGTGCCGCCGGACCAGGCGGTCATGGTTGCCTTCTTCGACACCCAGGGAACTCCGGAGGAGAGGGCTGGAAAGCTTATGCCCCTCGTTTGCACCCAGGAGTTCGCCAGGAGTGAACCGGCCGTCGTTCAGCGAGCCCTGGAGCTCTTCCTCAAGCACTACCCTCCCCCATACATCCTCGTGAGACACGGAGAGGCCACCATGATGCACAACGTCTATGACCACCTGCCACGGGTCAGCGTGCCTGCCCTGGTGATCGGGGCAACAGAGGACAAGCTCATACCAGTGGAGAACTCGAGGATTCTGGCGTCGAGGATACCGGGGGCCGAGTCGGTCATCTTGGAGGGTGTGGGCCACATGGCGACCGTGGAGGCCGCGGAGGCAGTCAACAGGGCCATCCAGGACTTCCTGAGGCGGCATCCGCTAGGAGCCTGTCCCGGTAATCGCGCGCCGTGCCTGCCGCCGCGCGGTATGGCGTATCAGGCCTGTCTCTTATACA
>JAUCPZ010000323.1 GCA_030372995.1 Dehalococcoidia bacterium
ACCGTTCGGAACTCGTCGGCAGCGTCAGATGTGTATAAGAGACAGGAATAGACGTCGGTGTTCACTCGGAACCATTTGGTCACGCCGATCTTGAACCCACGGACGATGGAACCGATCGTTCGCGATGGCGATTTTGGGGTCGTGGTGCTGGGCGTAGGGGCGAAAAATCTTTCGCCCCTACAGAATTCGGTGATCGCGATGACGCCGTGAATGTGGTTGGGCATGATAACGAACGCATCCAATTCAACCGATGGGAAATGGGTGGGGATATTCTCCCAGCAACGTTGCGCGATTCCTCCCGCCTCGTTCAGATGCATTTCGCCGTTCACCACATGCCCGAACAGGCATTCCCTCTGGTGTGTGCATATGGTCACGAAATACGCTCCCGGCTGGGCGTAATCGTATTCCTTCAGGCGGATGGACAGGCGGTGGCGTTTGTCGGGGTCGCATTTCATTGGTTCAATGGCGCGCCAGCACGCGTTCCGCCGCCGTTATGCCAAACAGTGAAATGCCGTGTCAAGAAAGGCTGCGGCGTGCGCGTGCCGCGGGAAAATGGGATGGTGCCGGGTGCGGCCGTCACCGTGTCAGCTTCGAGATCGTCTCTTCAAGCTGGAGCATCAGGGTCATATCGCCGTCTATCTTCAGCTTGCCGCTGGTCCAGGCGTTGAAACGGTCCAGCTCGCCCCGCTGAATGGCCGCCCAGTCCGCCGCCGACACCGTGAGCGTGCAGTTGGGGTTCTCCGCAGTCCCTTCGTGGCGCGTGGCCCTGCCCTTCTCGCACACCGCATACCAGTCGCAACCACCTTCGCCCGTGAGGTGGAACTGAACGGTCACGGTGACGTCCTCGACCCTGACGGTCTGTCTGGCCGGCGCGCCAGGCGCGGGCAACCCCAGCAGACTGGCCAGCCGCTGTGTGCAGGGGTTGTTGGTCTCGGCATCCGCCTGGTCGAGCGCCACGCCCAGCTTCTTGAAATTCTTGAGCACCTTCATCATCACTATGCCGGCGCGGAAGACTGCGAACACCTCGTTGTAGTGGAGCTGATCCACCTTCCACCCCGTCAGTTCCTCGTAGCGCCGCACCGTTTCTTCCGTGCCCGGCGAGCCCTCCAGCCGCGGAATCCCGTAACCTTCGCTGTCCACCCAATCAAGCAGAAGAAAGAAGGCCAAGTCAGCCTGCGGATCGCCCAGGAAGGCCATCTCCCAGTCGAAGAGCGCCACTACGTCGCCATCCAGGCTGAACATGGTATTGGGCATGCGCGCATCACCCCAGCAGAGTGTCACGCGGGCCGGAACGTAGCGGTTCTCTCTGAGCCAGTTCAAGGCCGCTTCCAGGATCGGCTGCTTCTCCTCGGGACTGTCCTTTGCCCAGTTGAGATATCTCTCGAAGTAGTCGAGCTGCCGGTCCAGGGGCCCGGTCCCTCCCTTGGGAACGCCGAGGAAGGACAGCCCCAGCTTCCTCCAATCCACCTGGTGGACCCGGCTCATGGCCTCAATCGCCGACCACCACATCCTGGCCCGCTTCTGCGGACTCGCCTCGAAGAAGACGCCGAACGAATGGTACGGCGGGAACTCCGGTGGGACCACGCCCTCGACCCGCCCCATCACGTAGAAGGGAGTGCCCAAGACCTTCTCGTCCTGCTCCAGCCAGTGAACCTTGGCCACAGGCAACCCGGCGGCATGCAGCGCCTTCATGACGCGGAACTGGAGGCTGAGGTCGTAGTCCGGATAGACGGGAGACGACCGCGGCGCACAGCGCAGCACCATCCCTTCTGACTTCGGCGCTCTGCGCTCCTTCCAGGCCAGGTTGAAAAGGAAGGTCTCGTTGGAGATGCCGGCGCCTGACCTCTCCAGGTTGGAGACAGCCAGGTCCCGCGCCCTGGGCATCTTCTTCTGCAACCAGGCCAGCAGCCTGGGCTGCAGCTCGCTGAGCTCTACCTGACGCGATAGCATGTCTCACCTCCTGATTGATCAGGATGACGTCGCCATATCAAATTCAACCCCCTGACCCCTGATCTTGGGGGAACAAGAGGGAAGATTGGGGGGCACCTGTTCTGAATTGCAGAGGCATTCCCCTGCACTCTCTAGTACCCCTGGTAGCCGTATTTCGGATACTTGCCCACGACCATCAGCTCCACGGT
>JAUCPZ010000324.1 GCA_030372995.1 Dehalococcoidia bacterium
GAGGCTGCGGGTGCGGGCGCCGGGCTGGCTGCGACCGGAGCCTCTTCCTCATCACGCCCCATGACTACCTGTCTCTTCGAGAAGTAGAGGGCGATGATGATGATCAGCACGCCGACTACTCCGACCGCAATCTGGGCCGCCAGAGGCCGGTGTTCTTCGAACACCTTCTCTCCTCCCACTGTGGTCACCGTGACCATCATGGACGCGGCAATCACCGACACCAGGTTGATGACCTTGATCAGCGGGTTAAGCGCTGGGCCTGAAGTGTCCTTGAGCGGATCACCCACGGTGTCCCCTACCACGCTGGCCTTATGGCGCTCCGAGCCCTTGCCCGTGTTCTTCGCCAGGTCGCGCGGCTCGTCTTCAATGGTCTTCTTGGCATTGTCCCAGGCGCCGCCGGCATTAGCCTGGAATACCGCCATGAGCTGCCCAACCAGGATCACGCCAGCCAGAAAGCCAGCCAGCGCCATCAATCCGAAAACGAAGCCGATCACGATGGGGGTGATGATCGCGAGAAGGGCTGGGGTGAGCAGTTCCTTCTGGGCAGCCGCCGTGACGATGGTGACGACCTTGCCATAGTCCGGGTCGGTGGTGCCTTCCCAGATGCCCTTGATGTTGGCGAACTGCCACCGCACTTCGTTGACCACGTAGTACGCGGCTCTGCCGACCGCGCTGATAAGCAGAGAGCTGAAAAGGAAGGGTATGGCGCCGCCGATGAGGAAGGCGACAAACACCTTCCACTGGATCATGTCGATCACAGGCACACCGTATTCGAACTTGAAGGAAGCAAACAGGGCTACTGCTGCCAACACCGCCGAAGCGATGGCGATGCCCTTGGTGATGGCCTTGGTGGTATTGCCCACAGCGTCAAGGTCCGCGAGCGTCTGCCGGGCCTTGGGCTCCAAACCGGCCATCTCGCCGATGCCATTGGCATTGTCCGAAACGGGGCCGAAGGCATCCATCGAGATGTTGTTGCCGGTCAGGGTCAACTGGCCAATGCCGCAGAGGGCCACGCCGTAGAAGATGGCAAGCAGAGTATCAACACCCTCACCACCACCGTTGCGCCATATCAGCGCCGAGGCCGCGATGGATATGGCGATGACTATGATGGCCGACACGGAGCTTTCCAATCCCATTCCAAGGCCGCTGAGGATGGTGGTCGCGGGGCCAGTCTTAGTGGATTTCTTGATCTCCTGAACAGGTGCTCTTTCAGTTCCGGTGTAGTAGTCGGTAAGGAAGTTGATCGATATCGCCAGCAAGACGCCAACACCGGTGGCCACGAAGAACCGCCAGTTGTGGCAATAGAGGAAGCCGAAGAGGGCGAACGAGGAGATGGACATGACTGCTGCCAGATTGTAGCCGCGATGGATAGCCTTCATGGCGTCCGTCTGGCTCTTGGAAGTCCCGACAGTGTAGGTGCTGATGATGGAGGAGAATACTCCGGCAGCGCGGACCAACAGAGGGAACAGGATCCACTTCAGGTCGTTGGTATCCTCGGTGAGGAAAAGTCCGAGGATCATGGCGGACACAATGGTGACTTCGTAGGACTCGAAGATGTCCGCGGCCATTCCGGCGCAGTCGCCCACGTTGTCGCCGACCAGGTCGGCGATCACTGCCGCATTCCTCGGGTCATCCTCGGGGATGTCTTTCTCTACCTTGCCCACCAGGTCGGCGCCCACATCAGCCGCCTTGGTGTAGATACCGCCGCCCACCCTCATGAAGAGTGCCAGCAGGGTGCCGCCGAAGCCGAAACCGAGGAGCACCAGAGGGGCATCATAGAAGAAGATGATGAAGATGATGGTGCCGCCCAGGAGCCCCAAGCCGTCCGTCAGCATGCCAGTGATGGTGCCCGTGCGGTAGGCTATCTTTAAGGCTTCAACGAAGCTGCTCCGCGAAGCCTCAGCCACCCGGATGTTGCCCTGCAGGGCCATGTTCATGCCAACGTAGCCCACGGTCGCAGAGAAGAGCGCGCCCATAAGGAAGCCGCCCGCACGGCCGAGGCCCAGCAGCCACTTGGGGTTGTCGTAGTAGGATATGCCGCCGGCAAACCAGCCAGTGGCGAAGATGAACGCAGCCAGGATGAAGATCAGAAGAAGAATCGTCTTGAACTGCCGCTTGAGGTAGGCATTGCCGCCATCACGTATGGCCTTGGCGATCTTCTGCATCTTCTCGGTGCCCATCGGCTTGGCCATGATCTGGCGGGTGAGCATCCAAGCATAAAGGAGGCCCAGCACTGCGACCACTATGACCGCGACCATGGCCCCCTTCTCGAAACCCGTAACATGACTGTCAGTGAAGCCTCTGAAGAGAGTAATGTCCATCTACTGCGAACCCTCCCCCCTTTCCAGACTAATCCGCATAGCTTGTCAGTCCTCCTTTCTAAGCCTCTGCAAAACTAACGCCGTCCGCTTTCCTCCCTACTGTCCTCTCGACCGTTTGGTGAACCCAAAGTAAAATTATAACCACACCAGATTTCCGATATCAAACCGCCCCCGTCGGCCTCAAAGGTCCAGCCCCAGCAACCGCAGCAGGCCCAGCAGGATCTTGCCCAAGAGGGCGTATCCCAGCAAAGAGATCGCCGCCCACTTGACCGTCTTGCCCGCCCAGACGGAGCCGAAGAATTTCCACGCCGGGAAGCGCGTCGCTCCGGCCGTCGCGCTGATCAGGCTGAGAAAAGGATTGAACACCGCCGAGGCCACGAAGAGGGCCCAGGCACCCTTAGAGTGAACCCATCTCTGGAGGCGTGGGTAGATGCCGCGGGCCTCCTTGTTATTCTGGGCCTCGATGAAGCGGTCCCGGAGGAAGAAGGCATGGCCGGTCCGGCCTGCCATGTAGATAACGAACTCACCGAGGGCCTCACCGATTCCCGCCACCAGGGCGACGAAGTACCACGGCAGCACGCCGGCCAGACTGAATATGATCGGCACAGCGGGGATGAAGGCGACTACGGTAGCGGAACAGAGGAGGCAAATGAGGAAGATCCCGAGATAGCCATACCCTTTGAACTCGTTCAACTGCTCCCGCAGCACGATCGCGGACGTGCAGATAACCGCTACCAGGATTAGCGCAATGATCACCCAGCGCCAACTGAGCCGGGACCGCCTTCTCCGGAGGAAGACCTGATTGGCTCGGTCCTTGTTGTCTATCTTCGGTCACTCCCAACGGGTCAAAGTTGGTGCGGCGGCGAGAGACGTCCAGGGAACGATCCGGGTGAGTCGTCCGGTGAGACAGGAGCAACTACGCGTTCTCTGGCGCGCAGCGGCTGCCCGGTGGATGAGTCCCGACCGCACATGGTGCGTCCAAGCCGGCCGGCCCGGGATTTGAGGTCGTAAGTGTTCCCCCTCTGGCCCCGCAGCCCCTCCAGCCGCGGCCGTTGTGTCTCCTGCAAAGCAGGGACAATTATATGACAGGCCGCATCCGGCCTTCCACTTCGCTTCCGGTGTTGAATTTGGCATGCGTCATCTCCACGTTCACATGAAAGGCAGGTACTGTTTCAGCGCGTCGAACATGTAGCAGGTGATGAGGTATTTCGGGAACTTGCCCAGGAAGCAGGCGGCAAAGAACCGGTGTGGCGGCATCTTGGTGGCTCCCGCCACGATCCCGGCGACATCGAAGGGGAACACTGGCTGGAAGGCCAGGACCGCTATGGCCAAAAGGCCGTACTTGTCCACCCACAAGGTCACCCTCTCGTACGCTTCCGGGTATTCGTTGAAGACGATCTTCTTGCCTACCGCCCCGGCGAAGTAGCCGCTCATCTCGCCGACCGATCCCCCGAGGGCCGCCGCCAGTGCGATCAGGGCCGGGTTGTAGATATCGGCAGCGGCCACCATGATGGGGGTGAAGACATACACGGGAGCAATGATGGTCATGTTGGCCGCCAGGGCCACACCGAAGACGACGAGGTAGGCCAGCAACTCGTACTGCTTGAGGTCGTCCTTGACCGGCGCCAGCAGCCAGTTGAAGAGGTACATCAGCGCCAGGCTGAGGGCGACTATGACGGCGAAGACGATGGCCAGACGAAGCCACCTGTTCTTCCTCAGCCGGGCGAAGTCAATCTGCATCAACGTTCTCGTTCAACAGCCCTCTAT
>JAUCPZ010000325.1 GCA_030372995.1 Dehalococcoidia bacterium
GGCTACAACCTGATGCACACCATGATCGAGGATGGCATCGCCAAGCCCGGACCGTGGTGGTATGCCTCGCCGTGGTACATCCCTCAGGATGGGAAAATCTCGGCGAAGCGTCCGTAAAGAGTAAGGAGGACACAATGGAAGGGATTAGCGGAAAGTTATTCGACGAGTTCCCTGCGGACAGCAACTGGGACGCAGTGGTCATAGGGGGCGGGCCCAACGGTCTGATGACCGCGGCATACCTGGCGAAGGCCGGAGCCAAGGTCTGTGTTGTGGAGCGGCGCTATGAAGTTGGGGGCGGGCTGGCGACCGAAGAGGTCCTCTTCCCATGCTACTACTCGAACATACACGCCATCTACCACATGATGGTCGACTACATGCCGGCCATCAAGGACTTCAATCTGGATGTGCATGCACTGACCTGGATCAAGCCCAACCTCCAGATGGCCATGGTCTTCAACGACGGTACCAGCCTGCTGATGACCAGGATGATTGAAGACACCATCGACTCGATCCACAAGCACTCTACCAAGGATGCCATAGCTTTCGGTAAGCACATGCGTACCTGGCAGCGGATGATGGATGAGATAGTCGGGCCGGCCACATACTTCCCCCCCAAGCCATCCCTGGACCTGATCGTCGGCTTCCAGAAGACCGAGATTGGGCGGGAGTTGCTGGAGCTAAATGAGAAGAGCCCGCTGGCTACCATCAAGGAGTGCTTCGAGAACGACAAAGTGAGGGCTATGCTGACCTATGCCACGTGCATGTGGGGCCTGGATCCCAACGAGACCGGGTGGGACTGTTCATACCGCTGCTGCTCACCAGAGCCATGGACAAGGCGATCCTGCTGGGCGGATCGCACAAGATGGCCGGCGCCTTTGCCCGCGAGATAGTGCGGAACGGCGGCATGATATTGGACGCCACCCAGGCCACTAAGATCATGATCGAGAACGGCAAGGTCACTGGCGTCGATACCTGGGAAGGCCGCACCCTGCATAGCAAAGTGGTCATATCCAGCCTCGACCCGCAGACAACGTTCTTGGATCTGATCGGGCCCAAGGACCTCCCAGGCACGTTCCTTAAGGAAAGTGCTGAGGCCTGGAAGTACGACAAGTGGAGCTACTACACGCTGCACACGGTGACCAAGGAAATGCCCAACTACAAGTGCGATGATCCCTGGGCTAACGAGAGCTTGATGACCGTAGTTGGTTTCGACAGCACGGACCAGATTGTGGAACATTGGAAGCATGTTATGAAGGGCAAGCTGGATCACAAGCTCATCGGTGGACACGTGACCTGCGAGAGCTACTGGGATCCGCATCTGGTACGGAAGCCCGGTGGACACGTCTCCTTCTTCCAGATGCACGCCCCATATGACATCGAAGGTGGGTGGGAGAAGAAGAACAAGGAAGTCGAAGCCGCGATACTGGAGAAGTGGCACAAAGCTGCTCCGAACATGAAGAAGGACAACATCATCATGACCCTTGGCGAGACACCTGAAGACATCGCTATCCGCTTCCCGAACATGCGGCGCGGCGGCATCAAGCACGGCGACTACACACCAATGCAGCTTGGGTTCAACCGGCCCAACATCGAGTGCTCCACGACCAAGACACCCATTCAAGGGCTGTACCTGTGCGGTGCCTCCACCTATCCGGGCGGAATGGTGACTGGAGGACCAGGATACATCGCCGCCAACAGGGTTGCTGAGGACATGGGCCTGAAGAAGTGGTGGAAGCCAACCAAGCTGATGGAAAAGTACATTAGGACATACGGGTAAGCGAGCCGAGGGGGGCTTCTCTACCTCAAACGGGTGCTGGCTTTGGCCAGCACCCGTTCCTGTTCTAGGCGATGACGTGGGAGCTATCTGCCAAGCTTGATCCGGGCCGGAAACTCTTCCTCCAGGATGCGGACAGCTTCGTCCACCATGTCTTTGACCACCTGCTTCGCGGGCTTCATCTCCGTCACCGCGCCACATATTTGGCCGCAGGGGATGAAGTAGTTGTCCACCATCTTAGCCTTGCCCAGGTAGTCCTGGAGGCTAGTTGACATAATAATGGGAAGGGGGAAGGGCAGGATAGGTCCTTCCTTTTCCCACTTCTCGATGAGCTTCGTGTTGAGCAGGCGGCAGGTCTTGCCAGTGAATACCCTGGTGACCCGCGTGTCTCTCTCCGAAGCCGCGATTATCTTGGCCTTGGCCACCTCCTCGATGCCGGCTTCGGGCGTGCACAGGAAGGCGGTACCACACCAGACACCAGAGGCACCCAGGGCGAGTGCGGCCACGAGGCCCCGTCCGTCCACGATTCCCCCCGCCGCCACTACCGGGGTCGGGGCCACTGCCTGGGACACGAGACGCACCAAGGGGAAGGTACCCACGTGCCCGGTGTGCCCGCCGCCCTCATGTCCTTGGGCCACAATGATGTCCACCCCGGCCTCGGCCTCTTTCCGAGCCTGGTTGACCGTCCCGATCAGACCGATGACCTTCATGCCGCGGGCGTGAGCCTCAGGCACCATGAAGGCCGGGCTGCCGAGCGCAGCGGCGAACACGGGAACCTTGTGTTCATACACGACTTCAATTTGCTTCGGTGTCATGCCAGCTGCCCACCCCGTGCCCCCCTCCTTCCCGATCCTGGTGCCCGGCGGCACAGGGATCCCCAACTCCTGGGCGACCTTGGAGGCGTAAGCCACTGCCTCGTCCGGGATGTAGTTCCGCAGCTCGTCTATGGTATTGCCATCGACTATGTTGGTCGGGGCAATGGTATCTACGCCGAAGGGCTTGCTGGTCAGCTTCTTCAGCTTCCTGATCTCGGCGTCCAGCTCATCGGGCGTCAGGTTGATGGCGCCGATGATGCCGAGACCTCCCGCCTCGGAAACAGCCGCAGCCAGCTCCGCATTGGCCGCGCCGCCCATACCGGCGAGAAGGATGGGGTACTCGATGTCCAGCAGGTCACACAGGCTAGTGCGGAGTATCTTTCGAGATTGGCGAGACATTGACGGTCCTCCCTTTGTTCCTAGATCGCGGGCTCTCGGCGAATTCTAACATCCAGATGGCAAAGTGTCAATTTCATTACGCGGCCGCCTGTTCATAGTGATGAGATTCCCGCACCCATTGGGTGACATATCGACATTCTCGGATTGACTGCGTGATCAGAGTGACACGACGTTGGTTGACAGACGCCAGCCGTTGCCCTACACTTTTCAGCACGCTACGAATGCGAGCAGGCGTCTTGAGGCTGTGTTCGCAACTCCCAGGAGTCCCTGTCTCACAACGAGGGGTGGTGGATAGGTGTGGCAGGGGTCCTAGCGGAGCGTCGCCTCAGGAGGAGAGGGACGAAGCCCCTTGCGCTGTTCTTGATCCAGCAAGAAATGGGCACAAGGGAGTCGAAGCGACAAGCAGTCTGATTTGGGCGGGAAACCGGGGGTCATACAGGTCCCTCATTCTGCAGAGGAACACTTTCGAATATGGTCCAGCGTGCTGATCTCGAGCTTGATGATCTTGACCTGAGCATCCTTAAGGAGATGGAGGCTGACGGGCGTCAGTCGATCTCGGCTCTGGCCAAGACGCTGGGCATCAGCCGGGCCTACGCAGGGAAGCGACTGCAGAGCCTCCTGGACCGGAACATAACCAGGATCGTGACCTTCACTGATCCACGGGTTCTGGGCCTCCGCACCATGGCCATAGTCGGCATCCAGGTATCACTGGCCGACCTGCATTCGGCTGCTGACAGGCTGCGCGCTCTGCCGAGTGTGCACCTCGTGATGATAACGGCCGGACCGCACAATATCGTCATCGAGGCTATGTTTGCCAATCCGGAGGATCTGTCTGGCCTGCTGACCAGAGACTTGGGCAACATACCGGGCATCAAGTCCATTGAGACGACCACAGTCTTGGAGTGGCGCAAGATGTCGTTCGCCTACCTGACGTCGTCTGGCCTCGTTGGTCTCCGGCCGCGGCGCAGAGAGTCACCGCCATCGGAGCGCACAACTGGAGCGGTCTCAGATATCGCGGTTGACGACCTCGACCTGCAGATCCTGAATGAACTGGAGACGGACGGCAGGCAGCCGGTGTCGGAGTTGGCCAAGAAGCTGGGCACCAGCCGGGCCCACATGAGCTCGCGGCTGCAAAGAATACTCGAGCAGGGCGTCGCCCGGGTCGTGGCGCACACCGACCCCATGGCGCTGGGCTATAGGCTCTTCGCCATGATCGGCATCAAGGCACTGCCCAGTGACACCAACGCCATAGCTGACAAGCTGCGCTATCTGCCCAATATCAATGCGGTGGTCATTGTGGCCGGACGGCACGACATCATCATCTGGACCATGTTCCACACCCCCATAGACCTGTCTGCCTTCTTGGAGAAGGAACTGGGCGGGATACCAGGCATCATCTCGGCGGAGTGCACCATCCTGCTGGAGCTGAGGAAGATGTCCTTCCCGTACTTGGTGCGTTCACACCTCGCGGCCCGGGGTGGGCCGAAGGTAGCCAAGGCTCCGCCTGCGAAGCACGCGCGGTAGTTGGCAGCAAGGCGAAAGGGGCGCGGAGGGGGCTGGCCTCTTGGGCTTTTCTCTATCGCCAACATTGGGGGTCTGGGGGCTGACGTGGTGCTAGCACGTAATGAATCGCGAATCTGCGGTGCGGGTTCGGCGTCTTGGGTTTGAAAACCCGCGACTCTTGGTGACACAATGGATGAGCATGAAGGACACAGGAAGCGAAGATCGGCAGGCCATGCTTGGCCCGTACCGGGTGCTGGATCTCACCGACGAGAAGGGCCTGATCTGCGGCAAGACGCTGGCTGGCCTGGGAGCGGATGTCATCCAGATCGAACCGCCTGGCGGCAGCTCCGCCAGGGACCTTGGCCCCTTCTACCGCGATGTCGCCAGCCAGGAGGAAAGCCTCTACTGGTTTGCCTACAGTGCCAACAAGCGGGGCATCACCCTCAACCTTGAGTCCGCTGACGGCCAGGACCTGTTCCGGAAGCTCGCAGCGAAAGCCGACTTTGTCATCGAGTCATTTGCCCCCGGCTACCTGGACGGTCTCGGTCTGGGCTATTCGGCGCTGAGCGCGATCAACCCGCGCATCATTTTGACGTCGATAACTCCGTTCGGGCAGTCTGGCCCCTGGCGGGATTTCAAGACCTGCGACTTGGTGAGCATGGCGCTGAGCGGCTACATGTACCTGACCGGCGACCCGGACCGGCCGCCGGTGCGCATTGGCTTCCCGCAGGCCTACCTGCATGCCGGCCTGGCGGCGGCCGCCGGAACCTTGGTGGCGCACTATCACCGCGAGGTCAGCGGCGAGGGCCAGTGGGTGGATGTCTCTATCCACGAGGCGTGTGCCTGGATACCCACTGACTCGGCTATCTACTGGGAGATGAACCAGGTACTGGAGGAGAGACACGGCGGCGTCCGTGTGCGTCCAACCACCGGCGCGCGCATGAAGCGGATATGGCAGTGCCGGGACGGCTACGTCAGCTTCGACATGTACGGTGCGCGGCTGGCGCGGAACTTCATGACGCCCCTCGTGGCTTGGATGGCCGAGGAAGGTGCGGCGCCGGATTTCCTGAAGGAGATCGATTGGAGCACCTTCGACTACTTCGCCGCTCCGCCGGAGCTGGTGGAGAGGGTGGCTGAGCCCATCGCCAGGTTCTTCGCCAGCCGCACCCGGGACGATTTGTTCTGGGGTGGGGTTGCCCGACGGTGCTGCATCTACCCGGTGGCCACGCCAGGTGATGTGGCCACCAGCCGGCAGCTAATGGAACGGAACTTCTGGGTCGATCTCGAACACCCCGCGCTGTGCGCCGCAGTCCGATATCCTGGTTGCTGTGTCAAGGCGTCGGAGAGCCGGAACGGCATACGAAGGAGAGCGCCGGCTATCGGTGAGCATAACTCAGAGGTGTATGGGGAGCTGGGGCTCAGCAAGAAAGACCTGTCGGCGCTGCGCCGGCGAGGAGTGATATAGCTGTGAGCGATCGCAGGAAAGCCCTCGATGGTGTGAAGGTCGCGGATTTCTCCTGGTTCATCTCGGGGCCGCTGGTGGCCAAGTTCCTGGGGGACTGTGGGGCGGAGGTCATCCACATTGAATCTGTCACGAAGCCGGACAACATGCGAAGCACGCTGCCGATGAAGGACAACGTGCCCGGCATCAACCGCTCGGCGGCCTTCGCCCGCTACAACAGCAGCAAGTATGGCATCAGCCTCAACCTCGGGCATCCGATGGGCGCGGACATCGCTCTGAGGCTAGTCGCATGGGCGGATGTGGTGGTGGAGAATTTCTCCTCGGGAACGATGGAGAGACTGGGGCTGGGCTACGAGGAACTGAAGAAGGTGAATCCTGCCATCATCGTGGTCAGCCTGCCCATGTTCGGCCACAGCGGGCCGCTGGCGAAACACCCCGGGCTGGGGTCTCAGTTAGCCGACCTGACTGGCTTTGGCAACCTGACGGGCTGGCCGGACCGTCCGCCCGTCTCACCGCCGGGAGCCTACACTGATTTCATTTCACCTTACTATGCCATCGCGGCCCTGATGGCCGCGCTGGACTATCGGCACCGCACTGGCAAGGGACAATACATTGAGGTCTCCCAGTATGAGGCCGGTGTCCAGTTCGTAGCGCCGCTGGTGATGGACTGGTTCGTGCACGGGCGGGAGCCGCCACGCACCGGGAACGAATGTCCGGGCGTGGCGCCGCATGGGGTCTACCGGTGCCTCGGGGAGGAGAGGTGGTGCGCCATCGCCGCCTTCACGGAGGAGGAGTGGCGCAGCCTGTGTGAGGCGATGGGCATGCCGGACTTGGCCTGCGATCCCCGGTTCGTGACGGTCATGGCACGACTGCACAACCACGTGGAGCTTGACGCACTGATCGAGAATTGGACGGCGAAGCACACGGCCGAAGAGGTCATGATGTCACTGCAGAAGGCGGGAGTCGCCGCCGGGGTCGTCTGCAATGGGCGGGACCAGAACGAGGACCCTCATTTGAACGGCAGGGGATTCTACAAGGAACTGGAGCACTCTGAGATCGGGAGGCACCGCTACCTGATGCCGCCGTTTCGGCTGTCGAAGACGCCTCCAGAACTCAACCTCCCTGCGCCATGCCTGGGGCAGCACAATGAGTACGTTTACCGCCAGATTCTGGGCATGAGCGACGAGGAGTTCATCGGGTTGCTCAACGAAGGCGTTTTCGACTAGCCTGCGGCTGGTGCTGTTTCCTGCTGACCTCCACACCCCCATTGTCCAGGGCGCAAGGCCATGCGCCACTGCGTGGCGCCTTTCTGCCTTTGCTGATGGGTGATACGGGCGATCCGCCTGAGGCAGTGCGCCCGTTGCGTGAGGACAACATGCGAGATGTGCAGTTCTCGGACGGCCACGCTCTACCGTGGCGGCACGGCTTCTGGCTGAGAAGGAAGGAAGTCCGAGGCGAAGCCTCGGACGCCTGAAAAGACGAATTCCGTGTCTGGGCTCTAGGTTCTCGGCATTCCCAGGCCCCGCTGCGCGATGATGTTGCGCTGGATTTCGGACGTGCCGGCGCCGACCGTGGCGGCTGCGGCATACAGGTACTGGCGCTGGAAGAAGCCGGCCAGCGGCGCATATTTCGATCCCTCTGACAGCAGCCCGAACCCGCGCGTGATCTGAAGGCCGGCTTGGGCCACCCGCTGCTGAAGTTCCGCCCCGAATACCCTGGACATCGAGGCCTCGTGGTCCATGGGCTTGCCGCTGCTCTGCAGCCAGACAATGCGGAGGGCCAGCAGCCGGGCGATCTCGCCCTCGATGACCAACTGGGTCAGTCTGTTGCGGATGAGCGGGTCCTTGAACAGTGGGACGCCGTTCCTCTTGGTCTCCTTGGCGAACTGCAGGAGGCGGTCGATGTTGCGGCGGGCGGCGGCGATGCGGTGGATGCCTGAACGCTCGTAACCCAGCGTCGCGCCGGTCACCCGCCACCCGTCATTCTGTTTCCCCACCATGTTCTCTTTAGGAACGATGACGTTGTCGAAGAATATCTCACAATACGTACCCACGATGTTGGGCAGAAAGCGCACGGTTACGCCAGGGGTCTTGAGATTGACCAGCAGGAAGGTAATCCCTTTGTGTTTGGGAGCATTTGGGTCAGTCCTGACCAGTGTTATGGCCCATTCAGCGCGGTGGGCGCCCGTGCTCCACACCTTCTGACCGTCAACCACGAAGTGGTCGCCCTTGTCGACAGCCTTCGTGGAAAGCGCTGCCAGGTCAGAGCCGGCTCCGGGTTCGCTGAAGGCCTGGCACCAGACCTCCTCGCCGCGCGCTATCTTGGGGAGATGCTCCTTCTTCTGCTGTTCGGTGCCGTACTGAATGACCGTTGGGGCACACATGAGGGCGCCCTGGAGGTCAACGCCGGGCAACTCGTTGAAGTACATCTCATGGCTGAAGATGAACTGCTTGGTCACGGAGTCCCAGCCGCCGTATTCCTTGGGCCAGGCCAGGGAGTGCCAGTTCTTTTGCCCCACCTTGCGCAGCATGCTGTGGGCGAACTCCCATTCCTCACCATCCTTGGCTTCCTGCAGCAGACCCGTTCCGGTCCAATTGGGAGGCAATTCCTTCTTTATGAAATCACGCACTTCTTGCTGGAATGCCTGGTCTTCTTTGCTGAACGTAAAGTCCATAGGACCCCCTGATGGAATTCTCTGAAGTAAGAGTTTACGCTGCGCGAAGGCGGAGTGTCAAAATCCGCCCGCTTCCTGTTCCCCTTTGCGGGTCTCACAAATGCAGATGAGGTTCGCCGGTACGCGCTCCTTGTTACCGTCATCCTGCTGCGCGAGGCTGACTCTGCTTCATGAGAGCCCGCATACGCTCTGATCACGGCACGTGCGCGTTTCCGCAGTCAGCGGCTCGGCCATTCTGCCTCTGGAAGATAGGCCATGTCCGTGGCTCGCCGAGAGCAAATCGTGTCATACTTGCTGGCTATCAGCACGAAACGTATAATGGTTTGCTAAAGGCTGCAACGAACTAGGGAGAAGACGGAGGACTGCGGAATGGACAAGGCTATTCTGGAAAGGGCCAGGCAGGAGAACAGGACGCTTCTCACGGAGGTCGAGTCCAAGCAGGTGCTGGAGAATGCTGGCATCAGCATTGTCAAAGCCAAGCTGGCGACTTCTGCAACAGAAGCCGTGGCCATAAGCAAGGCGATGGGTTTTCCTGTGGTGCTCAAGATCGCCTCGCCGGATATCGTGCACAAGAGCGATATCGGGGGTGTGAAGGTTGGCCTGCAGAATGCCACACAGGTCAAGAAGGCATATTCGGAGATAATGGCGGTGGTGAAGGAGAAGGAGCCCAAGGCCAAGATCCACGGCGTTTCGGTGCAGCCGATGGCCAAGCCGGGCGTCGAAGTCATCATCGGGATGACCAAGGATGCCCAGTTCGGGCCTGTCATCATGTTCGGCTTGGGCGGCATCCTGGTGGAAATCCTGAAGGACGTGTCCTTCCGCATAGTGCCCTTGGAGAAGAAGGATGCCAGGGAGATGATCCGCGACATCAAAGGGTACCCGGTGCTGGAAGGCTACCGGGGACAGCCTCCTTCGGATGTAGCCGCTCTGGAAGACATGATCATGAAGGTTTCCGCTTTCGTGGAAAAGAACCCGGAGATCAAGGAGCTGGATCTCAACCCGGTGTTCGCCTACAACAAGGGGGCGGTGGCAGTAGATGCGAGGGTGGTGCTTGAGCCGGACGCTATCAAATGACCTGGCGCGGCAGTCCCCATAGGTGGTGGCTGCTCGCCGTCAGCCTCCTCGTGGCAGCCACCGTGGCCGGAGTGGCGGTCTTCACCGTCAAGTACATTTCCAGACCTCAGCCCGTAGAGATAGTGGTCGCTGCGCCTGAAGAGGGTTCGCCCGTCGAAGTGTACGTCACCGGCGGCGGGGTCAGGGAAGGAATCTACACCTTCGATGGGAATGCCACGCTCGACGACATTCTCGAGCGAGCCGGCGTCGCGATACCCGCGGAAGGCCCGCTGAAGATCAAGATCAGTGTCATCAGCGCCGATGGCGACGAATCTTCACCGGAGTCGGACGAACAGCCAAACGGAAGGATCAACATCAACACGGCTACCGTGGAGGAACTGGACTCGTTGCCGGGCATTGGGCCAGCCAAAGCGCAGGCGATCGTTGACTACCGAACCCAGAATGGCCCATTCCGCAGCATCGATGACCTGCTGAACGTGCCGGGCATCGGGCCGAAGATACTGGAGACCATCCGGGACCAGGTCACGGTCATCGACTAGAACGATCCTTCTCCGAGAGGGGCGTTCCTCGCGAGTGATGGAGTCAGCGAGGGCCTTGGGCACATCCCTTCACGCTGCTCTTTGACCACTGTAGAGACACATTCGTTATGGTTGAACCCAGCCACCGACAATTGGTAATCTAAGATAGAAACATAGAGGTATAAACAAACATATCTAAGTAGCTCTAACGATAATAGCTGACCATACATGAAACTCATCTCACTCAGCATAGCGTGGGTTGTGGGCGTCTTCCTCGGCTCCGTGTTCTCTCTTTCGCTTCCCGTGGTGATTCCTCTCTGGGTGCTCGCTCTGGCGGCCGCTATCATCTGGCGCAGGAGGGCTGCGTGTCTTTGGGGCGGGCTTTGCGTGGTGACGCTTCTCGGTGGCGTGACCTGGTATCAGGTCGCAGTGTCGGAACCGAATCTGCAAGACTTCAGCGGCCAGAGAGTCATTGTTGACTGCAGGGTGGTTCGGGACACCCAGTACCGGGATGGTGGGGCATGGATCGGCGTGTCTGCGAAGCGTGTCCAGGTGGGTGACTGCTCGCGTGTAGCATCGGGGAAGCTGGTGGTGTACACAGGACCTTTGCCTTCGTACAATCAGGGAGATGTCCTGAAGATTGCGGGTGTCATTACTCCGCTATCCGAAATCAGCAACAGCGGCTACCGGTCTTTCCTGAAGCGGCAGGGATATGCCGGGACGATGGATGAATCGTCACAAATCAAGCTGGTGCGCAGCAGTTGGCTCTTCGGTTTCAGGGACCGATTGGCCGAATCCATATCAACGGCGCTGGCCGAGCCCGCGGCTTCGCTGGCGGAAGGGCTGCTGCTGGGCATTCGGAGCCACATGCCGGATCAACTGAGGGCTGATTTCTCCCGTACAGGCACATCGCACCTTCTGGCGATCTCCGGATTCAACCTGGCCGTCATCGGCGGTGCCGTTCTGGCGATGGCCGCCTGGGTATTCGGGCGGCATCACGCCTTCTACCTGGTGGTGACGCTCATCATCGTCTGGCTCTACTCGGCGCTTACGGGGATGCAGCCGCCGGTCTTCCGATCGGCCATCATGTTCAGCCTCGTGCTGGCGGGGTTGTGGCTGGGCCGGCCGGGAAGCGCCTTGACTGCGCTCTGCTTTGCGGCTGCGATCATGGTGGCCGTTGACCCCAGAGTGCTCTGGGATGTGTCCTTCCAGCTCAGTTTCGCAGCCGTAGCGGGGCTGGTTATCATCCAGCCGCCTCTGCAGGAATGGGGCGACAGGGCGATTCCGGAAGGACGGTGGATCTCTTGGGTGGTCAAGCCGGTGTTCTCAGGGTTCACTGTCGGTTTCGCCGCGATCGCGGCTACCTTGCCTCTGATGGTGTACTACTTCCAGTCATTCTCCGTCGTGGGTTTGCCGGCGACTGTAGTCGCCTCTGTCTTTGTGACGCCGGCGACTATGTTAGCCGGCATTACGGCAGTGCTCGGTCTGTTCGCGCCGCCTCTGGCGTGGGTGGTGGGGTGGGTGGCCTCATTCTTCCTGATGTGCATCGTAGCCACGGTGGAGTGGTTTGCCCGGCTGCCGTGCGCCTCCGTTGAGACCGGTCCGGTGAGTGCCGGCGTGGTGTGGGGCTACTATTTCGTAGTCCTGGCCATCGCATGGAGGGGGCCGCTGAAACGGGGATTGTCTGGTGCGTCGGCTCTCTTGGCGCGCGGGGTGGACCGGCTGGGCGGGGCGGCCTATCGCCTTCCGAAGAAGCGAACTGTTTGCGTACTCGGGGTGTGTGCCTGTCTGGTTTGGGTGGCCGTGTCTGCCTTACCTGACACGAGACTGACCGTCTCCTTCCTGAATGTGGGGCAGGGGGATGCCATTCTGATCAAGACGCCAGCGGGACAGCAGGTGCTGATCGACGGCGGGCCGAATCCGGACACGATCTGCCAGCAGTTGGGGAAGAAGATGCCTTTCTGGGACAAGAGCCTCGATATGGTCGTGCTTACGCACTCTGATGATGATCATCTGGTGGGCTTGATGGGAGTGCTGGAGCGTTACAGGGTCAGCAGAGTATTGGAGTCTGGCTATGGAGAAGGGCCCGTCTACCGGGAATGGTTGAGGCGCGTGGAAGAGGAGCGTATCGACTGGATTGTGGCCAGGGCGGGTCAGCAGATCGACCTGGGACAGGGGATAGTCCTCGAGGTCGTCTATCCGCATGATGAACTACTGGAAGGGACCGAGTCAAAGGTGAACAGCAATTCAGTGGTGCTGCGGTTAGTGTGGGATCAGGTCAGTTTCCTGCTGACGGGGGACGCTGATGTGGCCGCGGAACACGAGATGCTTTATGAGGACGTGCTGCGCGACCTGGATTGCACTGTCCTGAAGGTCGGTCACCACGGAAGCAAGTACTCCACATCCCCGGAGTTCGTGGCGGTCGTGGATCCGCAGGTCGCCGTCATCTCGGTCGGCGAGGGGAACATCTTCGGCCATCCCAGCGAAGAGGTGCTCGACAGGTTAAGCGGGGTGGAAGTCTACCGTACGGACCAATGCGGGACAATCACCTTCTCCACCGATGGGAAGAGGCTGTGGGTCAAGACCGCGAAACAGTGACGGCGGAACGCCCGGCAGACGCTGGCTTCTAGGGCTCTGCCTCTGTTCGTCCGAGGTTGATCAGTGCGGAGCTCTTCCGCTGCCAGGCCAGCGTGTTGCCGGGGTCAATGGCGATCGCCTCTTCCAGGGGCACGAGCGCCTCTTCGTACCGGCCGAGGTTGATGAGGACTGTGCCCTTGTTTACCAACGTCATTTGGTCCTTGCGGTCAAGCTGCAAAGCTCTGTCCAGCGCCTCCAGCGCCTCGTCGTATCTCTCCAAGTTGGCCAGGGCTGTACCTTTGCTGGCCCATGCCCCGGCGTCGTCAGGATCGATGGCCAGGGCTGCTTCCAGCGCCTTCAGGGCTTCCTCGTCCTTTCCCAGGTTGATGAGAACGATCCCCCTCCTCCGCCAGGCCGTGCCGTGCCGGGGGTCGAGCGCCAGCGCCTTGTCCAGAGCTTCCAGCGATTCCTCCATCCGGTTCATGTTCATCAGGCAAGCTGCTCTGTTCATCCAGACCGTGATGTTTCGCGGATCCAACTCGGCTGCCTTGGCCAAAGCCTGTGCCGCCGGTTCGTATCTTCCGAGGTTGATGAGCGCGGTCCCTTTGTTCACCCAGGCCGAGGCGTGGCTGGAGTCCAAACTGAGGGCCATGTCCAACGCCTTCACGGCCTCATCGTTCCTGCCTAGATTGATCAGGACTGCCCCTTTGTTCATCCAGGCCATGGCATGTCGACGATCGATGGCCAATGCCTGATCAAGCGCCTGCAATGCCTCCTCGTGGCGGGACAGACCCGACAGTATGGCCCCTTTGCTGGTCCAGGCCGCAGCATCAGAGTCGTCCAGTGAGAGGGCTTTCTCCTGCGCTTCCAGGGCCTCCTCATTTCTCCCGAGGTTGGCCAGTGCCACTCCCTTTCTGCTCCAGGCGGCTGCGTCTCCGGCGCTCAGAGAAAGAGACCTATCCAGGGCCTGCAGGGCTTCCCTGTTCCGGCCGAGGTTGATCAGAACCGTCCCTTTGCTGGTCCAGGCGAGCAGGTCTTTCGGGTTGATTTGGAGGGCCTGTTCGAGGGCCCGCAGCGCCTCGTCGTATCTATGGATGTTGGCGAGGGCAATACCTTTCATACTCCAAGCCGTGGCATCCTTTGGCTGTAGCTTCAGGGCGGCGTCGAGAGCTTCCAGTGCCCGCGCGTTCTGGCCCAGACCGATCAACGCAGCACCCATGGTCACCCAGGCCAAGGCATCCTTGGGATTCAGGTTGACGGCCTGCTCCAGGGCCGGGAGCGCTTCCTGGTATCTGTGAAGCCCCGCCAGGGCTACTCCCTTGTTGCTCCAGGCCGTGGCATCCTTGGGGTCGATGGCCAGGGCGCTATCGACGCTCTGCAGGGCTTCCTGATTTCTGCCGAGATTGATCAGGGCGGTAGCCTTGCTGGTCAGGGCCACCACGTCTCTGGGTTGCAGCTTGAGAGCTTCGTCCAGTGCCTCGAGTGCCTCCTCATTCCTGCCGAGGTCGACAAGGACGATGCCCTTGCTGATCCAAGCGGCAGCGTCTCTCGGGTCCAGCTTCAGCGCTTGGTCTATGGCGTGAAGGGCATCTTCATACCTGCCACGTCTTGTGGCAGTCTTCTGCTTCTTCACGCGGGATACCAGCTCTCTGGCGTCCATGTAGCCTCATCAGGCAGGAAGCGGAGCGCTTCTTGGCTGCACCTAGTTTGCCATTTCGAACCGTAAATGTCCACTGGGACTCCAGCACCGGCATATGCACTGACTGCTGGGTGCGGAGACTTGGTCCTACGCTCAGCAGGCGGCCTGGGGCTGTGCCTGGACCTGAAGAGAGCGGGGTGACCCTATTCTCCGATGATCTTGACCAGGACGCGCTTGCGGCGCCGGCCGTCGAACTCGCCGTAGAATATCTGCTCCCACGGTCCGAAATCAAGGCGTCCATCGGTCACGGCCACCACTACCTCCCGCCCCATGATCTGCCGCTTGAGATGGGCATCGGCATTGTCTTCGCCGGTTTCATTGTGCCGCCAACGGCTGCGGGCGTAAGGCGCCAGTTGCTCGAGCCACTCGTCAAAGTCCCTGTGCAGACCGCGCTCGTCGTCATTGATGAATACGCTGGCCGTGATGTGCATGGCGTTCACCAAGACGATGCCCTCTCTGATGCCGCTTTCCCGGAGACACTCGGATACCTGGGAAGTGATGTTGATGAAAGCCTTCCTCTCGGAGGTATTGAACCAAAGTTCTTTTCGGTATGATTTCACGGCGTTCCCCTTCCTTGTTCTTGTGTGGGAGAGACTGGTCGTCGGCTACGCCAATGATACCACCAAGTTGCAGCCTGCCTTGTCCTGCCATTCCAATGCGGCGAATGATCTGTCTCCCAGGCGGCAGAGGCAAGATTCCATTGGGTGGCAAGGATGTGGTGGGGTTCTCGCCTTGTCCGTGCTTCGTGCACGGGTGATGGCGGAACGCGCGATGCACCGGCGATGCTCATGCATGAGAGAGCTGAATGGAGTGAAGTCCTCGTCTGGCCGAACAGCGAGCGAGGGTCAGGCGTCTTCCGGATGGTCCACCAGCTGGCTGATCGAGGTGGCTTCGGGCACGCCGCCCGGCAGTGAGGGGGAGAACTTGAACCCCTGCTCGGTGAATGCCGCGATGCAGGCGTCCGCGACGGCCGGATCGTACAGGATGCCCTTGTTGGTTGCGATCTCATCCAGAGCCTTCTCGACGCCTATCGACGGACGGTAAGGCCTGTGGGAGGACATAGCCTCCATGACGTCGGCTACCGCCAGGATCCGCGCCTCCAGAAGAATGTCTTCGCCGCGTATGCCATGAGGGTATCCGGACCCGTTCCATCTCTCATGGTGCTGCAGCACGGTGCGGGCGACTGGCCAGGGGAACTCGATCTTCTTCAGGATGTTGTACCCCACCTTGGAGTGGGTCTTTATCATCTCGTACTCGACCTCGTTAAGCTTGCCGGGTTTGCTGAGTATCTCCGTAGGTATGGCGATCTTTCCAATATCGTGCAGAAGACCGGCCACCCGGATACCTTCGATCTGAGACGGCGGCAACTCCATCACCTTGGCTATGGCGCAGGCCAGGTCCGTTACGCGCATCTGATGACCCGTCGTGTAGGGATCGCGGGTCTCGATGGTGGTCGTGATGGCCTCTATAGTGGACTCCATGGTCTTTTCCAGTCTCTTGAGGCTCCGCTGCAGCTCCTGCTCCACTCTCTTTCTTTCGGTGATGTCGCGGTCGATGCCGCGGTAGCCACGGAAGGTGCCATCGCTGTCGATAATGGGAACGGCGCTAGTCTCCATTACCACAGAGTGGCCGTCCTTGTGCACGCAGGTGTTCTCGAGCAGGGAGAATGGGAGCTTCGCAGTGGCAAAACGCCGGATGATCTTGGATACCCGCCGGCTCTCCCGCTGGTGCATGAACTCAAATGGGGTGCGGCCGAGGAGTTCTTCGGGCTCGTAGCCAAGGACATCGCGGACTCTGGGGCTCACATATGTGTAACGGTTGTTGTGATCCGTCTCCCAGACCCAGTCGCTGGTGGTCTCCACCAAACCCCGGAATCGTTCCTCGCTGCGGCGCAGTGATTCCTCTGCCTTCTTGCGGTCGGTGATGTCGCGGCCGGCCCCCTGGAATCCAATCAATCGTCCCTCTGCGTCTCGGATTGGGTTGATGGCAGCTTCCAGCCAAAACTTCGAGCCGCTCTTGCTGACAACTTCGATTTCCACTGTGCGGGCTGGCAGGCTGCCCTGCCTGCTCTGTTCGGCGACCAGGTCGTCCGTGAACAGCCGGGCCATCGTCTCCAGCGAATCGGGCGTGAGCAGCTTGTTTATGAAGAGCGGCGCAGTGACCTCGGCAACGGTGTAGTCCAGCAGCCTGGTCACCGCGGGGCTTACATAAGTGATGTTGAGATTCAAGTCGACAACCCAAATGATGTCGGCGGCATTTTCCGCCAGCAGGCGATAGCGCTCCTCGCTCTCCTTCAACCTCTCTTCCGCTTTCACGCGCTCGGTGATGTCGCGGAAATTGGCCACGATGCCGCCTATCTTCGGATCGTGAAGCATGTTCCGTGCCGTCGCTTCAAGGACGTGCCAGGTGCCATCGCGATGCCGGTACCGCGTGGTGAAGTTCTCCACGGAGGCACCGGGTTCCTTCAACACGCGCTCCAGGATAGACGTCAGCTTCGGCAGGTCGTCGGGGTGGAGAAGCAGGTCGCTCAGCGACTTGTCGATCCATTCGCCTGGCCTGTACCCCGTGACTCGCTCCATGGATGGCGTGTAGTATTTTATGGTTCCGGCGGCATCGATTACGGCCACAGCGTCAGTGGCCTTCTCCACCAGCGACCGGAAACGCTCTTCACTGTCCTTCAATGCCTGTTCGGCCACGACACGCTCGGTCACATCGCTGAACAGGTCCAGGGTGGCTGGCTGACCCTCCCAATCGAATCTTACGGCACTCACCTGCAGCCACTTCGTACGGCCGTTCTTGTCTACGATACGGAAAGTGTAGTTGTTGGGGGCGTCCTCCCCGGCAACCCTGTTCATGTAGTTCAGCGCTACTCTCTCGCGATCGTCCGGATGAACGAGGTCCAGGAATGACTTGGTGAGGAGCTCCGTGGCAGTCCAGCCGGTGAGTTCGACCAACCTGCGGTTGAAGAACTTCGCGATGCCGTCCTGTATCACAGCTATGGCCTCTGCGGCGGTCTCGATCAGCAGGCGGTTCTTTTCCTCGGACTCCCGCAGCTTGCTCTCCGCTTCTTTGGCGGCGGTCACATCTATCAGAGATATGAGAACGGCCGGCTTGCCCTCATAATCGAAGAACGTCCCTGAACCGGCAACCCATACGATGCGGCCATCCTTGCCTCTGACCCTCAGCGTGGCCACGTCGCGCCTCTGCGGATCGGACATGACTCGGGTGAACTCGCGGACAACCCATTCGGTATCCTCCGGCATGACCCAACCTGTGATAGCGTCGAGCCCTATCATCTCCTCGGGCGAGTCGAAGCCGAACATGCGGGCGATGGCGTGATTGGCCAGCACCACCCTTCCGGTCTGCCCGTCGACCACCTCCATGCCCAACAGCGTCTGGTCGAACAGATCCCTGTACTTCATTTCGCTAGCTGCCAGTGCCTCCTGAACTTGGCGCCGCTGTGTGACATCGCGGCAGGCTCCCTGGAATCCGGCGATCTGGCCGCTAGGATCACGGATTGGCCTGGTAACGACTTCCAGCCAAACGTGCGAGCCACTCTTGCTCACCGCCTCTATCTCTAGGAGGCGCTGCCCAACGCTCCCCGGCATGGCCTTCTCCGTGGCCATATCATCCATGTAGATCTGGGCCACTCTGGACAGCGACTCCGCGGTAAGGACTCCCTCGAAAGAACTGGCCATCAGCTCTTCAGCACTGTATCCGAGGAGGGCGGTGGCGGAGGGGCTGACATAGGTGATCTTCAAGTTGCTGTCGATGAGCCAGATGATGTCCGAGGCGTTCTGGGCAAGAAGACGGTAACGCTCCTCGCTGGCTCTCAAGGAGTGCTCCATCTGCCGGTGCTGGATGACATGTCCCAGGAAATCGGCAATCGTGTCAATGAGGTCCCGTTCTTCCTTCAGGAAGGGGCCCTCGTCGGCCTCTGGCATCTGCTTCAGGTAGCAAACCGTCACGGTCCCGAACCGCTTCGCATCCACCGTTATGTCTGCAGACTGCATCCATGCGGTGTCATGATAGTTGGGGGTCTTGAATTCCTTGGAGTCCACCGTGATGCGGGCGGCACAGACTTCCGGATGCTGCCAGGCAGGTGGCAGAAGGCCAACCGTTTCCTGCAGGAATTCTTCGATGGGCAGTTCGGGCTTCTCGGCGAGGCGGGAGATGCTGGCTATGCATTGAAGCTCCTTGAGCCGCTCTCTCAGGGACTCCTCGGCACGCCGGCGTTCGCTGATGTCGCGGGACACACCGTGAAGAGCGATCAGATTACCGCTCTCGTCCCTGATGCCGCCAACCAGAGCTTCCAGCCAGACTGTGGAACCGTCCTTGCGGTAGTACTCGAGATCTATCTTCACAGTCCTGGTGGGGTCAGCTGCTCCTTGCTTCTCCAGCTCCAATTGCTCTGCCAGCAGTTGCTGCGCTCGAGCCAAAGATCCGGGCGTTATCTGCGCCGCTGTCTCGAGTCCGATACGCTCCTCTGGTTTGAAACCAAGCACCTTCTCCACCGACGGGCTCATGTAGGTAGTACGCAGGTTGAGGTCCGTGGTCCAGACAATGTCGTCGGTTCTTTCCGTCAGGAGGCGATACTTCTCCTCGGATGCGCGCAATGTCTCTTCGGCTTGCTTCCGTTCTGTCACGTCCAGGATGGAGACCAGCAGCGCCGGCTTGCCTTCGTACTCGGTTTGAACAGCCATCGCGCTGATCCAGATCCAACGGCCGTCCTGAGTGCGGGCTCTCAATTCGCCCGGCACACGCATGCTTGGGTCTTGGAGCACTCTGGCCATGCCCTCAGCAGCCCACTGGCGGTCCTCCGGTGCCAGGTACTCCATAGAATCGCGCCCGATCATGTCCTCGGGTGAAGCGAACCCGAACATCTTGGCGATGGCTTCGTTGGCCATCACCACCAGGCCGGTCTCTCCGCTGATGATCTCCATGGCCACCTGCGTGCCTTCGAACACACGCCGGTACTTCTCCTCTGATGCCCGCAGGGCCTGCTCCGCCCTTCTTCGCTCGGTGACGTCGCGGGCCACCCCGTGAAAACCGATGAGCTTCCCGGAAGCGTCACGGATGCCGCTTACCTGGTTCTCCAGCCAGACCGTGGAGCCGTCCTTGCGGTAATACTCCAGTTCAATCCTGAGCACCCGGTGCGGGTCGGCTGCGGGATCCTCCTCCAGCTTCAGGTGGTAGGCAAGCGCATCCATGGCCCGGGCAAAGGACTCGGGGGTCATCTGGGACATGACATCCTGCTTCATGCGCTCTTCCACCGTAAAGCCAAGAAGCCTCTCCACCGATGGGCTCACGTAAGTCGTGTTGAGGTTCATGTCAGAGGTCCAGATTTCGTCATTGGTACTTTCGGCAACAAGGCGGTACTTCGCCTCAGATTCCTTCAAGGCCTGTTCCGCTTTCCTTCGCTCGGAAACGTCGCGGGCTACTGCGTGTAGACCAACGAGCCTGCCTGTGGAATCGCGGATACCGCTCACCTGGTTTTCCAGCCAGACCGTGGAGCCGTCCTTGCGATAGAATTCCAGCTCGATCCTCAGGCTCCGGTTGGGGTCCGCTGTGGGATCGTCTTCCAGGGCGAGGTGCTCTGCCAGCGCCTTTGTGGCTCGCGCATAGGATTCCGGCGTCATTTGCTGGGACGCTTCCTGAGCCAGGCGCTCTGCCGGCGTGAACCCGAGAATCCGCTCCACCGATGGACTCACGTAGGTGGTGCGCAGGTTCAGGTCAAGTGTGAAGATGATGTCGTTCGTCTTCTCCGCCAGAAGGCGGTATTTCTCCTCTGACGTTCTGAGAGTCTCTTGTGCTTCCTTCTTGGCGGTCAAGTCCATGAGGGAAGCCAGGAGCGCGGGCTTGCCGCGGTATTCCGTTGGGGTGACCATTGCGCCGATCCAGAGCCACCGGCCGTCTCTGGTGCTCACGGGCAGCTCAGTGCTCTGTCTCCAACTCTTGTCCATCAGGGCCTGCGCCATCTGGGTGGCCACGGTGTCGCGGTACTCTGTTGGCAGGTATTGCATCGGGTCGACACCGATGAGTTCATCAGGGGAGGCGAACCCAAACATCCGGGCGGCGGCCTCATTCGCCATGACTATCAGCCCCGTCTCGCCACTGATGACCTCCATGGCGGTCTGAGCTGTCTCGAAGAGGCGTTTGTAGATGGCCTCGCTGTCCTTGAGCGCCTGTTCGGCCCTCTTCCGCTCGGTGATGTCCCGCGCAACTCCATGAAGGCCGATGGCGGTCCCATTAGCGTCGCGGATGCCGCTTACCTGGTGCTCCAGCCAGACCGTTGAGCCGTCCTTGCGATAGAATTCCAGCTCTATCCTGACCGTGCGGTTCGGATCGGCATTGGGATCCTTCTCCAGTGACAGGTGCTCCAACAGCGCTTCCTGGGCCCGAGCCAGGGAATCGAGGGTCATTCGCTGGTCGGGGCTGCGCTCTAAATACTCCTCCGGCTTGAATCCCAGGATTCTCTCGACCGAAGGGCTGACGTAGGTGTTATTCAAATTGAGGTCGGTGGTATAGATGATGTCGTTGGTCTTCTCGGTCAGCAGGCGGTACTTCTCTTCTGATTCCCGGAGCGTCTCTTCGATCCGTTTCCTGCTGGTGATATCCAGCAGGGACACCAACAGAGCCGGCTTGCCCTGATACTCGGTTGGCCTGACCGTCCCGCTGACCCAGATCCGTCGTCCATCATTGGTGCGGACCTGCAACTCCGCGACCTCCTCCCAGGATTCGTCCGCCACTGCCTGAGCCATCTTGGCGGACACCCAGCCGACATCCTCCGGTCGGAGATACTTCATCGGGTCTTGGCCGACGACCTCTTCCGGAGAGGCGAACCCGAACATCCGGGCGGTGGCCTCGTTGGCCAGCACCACGAGGCCCGTTTCCATGCTGATGACTTCCATGGCGGTCTGCGTGGTCTCGAAGAGACGCTTGTACTTGGCCTCACTTTCCTTGAGAGCCTCTTCCGCTTTCTTGCGGTCGGTGATGTCCTTGCCGGCGATGACATAACCCGTGACATTCCCATTGTCGTCACGTATGACTCTTGCCGAAGCTTCTCCCCACAGGTAATGCCCGTCGGCGTGGCGAAAGCGGTATTGATAGGTGATTTCTCCCTTCTCGTGGATTCCATCCAGGGAAGCTATCAAGCCTTCCACATCCTCTGGGGGAACAAAATCGAAGACGGACTTGCCTACGAGATCCTCCGGCCTGTATCCGAGGATTCTCTCATGGGAGGGGCTCACATACTGCATGATCCCGTTGGCATCGACCAAACTGACCGCGTCCAGCATGTTCTCGGTGATCTGGCGGAATCGCCCCTCGCTCCTTCGCAGAGCCTCTTCCGCTTTCTTGCGGTCGGTGATGTCCGTCCCAAAAGAGAGCGTGCCGATGACCTTGTCATTGGCGGTGAGGGTGCTGTTCCTCCAGGCAATGATGCGTTCCTCGCCCGACTTCGTCAGGATGGGATTCTCAAAGGTATCGACTGTCTTGCCGGTAGGCTTCAGCTTATTGAATTGCTCCCACACGTTGGGGTACCGTTCCCTCGGAACGACCACATCAAACCAGTTCTTGCCGAGGAGCTCATCCTGCCTGTAGCCGGTGATCTTCTCGCCTGCCTCGTTGAGAAGCGTGACTCTGCCTTCCACATCGAGCATGACGATAATGGCGTTGGCGGTCCTGATGATGTTCTCGGCATATTCCTTCGCCTCACGCAGAGCCTGTTCCGCCTGTTTACGCGCACTGATGTCGCTCAAGAGCGCGAGGAGGGCGGGTCGGCCATCCCACGCGAAGAGGGCAACGCTGATCTCGGCCCACCTGGCATCACCGTTCTTGTGAAGGATGCGGAACTGGTAGCGGTTCGGGACCTGTTCCCCCCTCATACGCCGCGAGTAATTGTCCGCCACCATCTGCCTGTCTTCCGGATAGATAAGTTCCGCGAACGATCTGGATACCAATTCCTCGGGCGAGTAACCACTGAAATCGGTAATCTTGGAGTTGACGAATTTCAGCAGGCCATCCTGGATCACGGCTATGACTTCGCTGGCATTCTCGACCAGCAGTCGGTTTCTCTCTTCCGATGCCCGGAGCGCCTCTTCCGCACGTTTGCGCTCAGTGATGTCCGCGATAGTGCCCAGGACCCGGACGATCCTCTCGCCCTCGCGGACAGCCCTGGCAGTGGTGCGCACCCAGCGCTGTTTCCCGCCGAAAGTCACAAACGGAAGTTCGAGGTCATACGGGACTCCTTCCTCGCAACACTTCTGGAAAGCGCGGGTGACGATCTGCCTCTCTTCCGGCGGGTAGCACTTCAGGCTTTCCGCGACATGGTCGATCGTAGGGATCCTCGGGATCTCGTGAATCCGATAGGTCTCGTCTGTCCAGACTACTGTCTTCTTGTCGACGTCGTATTCCCATCCACCGACACCGGCCAGTTGCTGGGTGTCTCTGAGGAGGGCTTCGCTTCTCTGCAGAGCCTCTTCCGTCTTCCGCCGCTCCGTGATATCCGACATAATCCCGGTGAGTCCCACCACTTGGCCATCAGCGCTCCGCACCAACTGGCTGGCGGTGCGGACGTAGCGCACCGCCCCGTCTTTCCGCAGCGCCCGGAACTCGGCGGGCTCATAGGCTCCGCCCAGGGTCTTCTCAAAACTGACCAACAGCCCAGGCATGTCTTCGGGCAGGACGAAACGCGTGAAGGAGGTGCCGACGATTTCACCGACGTGGTATCCCGAGATACGTTCGATAGACGGACTGACATAAGTGAAGTTGCCCTGGGTGTCCAGCGAGAAGACCACGTCATTGGAGTTCTCCACCAGCAGCCGGTACTTTTGCTCGCTCTCTGCCAGGGCCTCCTCCGCCATCTTGCGGTCGGTAATGTCGCGGAAATTGGCCACGATGCCATTGACCTTGGGGTCATGAAGCATGTTGGTCACCGTGGCCTCCAGGATGTGCCACGAGCGGTCTTTGTGCTGGTACCGGACGGTGATACCTTCAATCGTCGCCCCCGGTTGCGTCAGAATCCGCTGCAGGAGAGAGGCCAACCGCGGCATGTCGTCCGGGTGAATGAGCAACTCGTTCAGAGACCTGTCCACCCATTCGTTGGGGCCGAAACCGGTGACGCGTTCCAGGGAGGGGCTTTGGTAGGTTATCTTGCCTGTAGCGTCCAGGACTATGACGACGTCGGTGGCCTTTTCTATGAGAGTGCGGAACCGCTCCTCGCTGGCTCTCAGGGCCTCTTCAGACCTTACATGTTCAGTGATGTCGCGGAAGTTGGCCACGATTCCTCTGACCTTGGGGTCATGGAGGAGGTTGTGCCCAGTGGCCTCCAGCATTCGCCAGGAGCCATCCTTGTTCTGGAGTCGCATTCTGACGCCGCTGATGGTGGCGCCCTTCCGGTTCCTGAGGTCGTCGAGACTGGCTAGTATCGAGGGCAGGTCCTCTGGGTGTACGGGCCACTCGGCCGGTGATTTCCCTCTCCACTCTTCAGGAGAGTATCCCGTCAGCCGGAAGATCGATGGGCTTTCGAACAGGACGTTGTACTCCTCGTCGAAGATGATCACGCCGTCCCAGGCATTCTCGACTATGGCGCGCAGGCGCTCTTCGCTCTGCTTCATGGCTTCCTGCGCGCGCACCCTGTCGGTGACGTCGTGGATCAGGGACATGACGGCTGGCTTCCCCTGCCAAGTGAAGGGTATCTCTCGTATTTCGGACCAAAGCGTCTCTCCCTTGGCGTTCAGTCCCT
>JAUCPZ010000326.1 GCA_030372995.1 Dehalococcoidia bacterium
TTCGGAACTCGTCGGCAGCGTCAGATGTGTATAAGAGACAGGCACAGGCCATGGCGCGAGGCAACGTTGGCAGAGTGAGGGGTGCATCCAAGAGTTGTTAGTGAGTTTTCGGCGGCTGCTTCGTCTCTTTAGGTATCTGCGCCATAGTATATGGGAGGATACCGATGCGACGGAAGCCAGCGGGAGAGACCGAGCGCATAGAAGCCAATCGCTTGGCCATGCAACTCGGGCAGCAGTTCCAACAGATCATTGGCGAGCTCTTACTGACGATGCCCATCCCTGACAACTTCAGCTTTATGGAGAAAGGTGTTCGGCAAGCGATGGTGGAGCTGGGCAACACCCTGCTGACGACCTGGCTCAGTGTACAGAACGACCGCTACCCGGCAGACACGGTGACCTGTGTCAATAGCCGCCCGATGTGTACCACGCATAGCCGGGTCATGTGTACCACCCATGATCGGGTTGATGTGTACCACTTAGCGAGTGTGGCGGCGGTTTAGGACGACGGTGCGGGCAAGGCATTCGGTGTGCCCAAGGCCTCCTTGCGCCGGCTGCGTTGCCGGTAGCTCTCACCCTGGATCACCACGGTGTGCGCATGATGGGTCAGGCGATCGAGGGCAGCGCTGGCCAAGAGGTCATTGTTGAACACGCCGGCCCATTCGTCGAACGCCCGATTGCTGGTAAGGATCACCGAGCGCCGTTCGTAGCGCTCGGCGATGATGTCGTACAGGTCCTGCACGCCCTGCGGTGTCAGTGACTGCAGGCCAAAGTCATCGAGCACCAACAGATCACACGTCACAAGACGCGTCCACACCCGATTGTAGGCGCCATTGCCACGGGCGGCATGCAGGTCCATCAGTAGACGGTGCAGTGAGCGTGACAGGACACGGTAGTCGCGTTTCAGCGCCTCACAGGCCAGGGCGTTGGCAAGATGACTCTTGCCGACGCCAGTCGGGCCACAGAGCAGGATGTTCTCGTGGCGGGCCACAAAGCCACAGGTGGCGAGTTCCTGGATCACCGTGCGGTTCACACCCGGCGCTGCGGCAAAGTCGAAGGTTGCCAGCGTCTTCTGGCCATCACAGCCCGACTCAGCAAAGCGACGGCTGAGGCGTTGCTGGGTACGGCGTTCCAGTTCGTCATCCAGCAACACGGCCAGGAACTCCGTGGGTGCAAGTTTCCCCTCGCTGGCCTGCGCGGCGCGCATGTCCAGGGTCAGCACCATGCCCGAGAGGTCAAGCTGGCGCAGCTTGGGTAGGAGAGGATGGGTCATCATGGCTGCACCGCCTGCGTGCAGGCAAAGAACTCGGCGCTCGAGCGGGCAAAAGCAAACGACTGCTGTGTGGCTGTGACAGGTGCGTCGGGTAGTGGCTCCCGATCCAAGGCCGCATTGAGGATCTCCTTGATGCGGCGGTGGCTGACCGGCCCAAAGTGGATGGCTCGGGCGCAGGCTGCTTCCAGGCGCTCCGCTCCGACCGTCTCTTCCAGACGCAAGATGGCTTGCACCGAGCGCAAGCGATCGAGGGGGCGCTCAGCCAACAAGGTGTCCGTGACCTGGCTGGCAGCTGGGCCAATACGTTGCGCTATCTGGCGACAGCGCTCGGGTGTGCGTTCCAGGTAGGCTGCCTTGTCCTGGGGATAATGCTCCAGGTGGGTCTGCCACGAACCAGGCTGTTGCGCCCGTGCATGGGTGCTGACCAGGGCTGTCCCGTGGAAGAGCTGGACGACCCGCTCACCGACGTAGGCATCAAGTGTCTGACCGATGTAGCGGTAGGGAACGGAGTAGAAGCTGCCAGCCAGGGTGACATGGCAGTCGGGATGCACCTTGACGGGCTTGATCTCGCACAGGGTGAACGGATCGGCTGGCAGCGTCAGCAAGGCGGCTTGCTCCTGCTTGGCAAACAGGTGCAGAGGCGCTTGATGGGTGGTGCCATGGCGGCGCGTTCCGGCGACCTCCCGCACCCACATAGCCAGGCGCTGATTGGCCACATGGATGTCGGTGAACTCCTGCCCGGCCAGGAAGTTACGCTGGATGTAATGAATGCCGTTCTCCACCTTGCCCTTGTGTTGCGGTGTAGCGGGGCGGGTGGGACTGATGACGAAGCCATAGTGTTGAGCCATGCGGCGATAGGCTTCGCCCAAGACGGGGCCGTCGACCAGGACCTCCAGCACAGCGGCTTTGAGGTTGTCCGGGACAAGGCGGCGGGGAACGCCGTCCCAGCTCTCGAATGAGCGGCGGTGGAGAGCAATCCAGGTGGCGATCTTTTGGTCGAAGACGAACTCGGCATACTGATGCCGGCTGAACGACAGGGTCGCCACGAAGACATAGGCTGGGCGCAGACGCCCGCCACCCGGATCGTACAGAGGGCCGACCGGTCCAAAGTCGACCTGGGCTTCCTCGCCGGGGGCTGTATGCACGCGCACGATCGCCTCCGGCTCAGATGGGCAGACCTGGTGCACGAAACGGCGGACAGACGAATAGCCACCCGTGTAGCCATAGTCGTCGCGCAGACGGGCATGGATGGCGGTCATCTCCACACCCTGGTCGAGCAGACGCAGAACGGTCTCGCGGTGCGGTTCCACCGTGGACGTGACGCACGGTGGCTGTGGCGCAGGTCCCAATGCAGCCAGAAGAACGGCATCATCAGGGAGAGTCGTGCCAGCATTGAGATACCCCAGTTGCTCAGCGGTCTGATGGTACTTGTGGACGGTCACCCGAGAGATGGCGAGATCCCGGGCAATGCGACGCTCGCTCTCGCCCGAGCGCAGGCGATGGATCAGGTCACGCAGGTAGTTCATGTGTAGACGCTCCACGATGCCTCTCCTCCAGAACTATGCTGGAGGAGAGTATAGCCACAAACCCGTCAGAGTGGTATACATCGGGCAATCATGGGTGGTATACACAAGGCGGCGATGCCTGGTATAGTATAGGGCGATCAATGACACAGGGGCATGCCCTTGTCGGCCCGATGAGTTGCTGCCGTGTGGCGCAAGTTATGGACACTGATGTGCTTCCGGATTCCCGCGCGCCGGAGGTACTTCTGAAGCATGTAATTGGTTGCCCTTGGCAGTAGGGGAGTCCCGTACTTGGTGAGGAAGAGGTTCTTGCGGTCGGATGCCTGGCGCGTCGGCAAGAACTGCTCGAGGGCCTGGCAGACGTCCTGGGTCAGGGGGATGACTCTGTCGCGCAGACCCTTACCTTGCCGAACCGTCAGCTCCTTGCCCTTGAGGTCAATGTCGTCCACCGTCAGTGCGCAGAGCTCCCCGACGCGAACGCCAGTCTGGAGAAAGACCTGGAGGACTGCTAGATCTCGTGGGTTGTCGCGGGCTTCGTACAGCAAGGCCTTGTACTCATGGCGATACAGAATCTGGGGAGTGTGCTCTTCAGCCTT
>JAUCPZ010000327.1 GCA_030372995.1 Dehalococcoidia bacterium
GATGTGTATAAGAGACAGACCTGGTGTAGCGTTCGACCATGGCCACTGATTCCCAACGGCCGAGTTCCTTGATAGTCAAGCAGTCCACACCGGCCTTGCGGAGTAGAACGGCGAAGGTGCGCCTGAATGTATGAGGGTTGCAGGGAAGACCTGTTCTCTGTTTCAGCCGGGTCAACATAATCTGGATGCCACGCACGTCTATATCCCAAATGGTGCCGTTCGGGGAGTATTGCGAGAGCCATTCCCTCAGATAGCCCTCCGTGAGGCTCCCAAACGGCGCCAGAGCTTCCTTGCGGCCCTTACCGATGGCCCGGACGGTCCTGGCCTGCCAGTCGATGTCCGAGGGCTTGATGTTGGCGAGTTCGGATAGGCGCAGACCGCTTTCGGTGAGCAAGGCAATGATGGCCTTATCGCGGATACTTCCCGCGTGTTCCAGGAGATACTCGACCTGCTCCCGGGTCAACGTTGGGAGAATGGGCTTACCGATGCGTGGTGCTCTAAGATGCGCAGTTGGGTCAGGAAGGTCGTACTCGACGCGCAACCATCGGTAGAAGGCGCGGAGTACTCGGAAGGCGGCGTGTCGTGTGGAGCAACCCCACTGATTGCCGGGAATGCTGTTGAGGTACTCTGTAAGCTCCTCTCGTGGTATCTTCCAGTAGGGTGAGCTAATCCTTTCCAGGAACCGTACGAGCTGCTCTTCGTAGAATTCCACTGTTCTTGGGCTGCATCCTGAGGCTTCACGACTCCGCAGGAACAAGTGAATGTAGTCCTTGTCAGGCTTCTCGTAGTAGGGAGAGGCAATGATGGCTTTGAGTAGCCTGGCCGATGGTGGGCATTTACCATGCCTTACCTGGCAGATGTAGGAGCGGGAGAGGCCGCTGATTCGGGAAAGCTCGGCGACACTTAGCCGATGAAGCAGTTTCAGAGCGCCCCGACCCTTAAAAGTCAGGTGCTCTTCCGCTGAGCTACCGGCCCGCGACGATAGTTTACCCGAACAGAGCAGTCGACTCAATTGGCGCCTCCTGCCGTCTGTTTCAAGCCTTGCATGCGGTGCCTGCCCTATTGACACCTTGAAACGGGCCTAGATATGATGTCTGTGACTTTCAAGGTTCCCACGGGTCGCGGTTTTCCCCTGGAACGGAAGACGAGGAGGTAGCATTGTGGCTGCAGTATATCGCTTTGTAGATGATTGCGAGGATAAGATGCTCTTGGGCAACAAAGGGGCCAATCTGGTCACGATGACCAAGATCGGGCTCCGGGTGCCGCCCGGGTTCATCGTGTCCATAGAAGCTTACGCCGAGTACAAGCGCACCGGACGCCTGCCCATCGAAGATATCGAGAACGGGCTGCGTTGGCTGGAAAGCGTCACAGGGAAACGGTTCGGAGAAGGACTGATGGTGTCCGTCCGCTCCTCAGCGCCGGTCTCCATGCCGGGCATGATGGATACCATGCTCAATATCAA
Source organism: Dehalococcoidia bacterium (assembly GCA_030372995.1). Lineage (GTDB taxonomy): Bacteria > Chloroflexota > Dehalococcoidia > UBA2247 > RBG-13-53-26 > JAFGCL01. The sequence continues at coordinate 1,463 of JAUCPZ010000327.1, forward strand.
GAGCAAGGCTCACATGATCTCGGCCATCAAGAAGATCTTTGGGTCGTGGGACAACCTCCGCGCCGTCGAATACCGCCGCCTCAACAATATCCCGCGCGATATCGGCACTTCAGCCGTGATCCAGGCCATGGTTATGGGTAACAAGGATGACAGGTCAGGAACCGGTGTGGTGTTCACACGCAATGCCAGCACGGGAGAACGGCACCTGTTTGGGGAATACATCTCCCGTGCCCAGGGCGAAGATCTCGTCTCTGGTGCCAGAACGCCTTCTCCCATCGAAGAACTGCGCTCCGCCATGCCAGAGGTGTACGCTGAGCTTGAGAGCGTAGCGCACACTTTAGAGAGTCATTTCCGCGACATGCAGGACGTTGAATTCACTATCGAATCGGGCACTCTGTACATACTGCAGACCAGGGCCGGCAAGCGCAGCGGGCAGGCCGCCGTGAAGATAGCGGTCGACATGGCCAAGGAAGGCCTGATCTCCCGCGAGGAGGCGGTGAAGCGCGTGAAGCCCGAGGACCTGAAAGCCCTGCTGCACAAGCGGGTCAAGTCTACCGAGAAACACGAAGTCGTGGCCCGCGGTCTGAACGCGGCACCGGGCGCGGCCGCCGGGAAGGTGGTCTTTCATCCGCTGGAAGCCCTGAGACTGGCGGAGAAGAACGAGAAGGTCATCCTGGTCAGGCCGGAGACCAGCCCGGACGATATCCAGGGCATAGCTGCGGCCGACGGCGTCTTGACCTCCAGAGGCGGGCTGACCTCCCATGCAGCCATAGTCACCAGGGCCATGGGGAAACCATGCATCTGCGGTGCTGAGGAGATCAAGATCGACCTCAAGGCCGAGGAGTTCGAAGCGCGGGGCCACGTGGTCCACAAGGGCATGGAAATCACCATAGACGGCACGTCCGGAACCGTGTACCTCGGATCCCTGCCGCTGGAAGAGGTAGAGGTCACTGCCGAGCTGCAGGAACTCCTGTCATGGGCGGACGGCTTCCGCCGCCTGGGTGTGAGAGCGAATGCCGATACCGCGGACATGATGAAGCTGGCGAAGAGCTTTGGCTGCGAAGGGATCGGCCTCTGCCGCACCGAACGGCAGTTCAACGCCCCGGAGCGGCTTTCTGCCATCCGGGAGTATATCCTGGCCCGGACCGAGGCCGAGAAGGCCGAGGCCCTGGAGACACTGCGGCTCTACCAGGAGCAGGACTTCGTGGCCATCTTCCGCGAACTCGATGGCCTTCCCATTATCATCAGGCTGCTAGACTTGCCCCTCCACGAGTTCCTGCCTTCGGAGACCGACGCGACCGTGCCCAGGGTCAGAGAGATGGTGCAGCAGCTCCGGGAGATCAATCCCATGATCGGGCACCGCGGCGTCAGGCTGGGGGTAACCAATCCCGAGATCTACCGGATGCAGGTGGAGGCGATCTGCCAGGCGAAGAGCATGGTGGAGCCCAAGGTGAAGGTGAACGCTGCCGTGATGATCCCTCAGGTCATCACGGTCCAGGAGCTTCTCTGGGTGAAGAGGCAGGTGAAGGCGGCCGGGTTGAAGATCGGCGTAATGATGGAGACGGTGCGTGCCTGCATGCGGGCGGGAAAGCTGGCGCATGAAGCCGACTTCTTCTCGTTCGGGACCAATGACCTGACGCAGGCCGTGTACTCGTTCAGCCGAGAAGACGCTGAGAAGAAGTTCCTGGCGACTTACCTGCGCCTCGGCATCCTGCAGGACAACCCCTTCGAGATCATCGATGTCAAGGGAGTGGGGAGGCTGATGGAGACGGCCATTATGTGGGCCAGGAGGAACAAGAAGGATATCGAGATCGGTGTCTGTGGTGAACACGGGGGCGAACCGCGCTCCATCCGCTACTTCCACCAGATCGGAGTCGACTACGTGAGCTGCAGCGCCTTCAGGATTCCTGTTGCCCGGCTGGTCGCTGCTCAGGCGGCGCTGGATGACAAGGCCGGGAAGACCGAGGCCAAGATAGACACGGCGTAGCGCGGCTGGGCGGCGAAGCTGCGGTCCGCTGCTGGCCAGTCGATGGCTCATAGCCGGGAACCGGTGGGTCACGCCCTCAAACGCGGGTGCTCAAGGTGAGCCGTGCCCTCATTCGGGTGTACCACGCAATCCAGCTTTGACCACGCTTCTGGCGCATGCTAACATTTCCTGACAAACGCAGGGGAACATGGCGCTTTTTGACATCTTCAAGAAGAAGACGGAGCAGGCGCTCAAGCGGACCAAAGAAGCGTGGTTCGGGAAGATCGCCGGCCTGTTCGAACGCCAGACCATTGAGAAGGGGCTGTGGGACGAACTCGAGGAGTTGCTGATTGCGGCAGATGCGGGTGTCGAGACCACGGAGAAGCTGATCAGGCGCGTCAAGGAGCGCGTAGATAAGCAGCGGGTGAACGACGCTCAGCAGGTGCGGACTATCCTCATGGAAGAGATGACCTCGGTTTTGCAGGTCAACGGGAGCAAGCCCCTGCCTCCGGCTTCTCCCCGGATCGTTCTCGTGGTGGGCGTTAACGGCTCGGGGAAGACAACGAGCATCGCCAAGTTGGGACACCTGTACAAGAGGGACGGCGGCAAGGTGATCCTGGCTGCGGCCGATACGTTCAGGGCCGCAGCCATAGACCAGTTGAAGTGGTGGGGTGCTGTCTCTTATACACATCTGACGCTGCCGACGAGTTCCGAACCGTGTAGATCT
>JAUCPZ010000328.1 GCA_030372995.1 Dehalococcoidia bacterium
AGGTTCGACCCTCGTGAATCCTGAGGTCGTCGGTTCGCTGCGATTCTTGTTACCCCCAGCGGATGATTCAGCTTTCAGTCTCTGCGCTCTTATGTAGTCGAGTACATCAGACTGGATGCACCGCCATTCTTCGCCAACTTTGAATCCCTTGATCTTGCCACACTCGAATTCTTGCTGTACAAGACTCGGCTGAACCGCCAGGTACTCTGCCACCTGTTGTACAGTCCATACAGCAGGCATACTTATTGTCATCTTAAACCTCCTACTTAACACTTATTGCACTTATTATACCACCGATCGCCTCATTGTCAAGTGTGGGCGTCGGCGGGTGGCACGAGCGGTCCGCCTCAGGCAGTGCCCTCGTGAGACCGAGGGTCATCACGTCTGGTTGTAATTCTTCATCGCCACGGCCAGTCCCTCTTTCATCATGAAGGGTACGGCTTCGCCCACTCTGGTAGTCGCCTCAACTTGCTTGAAACGAGTTGCAGTCTGCGCCTGGTGCATGCACTGGTCAGGCTGCCTGCTCCCTGCCAAATGCTCCCTTCTTGAAGACATAAATTGCCCATCCCAGTGTTTCACGCCCCCATCTCAGATATGCAGCCTTGCCCTGGCGTACCCGCTTCAATAACTCTGGCACATCAGGATCCGCGGCATGCCCGCTCGCCCATTCCTCCGCCGCATACCACTGCAGCCCCTCGTACCTGTCCCAGTCATCCTGGCTGCTGACTAGTGTATATGCCAACTCCAATCCGAACTCTTTCCCTGCCTCTGCGTTCTCGCTGTGAGTCCCGAAGCTGCTCCGTTTTTCCTCTATCGCCTCCAGGTATTCTCTCTCCGGCTCGTGCCGCCAGTACGGTTCTCCCACTACTATCCAGCTCTTCTGTGCCGCCATCCCCTCCAACGCCTTCAGTGTCCCCCGGTGCCCGCCATATATCCAACTCGCCCCGATGCAGGCCACCAGATCGAAACTCTCCGGCTTCTCCGGCTTGTACTCCGCCCCATCCATCTCCAGGAAAACCAGCCGGGCATCCGGCGCCCGTTTCCGATGCTTCCCCTTGGCATCGGCAATGTAGTACGGCGAGAGGTCGACCCCCACCCCTTCAACGCCGTACCGCTCGGCAAGCCGGATGATGAACTCGCCCTTTCCTGTGGCGATCTCAAGCACATGCGCATCAGGCTTCAACCGCACCAGACTAACGAGTTGTTCCAGCTTCTCGATGCTCGTCGGATTGCAAACGATGTGCTCCCGGTGTGTGATGTCATAGAACTTCCACATGTCCATGAAGGAATCTCCTCTCTTGTCCGGCAGATCAGTGCCAACCGACCGCGATGGACTCCCTGCGGAACAGCCGGATCGCCGCCCTCGCCAAGAGTGCGTCTATGGGGGCTATCCCCTCCTTCAGCATGAAGGCACGGCCCTTCAATCGCACCAACCCTAGAACCTCAGGCCCACCCTTCCGCTGCCAGAGCCTCATGAAGGTCATCGGGGTGATGGCGGCAGCGGTACTCCAGACGGCTGGATTCGGCGTGGGCCTTGCTGTACGGCCATCCGGAGGCCATGCGGTTTCGTTCGTGCAACTCGTGCACCAGAACGTAGGGACGTTCCGGCTCCAGGATGTCATCATCGATCCAGACCTCCTTCTCCGGCACGAACTCGTAGACATAGTCGTGACCGCCTTCAGTGAAGTCTATGTCAAAGACGCTCCTTACCATCCGCCCGCTGACAATCCAGACAGCCACGCCGTTCTCCAGCTTCTTCCAGAGCCTCTTGTGGACGTCACGGCCGTCAGGCAGCTTCTGACCGTGATGTGTCAATCGGGCCACATCGCCGGCCCGCCGCCTCTCCTTCCGTTCAGCTTGATCGCCAGCCGCCAGAGCCTTGTCATAGGACACGCCCTTGGCCATCAACCGATGCTCCACCAGCAGGTGATCGATGAAGAACTGTTGCTCGTCGGTCTCGGTGGCATCGTCGAGCCACAGTTCATCCGAGGGGATGAACGGGAAGCTGTAGTGCTGGCCGAAGTTGGTGAACTCCTCGTCTATGTGCCCCCGGATGTAGCTGCCGTCAACCACCCACACCTTCAGGTCGCCGCGCTCGTCCACTTGGCGGATATACGGAGGCTTCAGCGATTTGGCCATGGACCACGCTCCTCTCTTAGAAGTCTTGAAAGTCGTCCGGCGTTTAGCTCCGGCGGGTTGTCCGTGGCAAGTCTGGTCGCCTCGCGGACCATTATAGACCCTGGCGGCTCGGTGACGAACTGCCGTTTGCTTCCCCTTCGCCGACCATGGCAATCGCCTCCCCGACGGCTTGCTTCTCAATGGGGCTGAGGCCCCTCAGCACGAAGCCCACCGGGTACGCGCACGGAGGCGGTAGGCCAACGCCACTTGACCCTTGACGTTTAACGCCATCCGTTATAGAATGGCCCCGTGATAAGGTCATTCGGAAGCCCCGAGACCGAGAAGATATTCGCTCTTCAACGTTCACGGAAGCTGCCGGGTGACATTCAACAAGTCGCACTGCGGAAGCTCCGCATGCTGAACAACGCCCGGACACTGCAGGACCTGCGCAGCCCGCCGGCCAACCGGCTTGAGAAGCTGAGCGGGGATAGATCGGGCCAATACAGCATTCGCATCAATGACCAGTGGCGGGTCTGTTTCCAGTGGCGAGAAGGAGATGCCTACGAAGTCGAGATTATCGACTATCACTAGGGGGTGACATGACGGAAGAGAAGCTTCATCCAGTTCATCCCGGCGAGGTCCTCTCTGAGGAGTTCCTGAAGCCGCTCGGCTTGAGCCAGAACCGCCTCGCCCTAGACATCGGTGTGCCGCCCAGACGCATTAACGAGATTGTGCTCGAAAAGCGCCGCATCACTGCTGATACCGCGCTGCGTCTAGCCCGCTACTTCAACACGTCTCCCCAGTTCTGGCTAGGGTTGCAGGCGGATTACGACCTGGACGTTGCCAGCCTGTCCCTCGGGGATCGTTTGGAGCGCGAAGTGAAGACCCACGCTGCAGTCAAGTAGCAGCCGCTGTGGCCTTCCTGCACTCCCGCTTTCGCGGGAATGACAGACTCAACAACGGGCGCATGATCATGCGCCCCTGCTTGGTTGCGTTTCCGGGTCGGGTTTCGAACCTTACACCCACGTCAGACGCATCCGTGCCCTCCGTATCCATCCCCCTTGCTCGATCTCTTGTCCGGGCGCATCGCAATGCGCCCCTACGGATACTACGGATACGGCTCACCCCTGATAGGCATATGCCTCGCTTGCTGGAATGACTGAGCAAAGGGCGTGCAGAGCAACTGTCTTGCCTGTCAAGAACATGTCTCAAGATTATGGGTATTAACATATTGCCATGGAGTACGATGCTTGAGCATAGCGTTCAAGATGGTCAGCAACTTGCGCATGCAGGCAGTGAGGGC
>JAUCPZ010000330.1 GCA_030372995.1 Dehalococcoidia bacterium
GCCATCTTAAGGTGGTTCCCCATCTGCACCCCCATCGTTCTTTCGATGGAGTGTGCCAGATTTCGCCCGCCTCAGTGGCCGGTTTTAACCTGTCCGCGGGTGGCCGGTTTTGGGTGTCCGCTAACAATGAAGAAGGCCGTTCTGCAACAACAAGACGAACTGGCGAAGACTCTCGAAGACTCCATCGACAGCCAAGAGCACCTCAGTGCCACCGTGAAATGCAGGCTGTGTCGCTTCTAAGAAATCACCCGCTTCGCCCGCCGCCGTTCACCACACAGAATCCCTTGTGCTGCGAGGTTTCCTCTACACCATGAGCGTCAAATGTCCTTTCACGTTCATGATCGAACGTCAGCCCAACGTGGGAGTGATTTCGTTCGTGGCGTGAAGCTGTCCTCACGTTCAATGCGACCGTCGAGCCGGGACGATCGCAATGCTGACGAGCCTGAGTTCCCGCAGTTCCCATGCTGTTGAGTGGTCCCTTCGCAACATGAGCGTCGATTTCGGTCTCAGAAGGGTGACTGAACGTCTGTGCAATGCAAAAATACTCTTCCTCAACCGCACAGGCGGTGATCTGATTGTGACAACTCGACTTCAGTTCATGATTCGTTTGTGATTCCCCAGTTGTATGATCATGTGGCACGATACCCATAATCTACTGGAGGTGTATGAAATGGCCTACAAGTGCCCAGAATGCGGCAGTTCCCCGATGAGAGTTCGATGGATCAAGAAACCCCGAGGTGGGCTTCAGCTTTACGAATATCTCCTGGCAGAGGTCATATACTGCCCAGTCTGCGGTTACGAGAGAGAGACCGGCGTCAGGAAAGACCCGCGCTGAGACTTTCACCCAAAGATGCGGCTCCAGTGCCCAAGAGCACGAAGGATTTGGACACGGCGATCGAGACATGCATTCAGCGAATCGCAGATGAATCCAGAGAGTTCCCGCCGAACTATTGGGGTGAGCGGGACATACAAGGGCGTCTTCTCAGTTTTCCGCGCAATGAGCACAGCATGCGCATTCGACACAGGGGAGACAAGATCCAGTTGGCGTATGCCGAGTGGCCCAGGGTAGTGTCAGGTAGCGGTCTACGAAAGAAGAGGAACGCCGGGTGGTACGACCTCGCAATTTGGGCCCCTGAATCAGCAAGAGATGTGAGAGGCTACTGGGAGTGTGAAGTCGGTAGAACTGATGGCGCTGCAAGAATGCCGTTGTATGCCGTCATTGAAATCAAGCATCGGGAGGGTCAAGTGACTTCGCCAAGGGGTTGGGCTACGCGTGACATCAAGAAACTCAGACATGCATTAGGGACAAGAGCCACCCGCGCATACTACGTCATTCTCATAGGTAGCGACGGGTAAGACCCCAGGAATGCGGCGAAGATAGGCGGGATCAAGCGACAGTTGCGAAGGATCAAACCACATGGACTTTGCATCGCTTGTGTCACGAGGGAAACGAACACTCCCATTTGGATTCAGTGAACCGTAGAACTCCCCAACCCCTTGTGAGAACGGTTTCATGCTATATAGTCAAAACGCCTGATGCACAATACTGCAAAGGAGACGACGAATAGACATGTGGAAACGGGTTGTTCTGGCTACAGCGGCTCTCCTTCTCGTGGTGTTGGTCCTGCCGGGCTGCGGTGTCTCTCAGGACAATAACGCCGATCTGCAGCAGCAACTAAGCCGATGTCAGCAAAGCGATTCCACTCAGAAGCAGGAGATAGCAAGACTCACAGCAGCTAATGCGGCGCTACAGGCATCATACGATAACTTGTCAGTCGAGTATCAAGCCTTGCAGGTTCTGAGGATAGGTCACTTGCTGGAGGATTACTACAACGAGATTCGCGATGACCACAGCGGGTTTGTCTGGTGGCTTTTCAACGGAACGCAGCAAGACTCTGTCACTTTTGCCGCTGACCTAGCAAGGCATGGGCTAGGAGAGACCTATTGGCCGTCGCACGAAGATGACTATTACAGCGATGCCAAAGAACATAGCTACACAACAGCAAGGGAGGAACTCGACGCAGTACTCGGCGTGATAGGAATCCAAGCCACGGATTCGCCAACGCAGAAGATAGACAAGATTCTTGATTTCATACAGGCCCACATCCATTATGAATCTGATTTGAATGATGCCTTCCTAGCACCGATGGAGACTCTGGGATTTCTCTCTGGAGATTGTGATGACTATTCCATACTCGCGGCTGCCCTGTTCAAGGCGGTAGGAATAGATTCAGCTATTGGGTTCTTTCAGAGCGGAAGCAGCGGCCACGCGATGACCCTGGTACACCTCGACAGCATAAACCCATATGGATGCTGGTACTATTCCGACTTGACGACTTATGGTCTTCAACCGGGCAGATGGCTGGTAATCGAGCCACAGACCACGATTGAGAACCAGCAGACAGACTCGGTGCACAAGTGGACCATCCAGGCTGCGGCAGAAGTATAGCCTATTTCCACTCACTGAGCGCTGACCATCATGCTCAACTGAGGACTGCGTGCCTATCGGGCAAGCTAGTGAGATGGCCCCACCACCACATCCTATTGCACACTCCTCACTACGCTGATAGAATCCACGCCGAAGGATGACGCTGAAGCATGACTGCAGACCGACTGGCCACGCTGCTCTTCATTCATCGTCTCAGGACCGTCACCATCAGTGATGTCGCCCTCAATCAACGAATAACGTACGCAGCGGCTCAACGCCGGCTCAGCCGCTGCAAGCAGAACGGCCTGGTGAGATCAGAGGTGGACAGAACCGGAACAGCCCGGCCCGGCCACGGGCGTGACCCGCTGATCTGGAGCCTCACGAAGAAGGGCGAAAAGAAACTGGCATACATGCTGGAACATGTGGAGCTCGTAGAGTCCGGCTAAGCCGTCCCGCGCCACTTCTGCGCGGTCCCCGTCAAGCACCTCCAATCGTCAGTGGACTTTCGTCCTCGGAGTTTCGACGACGTGATTTATTAGTATGACGACTAGCCGTCAGATTCATCCGCCATAGAGGGGGTGATTCCTCGTGTCAGACTGTGTGGAGAAGCATGCTCCGAGAGTGTCGGTGCAACCCAGGTTACATAATAGGCAGGCGTTGCACGAGAACGGTGCCATGAAAGAGGCAGGTTGTTTGGCCGTTTCCGACCGCCGGAGACCACCCAAGACTTCGGACTTGACACCCCCGCTGTGGCGTTACGTAGAACTGACCCGTTACCCCCAGTGTTGATCCCGATTTCTTACGTAAGAGTTTACGTACCGTGCGGGGACTTTTACGTAAAAGTTTACGTACCATGAGGGAACTATTACGTAAAAGTCCACCCGGTGGTTGTCCGGGATGGCCACCGGGGACCGTCGGCCATCCTGATTATGCCCCTAACGACGGCTTTTCTGGCACCGTTACGTAGTCGGACCGTCATACTATCTTGAGACAGAGGCTGTCAGTTCAGCAGAGGCTCGTAGCCGCTACTCTCCCCAGGCTGGCCCTCTTTGCCGATAGAAGACAATAGCAAGAGTTCATCGAACTGCCTTTCCGTGCGGTCGAGCCCTTCGTCAGTGGCACGACGGAGGGCCTCATGACAGCGCCGCACCGCAGGGCGTCCGTCGCCCATTCCCCAACCCGTGGAGGCAGAGGAAGAGCTGGGCCTCATCCATCCTGGCTTCAACCTCGTTCATGGCCTGGTCTACTTGGACAGCGCTCCATCTGATGGGCATGATTTCACCCCCTCTCTTTCTCTGATTTGGGCTGCGATCGACCTTGTCTCTAGCACCTGTTGAGCCTGGCCCGCTTCCGGTTGGCTCGATAGCCGGCCTCGGCCAAGGCCAGCCTCTCCATGACCCGCGAGTAGGGCTGGTGCCGGTGTCTTTCCACAGCCTGGTAGCATTCCTGGCAGACTTCTATCCCCTCTGAGGTGTAGACCCGCAGGACCACCAGTCCCGTGGTCTCCTGGCCGCAAAGTTGGCACTTCATGGATTCCCCCTTTCTGGCCACAGAAAAGGGGTATCCCTTCCCACGGCTGGGGAAGAAATACCCCTCTACAAAGAAAAAGGCACAAAGAGCGGGCTAACCCCGCTCTCTGTGCGTGGCTGTCTTTCGAGTGCAAGCGTTCTAGGCTACGGCTGCGGCTTGTCTGGCCTTGTGCTTCCGCTTCGGCCTTCTGGCTTCTGGCTGATGGGCTACGGCGGCCACTGGCTCTGGCATCTCTACCGCCTCGGCTACCGCTTCGGCTTGCGCTACCACATCGGGCTGAGGCTCTGGAGCCTTCGGAGCTTCCCCTCTGGCCATCGGCATGGTGAGCAACCTGTAGCCATTGGTGTTGAACAGCACAGGCGAACTGGGAGCGGTGAGCTTCATGTCCACCATGCCACCACAGGCTTTCAGGGCTTGGACCAGGTAGCCGCCATTGAGCCTGACGGTGACCGACTCTCCGTCAACATCGGCGCTGATCTCGGACTGGCCTCTGTTGTCGGGATCGCTCAACACCACCTTGCTGCCGTCTATGGCCATGTCGATGGCGTAGGCCTTCTCATCGGCCAGAGCCTTCAGTCCACCGATGGCCTTGATGGCCTCGATGGTGTCAAAGTGGCAGGTGGTCTTGACCTCGCTCGGCATGACGGCTTCCCAATCAGGAAAGCTGCCATCGACACTGGAGAACCTGTAACGGATCAAGTCCGTGTCCAGGATCAGGTCTTGAGCCTCGGCATTGGGCCTAGGCTCGAAACTGATTCTGGCTCTCTTGGCCCGTCTCAGTGCGTTGGCGATTCCCTTCAGGTCGCTGGAGTCGATCAGGGCTTGCCCCTCTCCGTCATACTGGAGAGCGGTCACGGCCAGCCTGAAACCATCAGTGCTGACCAGGGTGAGCTTCCCCTCTCTGGCAGTGAAGTTGACGCAGCGCAGCACAGGTCGGTTGCTGTCTCTGGACGTGAAAGGCAACACCTTGTTGAGAGCTTCGGCCAGCTCGGTTGTCCCGACATTGGGAATCACGGTGTTGGACGGAGACACCTTGACCTCACAGAAGGTGTAGGGTGTTCCGCTCCCGCCTGTCCCCTTGCCCCCCTTGCTCTCTCTGATCCAGGCATTGTCTGCGATGTGGCTGGTGTTGGCTCCGCAGACCACCTTCAGCCTTCTAACGGCAGCCTGCGAGTCGCTAGCACTGCCGTTTGAGGGGACCACCTTGACGATGTTGCTTCCCCCCAAAGCCTTGAGGTAGTTCAGCAAGCCTTTGCGCCCTACCGTGAAATCAAGAAGCACCACCCTGGCGGATAGTGCTCTTGAGAGGGCGCTGACCAGCACCGCCTTGTGAGCCACGAAGCCATCGCCTGAACGCTTGCCCTCTATATTCAGTTGTTCTATTGCCCTTCCCCCTTTCTGCCTCTGATCGGATCGGGCAAGACTTCCGATCTTCGGCTGGTAGTAAGACGCTGCCTAGCTGCCATCCGCTAGCCTAGACAGTGCTCCCACTACCTATATCGGGTTTTG
>JAUCPZ010000331.1 GCA_030372995.1 Dehalococcoidia bacterium
ATATCAGCCTCACCTTCCCGGCACCGGAGAACGGTCGCGCCATCATCACAATCGAGAACAGCACCGGCCTCCTTGACATCACAGAGGTGAAGACCCAGGCCGGCAACCAGGAGGTGAAGATCAAGGCGACGCCTGCGATGGCGCCAAACGCATACCTGTATGTCACCATGATGCAGCCCCACTAACAGACTGTCAACGATGCACCTGTGAGGCTTTATGGCGTTATACCCGTTATGGTTGAAGACCCGGCTACCAAACTTGAGCCTGTGATCACCATGCCGGACAAGATCCGCTCGCAGCAGGAGGTTGAGATCCGCGTCGAGGAGAAGAACAGGCAGGAGATGACCTATACACTGGCTGTTGTGGACGAGGGTCTGCTTGACCTGACCGGGTTCCGCACGCCTGATCCGTGGAAGTGGTTCTTCGTCAAGCATGCGCTGGGAGTGAAGACATGGGATCTCTATGACATAGTGTTCGGCGCTTTCGGCGGTAAGCTGGGTCGCGCATTCGCGATAGGCGGCAGCGAGGCTGCCGTCGACCAGAGCAAGAACAGGGCGCGACGTTTCGAGCCGGTAGTGCGGTTCATCGGCCCCTTCACCCTCGCGCCTGGAAAGACAGGAACACATAAGATCAGGCTACCGCAGTACACCGGTTCGGTCCGGGTGATGGTAACCGCTGCCGGGAAAGGAAATACCTTCGGTTCATCCGAAAAAAGCGTTATTGTCTCTGACCCGCTGATGATACTGGCAACGGCGCCGAGGGTGCTCTCACCGGGCGATAAGGTGGCGCTGCCGGTGACGGTGTTTGCACAGGAGAAGGGAATCTCCGACGTGAATGTTTCAGCCACGGCGAATGATATGATCAGCTTCACGCAGGCTGCCGGTTCGGTCCGTTTCAGCGAGCCGGGCGACAAGGACCTGGAGCTTCTTTTCAATACTGCTATGCAGCCTGGTACCGCTTCGATCAATGTGACCGCAGAGGGTGGCGGGGAGAAGGCATCGTACAGTCTGAACGTTCCGGTACGCTCACCGAATCCTCCGGAGAGAAGGGCTGAGACGAAGAATATTCCTGCCGGACAGAAATATGAGAAGAGTTTTACACCTTTTGGCCTGACCGGCACCTCTTCGGTATCTGTTGAGATATTCTCACTGCCCTCGGTCAACCTGGGCCGAAGGCTGAAATACTTAACTTCATTCCCGCACGGATGCACGGAGCAGATCACCTCTGCCGCATTCCCGCAGGTTTACCTGGCTGACCTCCTTGGATCCGGGCTTCAGGATCCTGCTGTTATAAGGAATAACGTTCAAGAGGCCCTTCGCGCAATCGCCTCGAGGCAGATCGCCTCGGGAGCACTTACACTTTGGCCGGGAGGAAGCTATCCTGACGACTGGGTGACATCGTACGCGGGTCACTTCGCCGTTGAGGCGCAAAAGGCCGGATATGCAATACCGGCAGGATTCCTGAGCAAGTGGACTGCTTACCAGAGATCGCAGGCCACGGCATGGAGGTATCAGCCGCAGTATCGCTATAACGCCAATGACCAGGCTTACAGGCTCTTCACGATGGCGCTGGCCGGTTCGCCCGACAAGGGCGCAATGAACCGCATGCGTGAGATCACCGATCTTCCGTCGCTGGCGAAGTGGTTCCTGGCTGCAGCCTATGCAACTACCGGCCGCACCGAGGTGGCGCAGACGCTGATCGACGTGCGCAACCTGAAGACCGAGGACGACTATGTCTATTACTACTACGGCAGCACGCTGAGGGACCAGTCGATAATACTGTATACGCTGACGCAGGTGGGTAACACGGGTGAGGCGCTGGAGATGCTGAAGTCTGTTGCTGAGGAGCTGGGCAGCAATGCGTGGTACAGCACGCAGACGACCGCGTGGGGCCTGTTTGCGTACATGAACTACGCGAAGAAGATGAAGACCGATGCCTCGAAGCCGATGAAGGTTTCCCTTGAATTTAATGGCGCACGCGAACGGATCAGCGCCGACGGGGGTGCGATACTGAAGAGTTTCACGTCGGCTGCTTCGAATAAGCTTGTTGTTGAGAACGAGAGCGGTAACCCGCTGTTTGTGACATTCACCGAGGAGGGTGTGCCTCCGACTTCCGATATGACAGTGAAGGAGAACAACCTTTCGATGAAGGTGGCATATCTTGACATGGAGCAGAAGCCGCTGGACATCAGCTCGCTGGCACAGGGAACAAGCTTCATCATGACTGTTGATGTTACAAACACCACTTTCAGGCAGGTGGGTAACCTGGCGCTGACGCAGATGGTGCCGTCGGGATGGGAGATACAGAATACCCGTCTCTTTGAATCCG
>JAUCPZ010000332.1 GCA_030372995.1 Dehalococcoidia bacterium
TAGGCCTGATGGTATAATCTCTCCATTGCGAAAGGCAGGCCGGTCAGTTGAGAAGGGTGGAACTGTACGACACAACCCTCCGGGACGGGGCGCAGCAGGCGGGCGTCTCGTTTTCGGTGGAAGACAAGTTGAAGATCGCCCGGAAGCTGGACGAACTGGGCATTCATTGTATAGAGGGTGGGTGGCCGGGCTCTAATCCCAAGGATGAGGAGTTCTTCCGCAGGGCCAGGAAGCTTCGGCTCTCGCGGGCAGTGCTGGTGGCCTTCGGCAGCACCCGGCGCCCGAAGACGCGGGCCGCCAACGATGCCAATCTCAAGGCCCTGGTGGAGGCAGGAGTTCCAGTAGTGACCATCGTGGGCAAGAGCTGGGACGGCCAGGTGGTCCATGTCCTGGAGACTTCTCTCGAAGAGAATCTGGCCATGATTGCGGAATCCATCGCGTATCTGAGGTCCAAGGGACTCAGGGTCTTCTTCGATGCCGAGCACTACTTCGACGGCTATAAGGCGAATCCGTCCTACGCGCTGAAGACGGCCATCGCCGCGGAAGAGGCGGGTGCCGAATGTGTTGTCCTGTGTGACACCAACGGTGGATCGCTGCCAGAAGAGGTTGCCGTGGCGGTGCGGGCCGCGAGGAAGAAGGTGACAGTCCCGCTGGGCATACACGCTCACAATGACGGCGAGCTGGCAGTGGCTAACAGCCTCATGGCGGTGGCCGCCGGCGCCACGCACGTTCAGGGGACCATCAACGGCTACGGCGAACGTTGCGGCAATGCCAATCTTTGCTCCATCATCCCGGCCCTGGAGTTGAAGATGGGCGTCGGCTGCATCGGCCGCAACCGCCTGAAGAGACTGACTGAGGTGTCCCGGTACGTAAGCGAACTGGCCAATCTGCGTCCTTTTCCGCGGCAACCGTATGTGGGCACGAGCGCCTTCACGCACAAGGGTGGTCTGCATGTCGCCGGCGTCAATAAATGGGAGGAGAGCTATCAGCACATCGATCCGGCGGCAGTGGGCAACAGGAGTGGCGTGCTAGTGTCCGAACTCTCCGGGGTCAGCAATATCATCTACAAAGCCAGGGAGCGGGGTCTGCCGCTGGCCCGGCGGGAGGAGGCCCGCCGGATCCTGGAGCAGGTCAAGCTGCTCGAGAGCCGGGGTTTCCAGTACGAGGAAGCTGAAGCGTCGTTTGAGCTGCTGGTGCACCGGGCCCGGTCGGACTACAAGCCCCCGTTTGAGC
>JAUCPZ010000333.1 GCA_030372995.1 Dehalococcoidia bacterium
CCTCCAAAGTGCCTACTGGGAGGTGGTAAATACGACCGAGTATTTAAACTTGTCGGTTTTCATTACTGGCCGGTAGCGACCTGAATAAGCCGCTCCGGCCGGTACAGGCGCAGCATTTATAAACCCCGGTGCCTTACCTCCGCCGAGGTGGAACCATGAACGTGAAAGACGTGATGCTGATGCGGATTCAGCGCCAAGCAGAGGCCCGGGCCCGGGTCCTGGCCGGGGAGTTTGCCCGTTCTGCTTCGGAGGATAAGGAGGCCATCCTGGCCGAACTCGAATTCGAGAAATGGCTGGCCGAAGCTTGCCTGGACGCCTTGCCCGAGCTGCCGCCAGAGCCCCTGTGAGAGTCGGAATCTGGGGCTCTTACTATACCCTTACTCTCAGACCCTCACCACAAACCATTGAAAAACAACCACTTGTCAGAATCTTACCCTCCGACTCTCACAACTCTCACCACATTATCCATCTTCACGCATAGACCATGATCATTACTATCCGTTCATGTAACGTCCGTCGTCCCCGGGGGCCCTTCAGGGACCCCGGGCGGTGGGCTGGAGCGGAGCGGAATGCCCGCCAATCCATATGAATTCAACGCACCCCAACCGTCAGCTTCGCCCTCCCGTCTCCCTCTACGCATCCGCGCCTTCACTTCTTGCTTCGCCCGACGCAGCCCTCTGCCGTCCCTAACACCAACCGGAAAGGCTGCCTTACCAAGGGAAATCATCCAGGCAAATGCTGCCACCAAGCCGCCTTCCACCCTGCAGCAAGCGGCCGACATCAACCTGACCGAACCTTCTATCGAGCCGTTATTCTCCTGATAACGACCCGGGGCGTGGCGTCTTCATTAGCCACGCCCTGGGGAGATTAATCCCTTGCGTTTAGATACGGCCGGTCCCGAGGCCGTGTGCGTACGGACGGATTGCGGTACCATGGGTTTCGGGAACAGAGCCCATCTCTACCCGGAGAGCCGAATGGCGGGCCTGGCATGACTCAGCACCTTCGATGGGTACTCCGCGAAGCACATCGCCCCACGGAAACAGTGCCAATCTTCTTGCTCGCAGACCCGGGCCCTGACTGGTGGGGCCTGCAATTATGCTATCGCAAGCCCAGTGAATACTACGTCGCCTTCACCAAGGAATGGGTGCACGCCGGTGCGGGGTATGACTCATCAACAGGGCAACTGGTGATTACGCAGGGAGGTACAGTCCTTGAGGAGTACGTAAGGAAAGGCTTGAGTGCTCCCGGACTGCCAGAACTTTATTGCGCAGTGCTTGGGGCGATACAGGAACGCTTACAGAACCTTGAATACGTCTGCTGTCTTAAGCCGTGGGACATCAACCATCGCTTCTGGCGGGAACCGAAGATCGACCACATTCGACCGGCACCCGAGCCGAGCCCGGTCCTCATGCCACGTCCTGATCAACTCTCTCCACCTCAACCATGGCCGCACCGCCCTCCTGCTTCGCCCCATTGCGCCCGCCGCACACCCCAGTTGAGCCCTCAGCGGGATGAGGGATACATCGAAGCAACGACTGTCCCGCCCTGAACGCGTCCAGCAAGGCGGGGTATGCACCGAAGACTGCACCCATGGACATGAACAAACGCACCGCCCACCCTACGCCATCGCGGACCTGAGCATTACCCCGGCCGACGAATCATGTCCCGCAGGTCACCCGTCATTCACCGCCAACAAAGAAGCAGCCACCCCGGCCGAACAGCGTTCCGCGGACTCGCAAGAGGACGCGGTCGGCGGGCTGAAGCGCAGCGAAAGCCCTCCACGCGAGGCGTCAACAAGGCCCTCCGCAAGGGCCGGACAGCCCCCAAGATTCAAGGGCTCACGCTTCCACCTCCGCCAGTTGCCCTTGCCGCCGGTTCCAGCTCGCCTTGCGAAGCTGCCGGATTTCGTTCCGTAACCGCCTCGCCCGCAGGTCCAGCCTCGCCAGCTCGTACATGTCCAGGCTCTCGATGTGTCCCAGGTCGATGATGCCCTTCCTGACGTACCTGAGCACCGCAAACTTGGCCTCGGGTAGCCTGCCGCTGATAGTTTCCATCATGAGGATGACGTTGCCAAGCTTTTCCTTGAGCTTGTCTGCCTTGTAGCGGGCCTTGTCGAATTGGCCTGCGTAACGCTCGAAGTCCACTGTCGCGAACGCACCCCAGTCCACGCCGAAATACTCGTCGATGTGAGGCTGAATCGCACACTTCCTGTGCCGCACCGGCAGTCGAAGAATGGGCCACCATTCCTCCATGGTAATCTGCCGCTCAAGCTCCTCAGGCGACGCAAGCTCTTCGTCGTCCAGGCCGGGAACGCTGCCGTATCTGTTCGACCGTTGCCGCGACAGCAACGGCGAGACAGGGACACCGTCCACTTCGAACTCATCTTCAAATTCGTTTTCTTGTTTCATGTTTTTCACCTCGGTGCGACCGCTCTTGTGGCGGTTCGTCCATTGCGTAACGAACCGCCAACAAGGCACCGGAGTGTTGGCAAGGGGGTCGAGGGTTCTGTCGACCGCAGAGTCCGAGCCCGGCCGTCAAGATGAGAAAAGCCGGCGAGGACGGCCACTATCATTCTTTTATTGGCCCCGGCAGGGGCCTCCTGATGCTGCCGTGTCAAGCGAGACAGGTTCCCGACGACTGGCGAGGAATTGCGAAGCTGCCCACGAGTTTCAAGCTCGCCTTTTATGGGTTTCGGTCTTTTCGACCGAAAGGCTTAAATTGGCGAGATTGCGTGGTGCGGATTCCCAGCCTAAAGGGCTGATGCCGCGGTCACGCGGAACACCCTGCCTCACTTGTCATCAATCCTGACCAGTTCCAGCTCAACGTCTGCCGGCCGGATTCGTCTGCCCGAAGCCGTGCGGTAATAACCCTGCTGCCCGTACCGCTCGGGGAAGCCTCTGACAAACGCTTCAGCCTCTTTGCGGCTCATGGTGAACGGTGCCGCCCATATCCCGTCGGTGCGATTGAACACCTGGTATCTTCGTCTGGCTGTCATGCTGCTGCCCTCCGGTGCAACCGCTCTGGTGGCGGTTCGCCTGTGACGGTGCGGACCGCCAACGTTAAGTGAAGGGCCTACGAGGCGGTCTGCGGTACTTGCAGGCAGGCCGGTCACTCTATGCACCTGTAACCCCAAACACTCTCGTGGTTCGCGCACCAAGTGTTTTCGGTCTCGCTCCGCCACGAGGACATCAGATTGGAGCCAACGTGGATGTACGTCCGGCATTTGTCGCACGCCACCCAGTGCCCTCGGCCGATGTTGAACAGCCTCACCGGGTGGCCATGAACGCACCTGACATCACCGAAGCACGTGCCCATGGCGAAGTTGCCGCGGATGTCCTCTGACTGCTCTGCCTCATCGCTTGTTTCTTTCATATTCGTACCTCCGGGGCTCCTTCAAGGTGGGACGCCCCGGTTGCGGCGGCCCACCTGAGTTGGCGGGGGCTGGAGCAAGGGCGTTGTCGAAGAGCATGGCGGTTCCAGGAACGGCTACGGGGCTATAAACATGCCATCTGCCCATCACCCACAGCCTGGCGGTTTTCTGGCAATCCAGGTCCGATTGGTTCCGTTCTTAGCGAAAGCACTATAGAGAACTTTGAGGTGCCTGAGCTGTGGCCGCGAGACCCAGCTTGCCAACGCTCAGGCTGAGGCCAATTGCCCGACATGTTTCGACCGAGTCTCTGGAGGTCGCTGCAGTTGGAGGATTTCGTAATTCCGATATTGAGAAGTCGCTTCCTGAAGTTAGACGGCGCGGACAGTACCTGGGGGCGGTCCCCAGGCGGCTCTCAAGCCGCGGAACGGGTGACACGCGTGCACGCCGGCAGTGGGAACGAACAGTTCTCAGGACCAGCATGGAGTCCCCAAACCCCTGCACCGTAAACGCCCACGAGCCCGGCCATACACGCTTCAGGAAGGATCAATTCAAATGAAAGGACGTCTTATGCTCACTCAATTGTTCAACCGACCGGCGCGACGCCTCGTGACTGTCGCAATCCTGACCTCATGCTATCTTCTTTGTCCAACGCGCGTGCACGCCGCGGACATAACATCTCGAGTCAGAGTCAACAAGTCTGCTCTTCATTTCGACCCAGAATCCAAGACATACACCGTAAGCGTCAGCCTTACCCCACTCGATGCACCCCTGAGGGGAACGCTCCGAACCGTCATAACGTCGATCACGAGTGTAAACTCACCTGTGACGCATAACCCGAATCGAGTCAGTGTATTGAACGCTGACGGCCTCACAACAGAAGGGCGGCCATTCTATGATTTCAGACTCGACGCCGCACTTCAGCCCGGGCAGGAGACCGCGCCCAGGGAGTTCATCTTTCGGAATAGTCAAGCGTTCGGCTTGAAGTTTGCATTCGACGTCCAGGTGTTTCAGTTGGGCGAGTTTACCCTCTACGTAAACCCAGGAGATCCCCGATTCCTTAGACGAGACTGTCCTTCTGGCGAAGTCATTGAATGGTCTGGTACCAGAGACGCGAGCGGCAGGCCAGAGAGGCTTCGAATGATCCGGTTTCAAGCCGCTGACGGACTTGTGACGAGGGCAACTTTTGACGAATCAGGACGTCCTGTCCAGTTCTCCATGCCGAATGGGCTTACCATCAGCTTGCGCTGGCTCAGCGATACCCAGCTCCTCGCCACTGCACTTCTCGCTGACGGCACGCAGGTAAACGCACCAGTACAGCTTGCGAGCAATGCCCAACCACGGTTGGCACAGCGGCTCGCCGGTCAGAACCCAGCAAGCGTCAGCCTCCCCGCCGCAGCGCCCGTGCAGATTGAGGTTACGCGCTGCGGGAATCTGCCGTTAGTGGGAGCTTCTGTTGAACTGTTTGTTGTGGTGACTAGCGGGTTAGGCACAATTATTCACGTTGAAAGACTTCCAGCCTTTGAAGTGGGCACAACGGGTACATATCAGACGACGATACCATTGGAGGGAAGCCCTGGTGCCGATGTGACCGAGTTGTGTAACGATCTTTTTGAAGTGTTGCAGAACGCTTGCGAAATAGTAGGCCCTCTGGTCGAGCCGGTTTGTATTGCTCTAAGCGCGGCCGCAGCAATCCTGCAACCGGCATTGCTGCCATATATAATGGAATGGTGCCAGGCCAATCAGTTCTATGTTACCTCTATTTGCGACGGTCTAGGGGCTGCTGATCCATCGCCTTTGTGTGAGTTTATTGGGAGTGTTGTAGATGCGCCACCTCTCGGCTTGCGCTATGTACTAGTGCCGTTTTCGGTTCGCGACTTTCGTTTCCGTAAGTAATGTTAAAATAGGTACTTGCGCCATAGGGTTATCCACAATATATAGGGTCTCCGCGTGTTGATTTCTGCCGGATTT
>JAUCPZ010000334.1 GCA_030372995.1 Dehalococcoidia bacterium
GGACTGGACAAGAAGCAGCAGGACGCTGCGCTCAAGTTCCTCACTGACATGGTGTTCCTTCCCCCTGACCAGGTGAGGGCTCTCGATGACATGACCACTGAGGAATGGCTGGCACGGTTTCCCGATCTGCCGTGGCCTCTGCATAGCTACATGATGAACCAGGCCAACGGCTCGCTGGCGGAGCCGATAGACTTGGTTTCAGCCTCAGAGCACGTTCAGATCATGCAGGACATAGCCTTCAAGGGTGCCGCAGGATACTACGTTGGCGGGTTCGGCCGAGTGCTGGATGATCTGGCGAAGGCCATGAAGGCCAATGGGGGAGAGATCAAGACGAAGACGAAAGTGCAGAAGATCAGGGTCAGCAACAGCCGGGTCATAGGCGTGACCACCGATCAAGACACTTTCGATGCGCCGATAGTGGTCAGCGACGCGGGTATTCAGCCTACCGTGTTGAAACTGGTGGGGGAGAAGGAATTCGACCGCAGCTACCTGAACTGGGTCAAAGGCCTGATACCCGGCTGGTGCTTCACCGGTGTGAAGTACTTCCTGAATAAGAAGATCCTGGCTGAACAGCTGTACTTGATGTGGGCTGACGACACGGCGCTGAACCTGGAACGGTTCCGCGCCCAGCGCGAGGGCAAGGTCGCCGACGAAGTCATGGTCTTTGCCACAGTGCCATCGAATTGGGACCCGCGAATGGCGCCTCCAGCGAGACAGTGCATCGTAGCGGGAACCATCTGTTCGCCTGATCCGAAGGCCGAGGAAATCGCGACGCTCCACGACAGACTGGACAAGATGTGGGACAAGCTCTATCCCGGCGTGATGGATTCCGTCATGTACAAGGAAATCGAGGGGCCGGCGGAGGTGTCTGAATTCACCCGCGACAGCGTACTGAAGGGCCAAGGAGGAGAATGCGTTGGCGTGGGTCAGATCGTGGGCCAGTGTGGCAAGTACCAGCCTTCACCGAAAGCGCCTATCGGCGGGCTGTTCTACACAGGGGCCGACGTCGGCATAGCCGGGATGGGAACCCACAAGGCATCGGGCGGAGGCATCAAGACGGCCCGGATGGTGCTGCAGTACCTGCAGCTGCGGAAAGCGATGG
>JAUCPZ010000335.1 GCA_030372995.1 Dehalococcoidia bacterium
TTCGGAACTCGTCGGCAGCGTCAGATGTGTATAAGAGACAGCTCAGGGAGCGGCCCCGCGTCTCGTTGTTGCCCGCCAATACCTGGTCTACAGCTCGATCTCCTTGCAGTCAGGAGCCACGATGAGCTTTGGCTCAGTCAGCTCCTGGACCTCTTCGGGCGTCCAGGTGGGCGCGATCTCCTTCAGCACCATCCCCTTCTTGGTGACCTCGATGACGGCTATGTCGGTCACCACCAGATCGACGCACTCCACTGCCGTCAGCTCGTAGGTGCACTTCTTCACGATCCGGGGCTTGTTGTCCTTGGTGACGTGGTTCATGGCGATGATCAGCCGCTTGGCGCCCACTGCCAGATCCATGGCCCCGCCGATGGTGCCGATCTGCCTCTCCGGCACCAGCCAGTTGGCCAGATCGCCCTTCTCGGAAACCTGAAGCCCGCCCATGACGCTGATGTCAAGGTGCCCACCCCTCACGATGCAGAAGGACTCGTCGTGCGAGAAGAAGCTCGTGCCTGGAATGATCTTGACTGCCTGGCCACCGGCATTGACGAAGTCAGGATCTCCTTCGCCCGCCGTGTGCACCTCGCCAAAGCCGAGGACGCCGTTCTCGCTATGGAATACCACCTCTCTGCCTGCGGGAACGTAGTTGGATGCCAGCACAGGGATGCCGATGCCCAGATTGACGTAGTCACCATCCTGAAACTCCTTGGCCACGCGGAGGGCCATCGTCTGCCGGTCCAGTCTGAACTTGTCCTTGAACTTGTCTGACATTGTCATCCCTCCTCAGGCACTCTTCCTTTCCTGGTATTTCTTGTGCGATTCCAGAGCCTCCTGGCTGATGGCCTTATCGTCACCCTTGTAGTCCTTGGGCCGAGGGATCACCCGGTCCACGTAGATGCCTGGCGTGACGATAGCTTCCGGATCCAGATCGCCCAGCTCAACGACCTCATCCACTTCGGCAATGGTGACCTTGGCGGCCCCGGCCATGGTGGCATTGAATGTCCGTGATGTCCGGCGGTACACCAGATTGCCCCACCGGTCTCCCTTGTGGGCCTTGATCAGAGCGAAATCCGCATGGATGGGAAGCTCCAGCAGGTAGGTCTTCCCGTTGATGACCTTCTTCTCCTTGCCCTTTTCGACAATTGTCCCAACTCCGGTGGGCACGTAGACACCGCCCAGTCCGGCCTTGGCCGCACGGATCCGCTCCGCCAGCGTCCCCTGCGGCACCATGTCCACTTCCACCTTGCCCGCCCGGAGCAGTTTTTCGAAGGTGTTCTGATAGATGGTGCTCACTGGGGCAGCGACAATGGCCTTCTTCACCTGGCCGTTTCGCACCAGGATATCCATATCCTCGGCGAACTTGAAGCCCAGGAGCTTCCAGACGTCTGATCCAAAGCCCGTCGTGTTTGACACCGTGGTGATGTTCTTCACGCCCTTGCGGGCCAGCGCTTCGAGCAGGCACGTTGGCGTGCTGGCTACGGTGCCGAATCCACCTATCATGATGGTGGCGCCATCGGGGATATCGGCTACAGCTTCATCGAAGCTGGCCATGATCTTGTTGATCGGCATTTACCCCCTCCTATGAATATTTTGGATGAAGCAAGACTATATTAAGTGCCAAATTCCTGTCAAGTTGGCGACGGTCAGCGCTCATCGTTCGCCACGCGGTATCACCTCGCTCTATAATTGATGGTTAAAGATGACACATTGCCAGAGTGGGGATGGGTGTGGCTCTCTACCGGAGGGCACGTGAAGCGCACGGAGCACCTGGACACTGCGTTCGCTCCCGGTTCCATCGCGGTAATAGGCGTTGGCCCGATCACCGCGGGCAGATTCTACGTCGAAAGCCTGCTGGCCGCGGGCTTCAAGGGTACCCTTTATCCGATTCATCCTGATGGCGGTGAGATATCTGAGCTGAAGATCCTCCGCAGTCTCAAGGACATAGACGGCCCGGTGGATTTCGTAGAAAGCTGCATTCCGGCCCGCTCTGTGCCACAGTTGATGCGGGAGTGCGCACAGAAACAGGTGAAAGTCGTCTCACTGTTTACCTCCGGATTCTCGGAGACGGGCAGTGAGATGGGGCGGCAACTGGAAGAGGAGATTGTCCGCATCGCGCGTGACTCTGGCATAAGGCTCATCGGACCGAACTGCATGGGCGTTTACAGCCCCGGGAGCGGAGTCTCTTTTGTCACCGACTTCCCCAGGGACAGTGGCAATGTGGCTCTGGTCTGTCAGAGCGGCGGCAACACCATCTATCTCGTTCGGCTGGCCGCCGAGCGAGGTATCCGTTTCAGCAAGGCGGTCTCTTACGGCAATGCCTGCGATGTCGATGAGACCGATCTGTTGGAGTATCTGCTTCAGGACAGCGAGACCGATCTGGTGACCGCTTACATCGAAGGCGTGAAAGATGGTGGACGCTTTCAACAGGTTCTCAACGAGCTCGCTGCCAGGAAGCCGGTGGTTGTTCTCAAGGGAGGCACTACACTTGAAGGGGCACGGACAGCCTCATCGCACACCAGCTCGCTTGCAGGCTCCGATCGGGTCTGGAACGCGGTCCTGGAGCAGGCCGGCGCCATCAGGGTCAACACGCTGTGCGAAATGGTGGACATGATGGTCACCTTCCGATTTCTCCGGCCACCCTGCGGCAGGAGGGTGGCCATGGTGGGTGGTGGGGGTGGGGCTAGCGTCCTGGCAACCGATGCCTGCGTGTCACGAGGCTTCACCCTTCCGTCAATCCCGGCCGAGGTGTCACGCGAGATGAGGTCAACGCTCGCCAGCGACGCGGGGCTCATCCTGACCAATCCCATAGAGCTCAACCTGTCGCCAGAGGTCACGTACAAGATGACGAGGACCATGCTGGAGTACGAAGGCTTCGACCTGATGCTTGCCAACTGCGTCTTTGGGCAGCATCCCTGGGCTTTCTTCGACATGTGGTTTGATATGTTTTGCGACACAGTGCTCAAGGTACATGCCCAGGCTACGAAGCCCATGGCAGTGATTCTTGACTCAGGCCTGACCAAGTACGAGCAGCATCTTGCAGCGCTGCGGCGCCGGTACGTTGAGGCTCGTCTTCCCGTGTACTATTCAATGTCCGATGCCTGCCTGGCTATCGACCGGTTCATGCGCTGGCACGAAAGGCGTGCAAGCTCAAGGATGCCAGGTCATGAGCTTAGAGATCGTGGCTCATAGCAAGTGAGGGATATTGAGAAGGTTGGAGGAGCGGATCACGCCACGACGTTTGAGCTCCTGCTTCTGCAGGAACGACAGCTTGTCGGGATCGGCAGAGAGGATGAAGCCCCCAACCTGTCAATCGCCGGTCCCACGGTGATGGGGGATTCAGGGCATTGAACCCGCGTCTATCTCGGGTCTGACAGAGACCTTGCTCTTCCACCCGAGTTGATTGAAGAGAAAGGAAGGCAAACCCATGAGTTCATTGTTTTCACTGGAAGGAAAGGTGGCCATCGTGACTGGCGCCAGCAAGGAGACCGGCCGCACTATTGCCGTGGAGATGGCCAAGGCCGGTGCCGATGTTGTTGTGACCGCGCGCACCGTTGAGGGGATCGAGGCTGCGGCGGCTCAGATCCGCGGCCTCGGCCGTCGGTCTCTGGCCGTGCCGGCAGACGTCCGGGAGGCGGCGCAGGTCGATAACATGGTCCAGAAGGCACTGGAGGCGTTCGGCCGCGTCGACATCCTGGTGAACAATGCTGGCTCTGACTTCATCGCCCCGGCCCTCGAACTGAGTGAGAAGGGCTGGGATGCCATGATCCGGCTCAATCTCAAGAGCCATTTCTTGTGCGCCAAGGCTGTGGTCGGGACCATGATCAAGCAGGGTGGCGGGAGCATCGTCGATATCGCCTCGACGGAAGGCCTGAGAGCAGCCCCGAGCAACCCGGCCTATGGCGCGGCAAAGGCCGGGGTCATCAACCTCGTGAAGACCCTGGCGGTTGAGTGGGCGCGTTACAACGTTCGGGTGAATGCGGTTGCCCCGGGGTTCATTGAAACGCCGGTGCTGCCCATGGCCCTGGAAGGGTATCCTCACCTCCGCGAGATCTACGGCCGCATTCCGCTGCGGCGGGCCACCAAGCAAACGGAGGTAGCGGCCGCGGTGATCTATTTGGCCTCCGATGCAGCTGCCTGCACCACCGGGATAACGATCACGGTCGATGGCGGCATGACCTGCAACCTGGGGTGAATTGAACCGCGGGGGTCAACGGGGCTCTGGTGTTCTGGACTTCTTCGACGGTGGAGCGGTTTCGCGTGTCTCAAGGCCCAAGTTCCGCCCTGTCTCCAGCAGTGCCTCCAGGGTCACCTCTCGGCCCCACAGGGCGCTGCAGGCGCCTATGGCGCGCTCCGCGGCGTCGGCGGGGAGCCGCAGCCGGCGGAACAGATCCGCTGCCTCCTCCAGGCGCTCTTCCTTTGTGTAATGGGGCCTGTTGCGCGCTTCGAGTCGGCCATCGATAGAAAAGTGCCAGAACAGGTCCATCCATTCTGCGGCCTGCACCAGCGGATGCGCCGCAGGAAAGCGCCGCTCCCAGCGGTCCTTGGCATGCATGCACTGATGCCAGAGCACCATCTCATAGCCGAACTTGTACACAAAGGGTGACCTGGTGAAGATGATGAGGACGGTGTCTCTCTGCCTATTCACCGGCGCCCGCCCTTCGACTGAATACGGTCCCCTGGCCACCCCGTAGTCCCACATCTGCAGGGCGATGCGCTTGGGTGAGACGCCCAGATCGCCAAGTATGTTCCGGGTCATCTCCGCCAGGGAATCCATGCCGTCGCGCGGGAAGAGGCTTTCCAGGTCCTGCTCGGTCGGGTTCAGCAGGGCATAGCTGATGTCCACACCCCTCCGCCGTTCGTTAATCCGCACGATGGTGTGGGCAACGACCTTGCCCCGGTCGCTGACAAACGGGACCTCGTAGTCCAGCCGCAGCTTGTCGATGACCTTCAACCTGGATTCCACGATCACGATTATAGCCCCATCTACTGCGGTCTCCCAAACAGCTTTGACAGCACCCGAGCACGTTCATATACTGGTTGAGCGTCGGTTATGTTAATTCCCTGAACGTCTCCTCTCGAGAAATGCGCAAAGACAGGCTCGCTGAAACCGTCCGGCGCTTCATCCTTCAGAACAGGCTGGTCGAGCCGGGAGAGAAGGTTGTGGTTGGCGTCTCTGGCGGAGCCGACTCTATCTGCCTGCTGCACATTCTCTTTCGCCTCCGGCAGAGACTGGGCATCACGCTCCACGTAGCCCATCTCAATCACCTGCTTCGCGGCGCCGAGTCCGACAGCGACGCTAAGTACGTCTCTGGGGTTGCTCACAGGCTGGGAGTGCCGGCCACCGTTGAAAGCCGGGACGTCAAGACATACCAGTCGGCGCACCGCCTGTCTCTGGAGGATGCCGCCCGCCAGGTGCGGTACCAGTTCTTTGCCCAGGTCGTGCAGGAAGTTGGGGCTGGGAGGGTGGCTGTGGGGCACACGGTGGATGACCAGGCGGAGACGATCCTGATGCATCTCATTCGGGGGGCTGGGCCGGCGGGCCTTCTGGGGATGCGGGCACTTACTGCCTGGAAATCCCCCGGGGTGGAAGGTCTCACTGTCATCCGGCCGCTACTGTCGGTCAGCCGCGAGGAAACCCAGGCGTATTGCCGGCGGCGCCGCCTGGTGCCGCATGAGGACTCATCTAACCTTTCTTTGTCCGCATTCCGGAACCGGGTACGCCAGGAACTCGTACCGCTCTTGCAGGCCTACAATCCGCGCATCAGTGAGGCGCTGGCCCGGATGTCGGACACGCTGGCGATGGAACAGGACTTTATTGAGGACTGTGTCTCAGAGATATGGCCGCAGGTGACCAGCGAAGAGGATGGCGCGATTACCCTAGAGAGAAAGTCGGTGGTCATGCTCCATCCTGCCGTACAGCGGCATCTCCTGCGGCGGGTGGTCCGGCAGGTGGTTGGCGACCTGGAAGACATCGAGTGGAAACACATCGAGCAGATGCGGGATGGCCTTGGTCTGCGAAAGGGGAAGAAGTTGCTCCTGCCGCGCGGACTCAGCTTCTCAGTAGCAGGTCGAACGATCAGGGTTTCTGTGGACTGACACTGCTTATGCTGATGGCTCCGTACCCCACGTCTGCATCAGCCGCTTGATCTGCTCCGCCAGTTTCGGGCTCGACTTGAGCCGCTTGATGAATATGGGGCAGCCCTCCAGGATCAGGTTCTGGGCCATGGCTGCCATGTTCATCACCATGTTGCGCAGTTCCTGGTCGCCTGTTTGACTGAGGCTGGAGCCCAGCGGCGATTGCCTCATCTCCCGGATGAGGTCATCGGGCCCGAACCTCATCGGCACCACGCAGGATCGGTACCACGGGCATTCCTTGCACTCTATCACTGAAGAGGCTTCATCGAGTATGTCAGCCATCAGAACCTCCGTTCACTATCTCGCCCAGCAATCCATCAGCATACTCCTTGCACAACCGGACCGCCAATGATTTGCCGGCGAGCCTCTCAGGGCACTTTGTGTAGACTGGCAGGTAGTTGCCTGTGTGGCCTCTCCAGAAACCTTCACCGGAGAGGTCTTCCCAAAGAACTTGCAGCGTCCGCCCTAGGAACCGTGACCGGAACCTCCGCGCGCTCTGTTGGGCCAGGGAGATCATCCGGGCGCTGCGGTGCTTTCTCGTCCCGTCGTCGACCTGGCCGGGCATGACGGCTGCCGCTGTACCAGGGCGTTTCGAGTAGGGGAACACATGAATTCGGGCGAAATCCATCCTCTGGCAGAAGCGGTAGCTCTCCTCAAAGTCCAGGGCGGTTTCGCCAGGGAAACCGGTCAGGATGTCGGTGGTGATGGCCAGATCCGGGATGGCCTCTCTGGCCCGGCAGATGGCGGCCTCGTATTCTTCTACTGTGTAGGGCCGGTTCATCCGGCGTAGGGTGACCTCGCTTCCGCTCTGCAGGGGAAGATGCAGGTGGGGGCAGAGCCGGTCATCCTGCCACAATTCCAGCAACTCGGCGGTGAGATCCCCCGGCTGTAGTGAACACAAGCGCAATCGCTCGACCGTTGTCTCTGCCAGAATGCGCCGCACCAGCTCCCGCAGGCCTGCTGAACCCTGGCCATTGCTGCGGTAGTCGCCGGGCTTGGTACCAGTCAGGACCACCTCCCGGTGTCCGTTGGCTACCCTGTCTCTGACCTCCGCCACGATATCATCCGGCGTCCTGCTGCGCCCCCGTCCGCGCGTGTAGGGCACCACGCAGAAAGTGCAGAAGTCGCCGCAACCTTCCTGTATCTTGACTAGTGAGCGCACCCGGCCCCACCCTCCCGGGCGGTCGCCGTCCCGCCCAGCCGTCCGGACGCGTCCGCCATCCTCGATGGCGCGCACCATGCCCGCATCCTCGGGGCGGCTGACAAACGCGTCCACCACTCCTAGCCGCGCCAGGTCTTGGGGCGCGCGGCGGGCGTAGCAGCCGGTGGCGATGATCCGCAGCCCACGATTGTTCCGCCGCGCCGCTCTCAGAGCTTGGCGCGACTTGCGGTCGGCGATGTGGGTCACCGTGCAGGTGTTGAGAACATACACATCGGCAACCGCCAGCGATTCCGCAATCTCGTGGCCCCTGTTGGCCAGTCGGTCCGACAGGGCCTCCATCTCTGCCTGGTTCAGCTTGCAGCCCAGAGATTCCAGTGCGACTCTGCTCATAAGCCGTTGCCTGCGATGACTCTATCATTCATTGTATAGCCGTTGTGTACAGGCCGACAAAACCGGAGGATATTCCAGAGGCGAGCGCATCAGACGGTTCCGTCTCCGCCTCTCGACCGTCCTGCGGGAATCGGGACGACGAAGGCGTTGAATCGAGGCCAGGAAGCAGAAGGACCATGATACAATAGTCTTGAAGCTGCTCTTGGCGGCTTCGACTGTTATCACGGAGAAGTCTGGGTGGATACTACCCCTTTCGGAGGCGATATATGTGGCTGCAAATGAGGATGTTCCTGCTGGTGGCCCTCTTATTCGGCATTCTCTACGGTGTCGTCACCGGCGTGGGAACCTATCTGGGACACGGCAACGCCTATTTCTACCTCGCCCTGGCCTTTGTGTTTCTCGGTATCCAGTATCTCATCGGTCCGGCCATCGTAAGCTGGACGATGAAAATCAGGTGGGTCTCAGAAAAGGAGGCTCCGGAGCTGTACCGCATGGTTGCGGAGGAGGCTCGCAAAGCCAACCTGCCCATGCCCAAAGTCGGGGTATCGCAGCTTGCCAAGGCACCGCCCAATGCGTTCGCATTTGGGAGAACGCACCGTGACGGGCGCGTTTGTGTCACGCCTGCCATCTTGAGGCTCCTGAATAGGGATGAGCTCAGAGCCGTCATCGGTCACGAGATTTCACACATCAAGCACCGGGACATGATGGTGATCACACTCCTCTCCGCAATCCCTATGATCATGTACTGGCTGGCGTGGAGCCTGATGTTCCGCGGGGCTCTCGGCGACCGAAGAGGCAGCGGAGGCTACGGCGTTCTCATCGGTCTCGGTGCCTTCCTCCTGTACTTCATCACCAACCTTCTTGTTCTGTACGGTTCAAGGATTCGCGAATACTATGCGGACGAAGGGAGTGTCAGGCTGGGTAACCGCCCGCATCACCTGGCCACCGCTCTGTACAAGCTGGTCTATGGCAACGCCCGCGTCAGGAAGGAAGACCTGAAGGAGATCGAGGGGATCAAGGCCTTTTTCGTCAGTGACCCGTCGAAGGCATACACGGAGCTCAGGGAACTGTCCCAGGTCGACCTGGACATGAGTGGGACCATCGACCAGAACGAGCTGCAGGCCCTGCGGTCCAAGGCTATCAAGCTGGGACTCGGTGATAGGATGATGGAAGCCTTCAGTACTCACCCCAACATGCTGAAGCGTATCAAGCACCTGTCATCGCTGGGGTGACAGTGGCAGTTCAAGCGGAGATGCACAAGCTCCCTTCTTGGTCACTGCCCTCGCGGCTGCCTGCCCGGGAGCGTCTAGCTAGCTGACATCCCTGCCCATAGCTCCTCTTGCTCACATGACTGATTGACCAGATGCTGGAGGTCTCAACTTGACGCCCCGCAATTTATATCGTATAGTCTAATATCAAGCATATGGATATGCCTATAAGCTTTATACTCGCCACGCAGTGGCAGCGGAGGGACACTAACCTGAATCCAAGTGAGGGGGCGGAGGAGCTACACGAAAGGAGGCATGTAGAGGCCGAGAGGAACGCAGTGCTTCGAAAGAACGGGCAACACCTGATTTCTAGGTTACAGGAGTGCAATGCCACGAGGAGGGAGAGTTGAGAAACAGAATAGCTATCATGGTCGGCTTGATTGCAGCGGTTGTCCTCTTGTTCACATCCGCTTCGACAGTTGGCGCAGCCAGCGAAGGCAAGTACAGTATCAAACAACTCGCAAAGAAGGACAGGCTGACAGGGGATGATGTCGCGTGTCTCAGGAGTCTTTCGCGAGAAGCGAGGAGAGAAATCCTCTCCGCGCGAGGCTGGAAGGAGATCGTCATTCCGGATGAATATGAGAGCTATCAGGACCTCGTCTCCGTCAAGGAGGTTGCGAACGCGTATGAGGAGGCAATCAGAGCGGCAGGCGGCCGGTCCGCTGAGAACGAGCTTCAGTCTGAGGGCGGTCGAATGAAAAACCTGGAGGAGGCACTGATGGCCATGGAAAAGAACTGTGTGGAGAAGGAGAACTACCTTTCATTTGATCGTTTCAAGTCAGAGGAGAGGTGGGTGCCTTGTGCCAAAGACCTCCAGAGGAACCACGACGTGATCGGTAGATGGGGGATTTCGCCGCGCGATGGCAACAACTGCGACTTTGCTCTTTCCTCCAACGGCGACATAATCCTGGTCAAGGGTAGCGGGTTCTTCCCAGGCGTCTTCTGCCATGCAGCCATCGTGAAATACCGTAGCTCTTTATCGTTGTTCTCCATTGGACCGAACGGGG
Organism: Dehalococcoidia bacterium; assembly: GCA_030372995.1. Taxonomy (GTDB): domain Bacteria; phylum Chloroflexota; class Dehalococcoidia; order UBA2247; family RBG-13-53-26; genus JAFGCL01. The sequence goes on from JAUCPZ010000335.1 coordinate 9,960, forward strand.
ACAATGGCGTCTGGTGGAATTCTCAGTCGCAACTCCACCAGTATAGCCACGCAAGCGTGCAGCGTGTCGATACATGGCCACTCAGTTCGAATCGGAGGCAGACCGCCGCTGATTACGCCCGCGAGCAACTGGGCAAGCCCTACAACTGGATCTTCGTGGACAAGTGGCGAACCGATGCCTTCTATTGCAGCCAGTTGTGCTGGGCAGCCTACTACCATCCCTCGCCGTGGTACTACAAGTTGGATCTCGATGCCGTCCCTGACGCCGCGGATTTCGGCGCTGTGGCTCCAGATGCGCTGTGGCTTTCGTGGAGGACCGGCACCGTTACCTGCAGCGACTAGAGAGCTGGGCGCTGGGGGTGACCGGGTACGATCTGGGCCTCGTGGCGAGACCCAGATCGTACGCTGCCCCGAGATTCAATGGGATGCTAGGCAATGCAGGAGGAGTCAGATTGCGCCGAGTGATGTTGTCGTTGTGGCTCGTGTTGTTCCTATTTGACCTGGCTGCTGTTTCGGGGTGCGGAAGCGGGAGCCAAACGCCCCCGGACTTCGGCAATACCTCCATTGAACTGCCTCCGCACGTGGGCTACGCTCTCGCGTACATACATAGGTCGATCGCCATCCTTGACTTGGATAGATGTGAAGTACTCGGCATCCACCGAGTGTGTGCTGACGACGAATACGTGGAGGATTTCACCATCGGCCCGTCTGGTGCTCTCTTTGTGTCGGTCTCAGAAAGGGGCGGGAGTGCCTCAAACATAGTCCGAGTGCTTGAGCCTGGTACTGGGAGAGTGACTGCGGAGATCGTGGTGTCGCGCGGTCCGCGAGCAATCTACAGCCTGCCTGGCGGCTTGGCCATTGTCTCACATCCCTACCTGCCGTCCGGATCAACTGAGTATGCTTGCGATGTAATCGACATGAATCGTATGTCCCTCGTCGGCACCCTGTACTTTCGCAGCGTCGCGGTAGAAGTCCTGTGTAATCCGGCAGGACAACACTTCATCGGGATAGCGGATGTAATGGACGCATACGGTGGGTATACCCTGATGGAGTTTGACACAGCCGCACGGAACACTGTTGGGAGCCCAATAACGCTTCACACTGACTTCAGGTTTGAGACTGCGCTTTTTGCCACGGTGTCGAAGATATATGCACCGATGGAGCCGAGCGAGTGGCCACCGACCTCCAGAACTGTCCGGCCACTCGGTGTCCTGGAGTTCCCCTCCGGCAGGCAACTGAGCACTATCACCATGCCCTACGATGTCGTCAGTATGGTGAGAGTAGGCCACAAGGTTTACGTGGCGAATTTCCTGGGATCGACCTGGAAAGGTGCCTTGCAGGTTGGCAGAGGAATAGTGTCAGTAGTGGACACGAATACGGATCAGGTGGTCAAGAGTCTGGAGGTCAGCCCAGGTCCGCAACACATGGCATACTCGGAGTCGACCGGAAAGTTGTACGTGGCCTGTGTCGATGGCAAGATCAGTGTCATTGACACGGCTTTGGATGAGGTGACGGCTACCATTGTCTGCGATGACTCCAGCGCAGCAGGCTGGGGGTTCAGCAGGATAAAGGTGGCATCCTGAGGCGGTATCCCATAGATGCTGAATATCTGACTTCCCGTTTATGTTCTCCCGTTGTTCCCGCTATTCCGTCCCTTACTGGTCCTCTTCGCCGCGGGGCGCGGCGGCGCGCTCTTGGGCACCGGCCGGTCGGTGCGGTAATCGGGCGCCAGTATGGCCCAGACGAGGCTGATGGCCGGGTCCGCCAGCCGCGAGCTGACGCGGGGTTCGATCTCGTCCAGCGAGGAGCACATGGTGACTACCATCGGCAGCCGGGCATTGTAGCGGTAGCTGATGAGCTGGTAGAGCTTCTCCTGCGCCCACTCCGTCGAACTGTGCTCACCATAGTCATCCAGAATCAGGAGCGGCGCATTCTTCACCTGCTCAAAGTACTCATCATAGGCCACCTTGCTGTCGGGAGCATAGGTAGAGCGCAGGTGATCCAAAAAGTCCGGTACAACGATGAATCTCACGGGGAGGCCCTTGCGCCGGCGGTAGTTCGTGATCGCCGCCGCCAGGTGAGTCTTTCCACACCCGTTCTCCCCCTGGAATATGAGCCAGCCTTCAGGTGACTCGGCGAAACGGCGGGCAATCTTGTAGGCCTCTTCCAGGTTATGGCGCTGTTCGGGAGGCAGGTTGATTCTCCTGGGATCGAAACTCTCGAAGGTCATGCTCTTCAGCAGTTCCAGGTCCATGTGGTCGGAGGCGCCCCGGCTCAGGTCCTCCCGCTTCTGGAGTTGATAGACCTGGGAGAGGCCTGGGTCAGTCAGGCGGGTGCGCCATCTCTCCTCGAGGCTGTCCAGGGAGACATCCCCGGCTATGCTTATCACCGTGGGCAACTTCGCGGCATAGCGCTGGTCAATGAGCTGAAAGAGCTTCTCCTCTGCCCATTGAGTGCTGCTCTGGATACCAAGGTTGTCGAGCACCAGCAGCGGAGTCCTCTGGAGCTCCAGGAAGAGCTGATCGTAGGTGACGTCGCTTTCGGGGGAGAAGGTGGAACGGAGATGATCCAGCAGGTCAGGGACACTCTCAAATATCGCCCGTTGCCCCTCTGCCAAGCGGCGGTTGACTATGGCTGCTGCCAAGTGCGTCTTGCCCGAACCGCTGGGGCCGGTGAGCACCAGCCATCCCTCAGGGTTGGCGGCGAAGGCGGTGGCCGCATGATAGGCGCGCAGGAACAGCTCCTGATTGGCGGGATCTTCGCTCCTGCCCTGAGGCACGAGGTTGTCGAACGTCAGCCGCGTGAGCGACCCCAGGTTGCTGTGCGACTGCAAACGCTGGAGCCGGCTCTCCTCCAGCCTCTGGCGGGCGCATCGGCAGGGCACCAGGCGGCCATAGTCCGGCTGTCCGTCCGGCAGCCGCGGATGCACGAACCCCACCCCCCTGCACCGGGGGCAGGCCGGCTTCTCCGCCCCGCTTTCAGCGGCGGACAAGGTGTCCATACTTGCCCTTGAAGTAGCGGCCGGGGCTCCCCTTCTTCTTAGTATCTCTCCCAGACTCTCCACTGCCTTTCCCTTCCGTCGACCAGCGCTCCAGGATGCGCTGGATGTAACGCCAACTGCGCTTATTGAGGCTGGCGGCCTCCCGGAAGGCCTCTTCAATCCATGGCGCCGGATACAGTCTTTCCGCCTCTTTCAACTCCTCGGCGATCATGGGTGTCAGCACCCCGATGTTCTGCTCGTACAGCACGAAGACGTTTGGCTGCTCCTCCTTCTTCGCCGCAGGTGCGGCCGGACGCGGTGGTTGGATTGAGATTTCACCGGCTTCCGCCCTGGCCAAAGCCTCCCGGCTGGCTTCGCCGTTGATGAAGTACAGGTCGTGGGACTGTCCATCCTTCTCCACGGCAGCGTGCAGCAGGAAGCCGTGATTGACAGCGGCATCCAAGGCCTCGTGCAGCACTGCTGCCGTATCTGCGCCCGTGTCCAATCCCTGCATCAGGACGGCGTCTGACTCCAATTCCTCCCGGGTCAGGAACCTCATGTTGCCTTTCTTGCGGTACAGCCTCCAGAAGATGTGCAGCAGCACCTTCAACTCGGGCAAGCTGTCCATCTCGGGGAGGAGCTTGCTGAAGAAAAGGTCCGGAAGCGGGGTCAGGTTGGATCTAGCCGGAAAACCGGGGAAGGGCTGGCTGTTCAATCTGGTCCTCCACCGGGCAATTCTCAAACCGGGCGATCTCCTCTCGGAACCTCAGACTACGCTGGCCCTGGGGCCCGTTGCGGTGTTTGGCGACAATGATGTTGGCGATTCCCTGCGGATAGGGAGTGTCCGGGTTCGTGCGGTCCCACTCCTCCCGCGACACATACTTGTCATCGCGGTGGATGAACATGACGACATCTGCATCCTGCTCGATGCTGCCGCTTTCCCTCAGGTCGGAGAGCATGGGCTGGTGGCTGGGACGCTGCTCCACGGCACGGCTCAACTGCGACAGCGCCAGCACCGGGCAATCCATCTCCCGGGCCAGCGCCTTCAGCGACCGCGATATGTCACTGATCTCCTGCACTCTGTTCTCGGACCGGCCATCGCCGCGCACCAGCTGCAGATAGTCCACGATGATGAGATCGATCCCGCGCTCCTGGTTCAGGCGGCGGGCCTTGCCGCGCATCTCCACGACCCGGAGAAGGGGCGAGTCGTCGATATATATGGGCAGATTGGCGAGTCTCGCAGTGGCCTCGACTACCCTCCTCTCCTGCATGGGCGTCCATTGCCTGGTCAAGATGCGCTTGGAGTCCACCTCTGCCTCGATGGCCAGAAGCCGCCGCACGAGCGTCTCCTTGGACATCTCCAGGCTGAATATGGCGACATGGGCCCCCTGTTCCATGGCGGCGTTGCGGGCAATGCACAGCGCGAGGCTCGTCTTGCCCAAGGTGGTCCTGGCTGCCAGGACCACCATGTCAGAGCGCTGCATTCCTCCCAGCAGCTCGTCGACTGCGGGGAAGCCAGTGTCCACATGGGCGATTCTTCCGGGCTCCTCCAAACCGGCGCCCACTATCATCTTCTCGTCCCAGTACTGGTCCAGTATGGGGCGGATGTGCACGAAGTCCCGGGGGCTCTCGCCGCGTCGTACCCGGAAGATGGCGTCTTCTGCCCTGCTCAATGCCTGGTCGATGTCCGGGCTCGCCTCATAGCCTATGCGGGCGATCTCGGCGGAAGCCGAAATCAGCTTGCGGTGGACATAATGATTGCTGACGATGCGGGCATAGTCCTTGATGTGCAGAGAGGTGGGGATCGTCTCCACGAGATGGCTAAGGAACGCCACGCCTCCCACCACCTCCAGCCTCCCGCGGTTCGCCAGTTCCTGGGCCACCGTTATCTGGTTGATGGCCTCGCCGCGGTCATAGAGCGCCAGGCAGGCCTCGTAGACCCACTGGTTCTTCTCGCGGTAGAAGGCTTCGGGCTTCAAGAAGATGGCGACTTCAGCGACGGAATCCGGATCAACCAGCAGTGAGCCGAGAACAGCCTCTTCGGCCTCCACGTTGTGAGGTGGCAGCTTGCCGTTTTCGGCCACTATTCCTCCCTGGCAACGACTACCTTGACCTTGGGGGTCAAGTCCTTGCTCAACCTGACGGTGAGCTCATGGGTTCCCAGGGTACGGATGGGCGCCTCGAGCACCACCATGGCGCGGTCGATGGCTGCACCGGTGACACGTGCCAGTTCCTCGGCAATCTGGTTGTCCCTGATGGAGCCGTAGAGGCGTTCGCCCTCGACTGCCTTGGCCTTGATGTTGAAGGTGAGGACCAGTCCTTCCAGTTGCTGAGCCAGCTTGGTGAGCTCGTCGAGGCGGCGCTGGTGCTCCTGCTCTTCCCTCTGAAGCTGAGCCTCAACTTCCTTCAGAGCTGTGGGTGTAGCGGGCCGGGCCAGATTCCGCCGGAGGAGGAAGTTCCTGGCATAGCCATCGGCCACTTCCTTGACGTCGCCCGCCTTGCCCACGCGGGGCACATCCCTGACCAGTACCACTTTCATGGGCGCTATTATACCTTGGACTTCCAGAAAAGCAAATGGTCCTCTCTGAACGGAACCCCGCACGATTTCTTGAGGTTCTCAGCCTCGCGAGCAGGCAAGATGCGTGTTGGTCTTGTTTCCTGGTGCCAAGGCCAACCAGTCCATAGAAGGGGTCTGAGTGAAATGGTTGCCGTCTTGGCCCTTTCCGCGTCCGCTACTGATATTGGGTTCACCAGGCTCGACGCCATGGCTTTGCGGTGAGTGGCGGTGATGCTGCCGCTGGTGCCGCTGGCGTTCCTCCAGGCCGGATCGGGTTTGACTCGCCGTGATCATTTGCGTCCTGTGCAATGACGAAAGATGTAGCATACAGCGGTCAGGAGGCTCGTATAGCGTGGGAGGATAATCGTGGGTTGCGAGAGGCATCCCACCGCGGAGTCAGGAGAGTCTGCCACAGACAAGTGCTCTCCCACCTGAAGCCACGCCATTGCCTGGATCCAGAGGAGCAACGTACACGCCAGCCAGAAGCGTTCAGGCGCAACCCTTCACGTTCGAATGGTGGCGACCATCCCTTATATCCCGGGTACAAGCAGGGCCACAATGAACACCAGGACCATGTATATTATCCAGCCGACCACGCAGGTGCCAATCGCTCGCCAGGTGCTGAAATCGAGAGCCTGCCTCACCGCGATAACGCCGGCTATGAGGGCCCAGACAGAACCCACCAGGGATATCAACCATCCAACGTACGGCACGAAAGCGAATATGCCGAGAAGCCTTGGAGTGTTGGAGAACCCCAGAGTACGCATCAACTGCCCTACGGTTGCCTCTGTCTGAGGCCCCTTGAAGATTGTGGTCCCGAGCAGGTAGGCAATGACCGACCAAGCGAGCCATCCTACTATCGCGGTGCCTATACCGACCAGCAAACCCCAGAGAAACGACAGTGTCTTAGCGTCTTCGGCCATGATGGCTGCGATTCCGCCACCGATACCCCCGGCGATAGCCACTATTAGGACAACTGCGAAAGCTTGCCCCGTAGCCGTGCTGTCCGCCTCGACTTCCTCATAGAGGTCGACTTCGAGCTTCCAGGCTCTCAGCATTCTGCTCCATATCGACCTGGAACGTGCCGTTGGTGCGGGCGCTGAAGGTTCTGTGGGCGTCTGTGTGGTCATTCCTTAACCTCCTTTCAAGACCGCTCTTGCGGGATCGCCTTCGATGGAGCGGTGTCCTATCACGCCCTCAGGGAGTCCCGCGCTCGGCCGCGGTGCGGCCGAGCGCCATCTGAGGTATGTGCAGCAGCGCTGCAAACCTGATCTCTAATAGCACCGGCCATGAGGTGTTGCGTGAATGTTAAGGGGGAGGTGCCCGTTATGTCAATAGGTCGTCCCGGCTGGGCCGTCACAGGGGGTCCTCAGTGTCGGAAGAAGGTCCTACCCAGCACAGTACCGCGGGCCGAGATGGCTCCCTCAGGGCAGGATTCCTGGCAGCAGTAGCAGCGGATGCAGCGGTCATAATCATGGACGGGAGGCTTCTCCCTGTCACCTTTCCGCCAGTCAACCGCCTTCGGGTCGACAGGGCACATCTTGACGCACATGCCGCAACCGGTACATTTCGCCTTGGCGATGACCGGCCTTTCACACACGCGGTTCTTCACGAAGGCCATGATTCTGTTCTGGGTGCAGTGTTCCTGGGGCGTGCGAATGACGTCAAAATCGCGGCAGAAGAATGATTCCAGACCTTCGCCCACCAGTTCTATGTTCTCACTGTGGTAAGTACCCAGCCCCGCTTTCTCGCCCGGCTTCGACGTCGTCGCGATCTCCGGGTCAAGGTTGATGATCCGGCAGGCGGTGGCGTCCAGCGCCACCGGGTCGGTAGAGAACAACAGAACATCGAGCTTTCGGAGTCTGCCGCTGCGCGGTCCGTTTCCCTCCATGGCCACAATGCCGTCCATCACGCAGAAGCGGGGTCTCACCAAGGTATTCAGGTCGACCAGCATCGTGGCGAAGTCGTACGGATCGGGCAGCTTCACGTGGTACTGGCTCTTGAGCAGGCCGGGGATGCAGCCAAACTGGTTCTTCACGGCACCGGTGAGCCGGGTCAACGGGTGGGTCTTCAGTTTGGGCAGGTTGACCACGCCATCGGAATCCAGCACACCGTTGGCCAGCACGAAGCTCTTGATCAGGAGACCATCTTTGTGGCTGACAGTCCGGCCTTTGTCGAAATCAGCCAGTTCGATGCCCATTTCGTCGGCCACCTGCTTCAAGCCGCATCTCCGCAGATGGCCTTCGGCTCCGGCGAAGCTGGGGGAGTCACCATAGGAGACCCGGGCGCCGGATTCCTGAAGGATCTTCCCGACTGCCCGGAAGACCGCTGGGTGAGTAGAGATACCCTTTTCGGGGTTGGTGCCATAGAGCACGTTCGGCTTCAGAACAATTCTCTCGCCGGATCTCACCAGATTGGAAATCCCGCCGATAAGATCGAGACCCTTGACCGCAGCCTGATATATGGCGTCCGGGTCGTAGTTCTCACATCTAACCAGAGCTACTCTTGATCGATTCATCGGTGATCTGCAACTCCCGCATTGGCGGACGGGTCAGCTCCGAGCCGTCGCGTTTCCGAACGACAATGTGGAAGCGAGGCCGCATGTCTCACCGGGCATGGAGCCGGTCCGTTTCCTCGTGGCTGGCCTGAGGGCGAATATGGGCCCTACAGCCACTCGGTACTCGTGCCACTTCCGCGGACAATTCATCCTCACTTGTCGATAACGTCAAATCCGCGTCCCCTGTTCAATGTCAGCAGTACGTACAGAGGGAGAAGCGCACCTATGGTGCTGTATATCGGGAACAACACCACTGCCTGCGGCATGGTCTTCGTGCGTCTGGCTCCTACGATGAAGAAGACGAGAGAGAGGAGGAAACACGAGACGATTGTCAGGTCGATGGCAACGATGCTGGAAGACAATCCGCCAGTGATGAGAAGAATGGGGATGAATATCCAGGCGATGATGCCCAGGAAGCCCAGACTCCAGGTCAGCATTCGAACCGACACCAGGACTCGAGAGGCAAGAGGGTACTTGGGGAGTATGGACATGAGCCCTAGGTACCATCTGCGTCGTTGTTTCCAGAAATCGCCGATAGAATGCGGAGACAGGATGGAAATTTCCGTGCTCGACCGAAAGAATTTCGTCCCTTCTCCCGCACGTATGCCGAATTCAGCATCTTCCACGATGCTTGTTATGCCCTTCCAGTACCGCTTCAAGATGTCCCCTCTGACCAGCATCCCTTCACCGTGCATGCCAAACACTGGCTTTCCCATGAGGTGGTTGAGAGCCAGACCCAGTGAGAATCTGTCGTCAGCATATCTCAGGTTGTCGCAAAGGTGCGGAAGAAGTGACTTTCCTCTCCTTGGCACCAGGATGCAGTTCCCCAATAGCTTGCCTTCTTCCTCATACCTGGCCACATCGCATTGGAAACGGTCATCCAAGGGATAGCTGTCATCATCCAGAAACATATACCAGCGGTTCTCGTCAGCCACTTCCTGAGCAAACCACCAGATCGCCCGTCCTTTGGCCCTCCCACTGTCCCATTCTTTGGGAACCAGGAGAACAACAAGCCCGGCTGAACGCGCATATTCAGTCACCTTCTTGGACGCGTCTTCCTCAGTGAGGAGATAGACCTTGCCGTTGGCGACGCTCAGTGTCTTTTCAATTACTTTAGACAAGGAGCCGAGGAGTCTTTGATCGCCCAAGGTGGTGATGACGATGTCAACAGTCTTTCTGGCTTGTCCGCCACGCTCTTTTCTGCTCATTGACCTCAGCATCCTGCTGCGACATTATAGCAGCCCTGGATTTGAGTTGGATGTGCGACGGTGTTCTCTCACCATCCGCGGTTGACGAACGGAGCGAAGGCGGGCTTTGCGCGGCGCGAGACGTTTGGTAGAATGCTGACATTGCCCGCCCGGCACACGGACGGGTGAAGCCGAGTGAGGTTGCTGCGCCTTCTTCTCGCTCATGGGAAGAACGGCTCGCAGTCATGATGTGAGACGATCGAAGGAGGAGGGCAGATGATCAGAGTATCAGTCATGTATCCCAACGAGAAGGGAAAGCGGTTCGATCTGGACTACTTCACCAAGAAGCACATGGCCCTGGTCCACAAGCTTCTCGATCCCGCGGGCCTGGTGAAGTCCGAGGTGGACAAGGCGGCCGACCCCAACGCTCCCTTCGTTGCCGTAGCGCATCTCTATTTCAAGTCGCTCGAGGAGTCGCAGGTCGGCTTCGCCACTCATGCCGCAGAATTCATGGCCGATATGCCCAACTACACCGACTTGGTGCCGCAGGTGCAGTTCAGCGAGATAGTCAAGTAGGGGCCGGGGCCCCTCGCAGATTCTCGGGCCGTCTCCTGGTCTGCGCGTCGCGCGCCCAATGGGCGCGGCGTTGGGAGGCGGGACAGCCGCGGGAGGGGATTGGCTTTGTCACAAGCTGCGCCAGCGAAGAGGGGAACAGCTGGTTGGAGAGGCAGGCTGTTTCTCCTGACCATGGTTGGGTGTGTCCAGTTCATTGTGCTGTCGGCAGTGGCGATGCTCCTCTATCCGGGCGGCAACTACTCCGACAACAGCACCGCCGGCTACGAGTTCCACCGGAACTTCTTCTCTGACCTGGGCCGCACGGTGGCGCACAACGGCGACTCGAACACAGCGGCAATGATTCTGTTTATCGTCGGCCTTTCAGTCGCCGGTCTGGCTCTCATCCTCTATTTCTTGGCAGTGCCGCCGCACTTCACCGGGAACCGGACAGCGCGGCGCCTGAGCCTCGTCGGCTCAACGGTGGGGGTGATATCGGGGCTTGGATTCATCGGCATTGCCGCCACGCCGGCAAACGCGAACCTGACGGTCCACCGCCTTTTCGTCGACGTAGCCTTCACGGGTTTCCTCCTTGTTGTGTTCTGCTACTCGGCCGCCATTCTCAAGAGCCGTGCCTATCCGCGGCTGTATGCGTATGCCTACTTTGCCTTCGCCATCATCCTGGCGCTCTATCTGATACTGCTCTTTGGTGGGCCCGAGGTGGAGTCAGCGGGCGGCGTGGTGATCCAGGCCGTGGGCCAGAAGATCGTGGTCTACGCGGGCATCGTCTGCGTGGTCATTCAATCCTGGGGAGCGTATCAGGTGGAGCGGCGGCTGGGTCAACTGTAGGGTGGATCAAATCCGCTTAAGGCGGACGGATCCACCGCGGTCTCCGTGTGGCGATGCGATGGTGGGTCCGCTGCGCTTGACCCAGCCTACATTGCCTATGCGCCCACCCTCTTCACCCCCAGCGTCACCTCTCGCCCCTCGATTTTGGCCTTCTGGGTGAAGGCGCCCTCGGCGGGAGGCTGGTTGAGGAGTTCTTTGGACAGGGTCTCCTGCTTGATATAGGTGGCTTGGGCTTCTATGGCCTTCTGCAGCGACGGCTCTGCTTGGTAGTAGGTGATAATGTAGTCGGCGATCTCGAACCCGGCTTCCTTGCGCATGCCCTGAATGCGGTGCGTGATCTCGCGGGCTACCCCCTCCTCAATTAGCTCAGGGGGTATCTCGGTGGGCACCGCCACCGCGCACCCCCCATCTTCCATGGTACAGTAGCACGTCTGGCTGGCCAGGTCGGCATCAGGTTCGGCGAACTCGAGCGCTTTGACGTTGAGCTCCTCCAGTATCTGCGGCGCCAGACACCGCAGGCTCTCCTGCTCGCTCCTGGTCCTCGTCTTCACCATCACCTTGGCCACGGGCTGGCGCACCTTGATGCCCGCCTTGCTGCGCGCTGCCCGCCCGATGCTGCAAATCTTCATCACCAGTCGAGTGTCGGCCTCCAGCTTCTCATCCACCTTCGATAGATCCGCCTTGGGGAAATCGCAGAGGTGGACGCTCTCCGGCGCCTGGGGATCCACCGCCCGCACCAGGTTCTGGTACAGCTCCTCTGACAGGAACGGAGTCAGAGGAGCCATGAGCTTGGCCAGTGTGATCAGGCAGTCGTACAGGGCAAAGTAGGCTGAGAGCTTGTCGGCGTCGTTCTCGCCCTTCCAGAAGCGCCGCCGGTTCCGCCTGACGTACCAGTTGGAAAGGTAGTCGACGAATTCCTCGATCTTCCGGCCCGCCTCGGTCGGGTCATAGTCGGCGTACGCCTTGTCCACCTCATCGACAAGCTGGTTCAGCTCCGAGATTATCCAGCGGTCCAAATCGTCGGTCATGGCCGCCGGGCGCCTGGCCTTCAGCGGGTCGAACTGGTCGATGTTGGCGTAGATAACGAAGAAAGAGTAGGTGTTCCACACGGTGGACAGGACCTTGCGCATGGCCTCGTTGACCTGGTCCACCGAGAGCCGCTTGGGGTTGCCGGCGGGGCTGGTGGTGAACATGTACCAGCGCAGCGCGTCAGCACCCTGATTGTTGATGATCCGCCAGGGGTCGATGACATTCCCCTTGGACTTGCTCATCTTCTCGCCCTTGGCATCAACGATGTGGCCCAGACAGACGACATTCTTGAAGCATGGCTTCCCGAACAGCAGGATCGACAGAGCGTGCAGTGTGTAGAACCAGCCCCGGGTCTGGTCGATGGCCTCGGCGATGTAGTCCGCCGGGAAGCGGCTCTCGAATTCCTGCTTGTTCTCGAAAGGATAGTGGAACTGGGCCAAAGGCATGGCCCCGGAGTCGAACCAGGCGTCCAGCACCTCGGGCGCCCGCTTCATCTTGCCGCCGCACTTGGCGCAGTCAAACGTAATATCATCCACAAAAGGCCGGTGCGGATCCAACGGCTCGACAATGCCTGCCACGCCTGGCTTGGCCTTGAGTTCTCCGATGCTGCCGATGCACTCGATGTGGCCCGGATCCTGGGTGCAACGCCAGATCGGCAGTGGCGTTCCCCAGTATCTCTCGCGCGAAAGGCCCCAGTCGATGTTGTGCTCCAGCCAGTCGCCGAAGCGTCCCTCTTTGATGTAATCGGGGTACCAGTTGATTTCGCGGTTGCCGGCCACCATCTGGTCCCGGTAGGCGGTGGTCTTGATGTACCACGACGGCTTGGCGTAGTAGAGAAGCGGTGTCTGACAGCGCCAGCAGAACGGGTACGTATGGACGATCTTCTCTTGATGGTGCAGAATGCCGCGCTGCTCCAGATCCTCGAGGATCAAGGGATCGGCCTTCTTCACGAACTTGCCGTCCCATGGTTTACCGTTGGGGATCATCTTCCCGTCGAGATCCACGCTCTGAACCATCGGCAAACCCGCGGTCTTGCCCAGGTCGAAGTCCTCTTCGCCGAAAGCGGGGGCGATATGGACGATCCCGGTACCGTCGGTGACGGAGACGTAGTCGGCGGTCACAGCGCGGCCGCGTGGCGGCAGCACGTCACCTGCGGGCACAAATTCTGGCTTGGGTTCGTAGAGGCGATCGTATTCTAGGCCGGCGAGGTCCCTGCCGAGAAAATCCGCGAGTATCTCCCAGTTCCCCGGGCCGAGCGCCCGGTCCAGGAGAGGTTCGGCCATGATCAGTCTTTCGATCTTACCCTGCGGCGATCTGGCCTCCACCAGTACGTAGGTCTCGTCGGGCGAGACCGCCAGCGCGACATTACCGGTGAGTGTCCAAGGGGTGGTTGTCCAGGCCAGAAGGGAAGGAACTTCCTGTTCCCACTTCTTCGTCTGGGCATTCCAACCCAGCTTCGCCAGGGACTTGACCTCGGGGTTCTGGGATTGGCTCAGCCGGAAGCGGATGTATATCGAGGGATCCTCGGCGTCCTGGTAACCCAGGGCCACCTCGTGGGAACTCAGCGACGTGCCGCAGCGGGGGCAGTGGGGGGTCACGCGGTAGCCCTGATAGATCAGGCCCCGGTCCCAGAGCTGCTTGATGATCCACCAGCAGGACTCCACGTAGGCTGGCTCGAACGTGATGTACGGGTGCTCCATGTCGAGCCAGAAGCCGATGCGGTCGGTCAGGTCCTCCCATTTCCTGAGATAGCGTAGGACGCTTTCGCGGCACTTGGCGTTGAACTTGGCGATGCCGTACTCTTCGATCTGGGCCTTGTTGGTGAACTTCAGTTCCTTCTCGATCTCCAGCTCAACGGGCAGGCCGTGGGTGTCCCACCCCGCCTTGCGGAAGATGCGGTACCCCTTCATGGTCTTGTACCTGGGGATGACATCCTTGTAGATGCGGGATAGCACGTGGTGAATGCCGGGATTACCGTTCACCGTCGGCGGACCGTCATACAGCACGAACTCAGGCCCGTCTCGGCGGACCTCGTTGGTCTTCTGGAGGATATTATTCTCCTTCCAGAAGGCCAGAACCTGCCTCTCCAGTTCGGGGAAGCTGACCTTGCTGTTGACCGGTTTGAACATGTTGTTTCCTTTTCAACCCCCTGGCCCCCACTCTTGGGGGCAGGAGAAAGAGCCTGGGGGACACCCCCAGCCCCCGGTCCGCCTCGGGCGGACACCTCTGTTCTGTCATTCCCGCGGAGGCGTGAATCCAAAACGGCCCTTGGAGGGCTATCCTCCGTCGTGGCTAGCAGAGCATACTGTGCAACTACTTGCCCGGGAAGTTGGGCTTCCTCCTCTCCTGGAAGGACCTCAGCCCTTCTTTGGCGTCCTGCGTCTGGAAATGGGCCCGTGAGGCCGCCTTCTCGATCTCAATCCCGGTGTAAAGATCAACCTGCATGCCGCGGTTGATGGAGTACTTGATGTACTTGGAGGCCATGGGGCTCCGTTGCACCAGCTTGTCCACCACGCCTTCGACGTACTCGCGGAGCTTCTCCCGCGGCACGGCCTTGTTGATGATGCCCCACCTCTCCGCCTCCTTGGCCGTCATCCAGTCGCCCGTGAACATGAGCTCCCGCGCCACTCTCAGAGGGATCAGCCGGGGCAGACGCTGTGAACCGCCGCCGCTGGGTATCAGGCCGATCGAGGCATGCTGATCGCCGATATTCACATCGTCGGCAGCATAGGCCAGATCGCAGGCCTCTGCCAGTTCCAGTCCTCCGGCCAAAGCATGCCCGTTGATCATGGCGATGTTGATCTTACTCATGTGCTCCATCAGATAGAACGTGTCGTGGAACATCTGGCCGTACTCGGCAACGGCTATGGGATCGTCCTGGTGAGCGAGAGTCCACTTCAGGTCACCGCCGGCGCTGAAGGCCTTGCCGGCTCCCGTGATCACAATCACTCTGACTTCTGGGTCTTTGTCCAGTTCTGACAAGCAGCTCTGCAACTGCCTGTGTGTCTCCGGGTCCAGGGCGTTCATGGCGTCCGGCCGGTTGATGGTCAGCCAGGCAGCCCCCTTCTTCTTCTCTATCAAGAGGTTGCTGTAGTTCACCAGGGGTTCCTCCTTCCGATGGCGTGTTCTGTGCTTAGGCGCGTACGGTCCGCTTATGTCACGGCCAAAGCAGAATTCTACGGGTTACGCGTGGCCAGTGTCAATTTGCGAGGCCGGAAATGCACTCTGTTCAAGAATTGCCCGCTCTTGAGGGCTGGGCTATAATGTCTCGAATCGTCGGGGGAGGACGATAATCCTAGCGTGGTCCCGACAAACGGGGGACTGAAAAAGGAGTGCATATGGCAAAGGCGCCTGTGGAGACGCGAAAGGCTTTTACACCGGGGAAGATCGCCGGCCTGACGCTGCGCAACCGGATTATCAGGGCCGGTTGCTTCGAGGGTATGTGCGAGAACGGAAGTTGCTCCGATCTCTTAATTGAGCACCACCGCAAGGTGGCTGCGGGTGGTGCGGCCATGACCACCGTGTCGTATTGCTCGGTGTCCGAGGCTGCCCGCGCCTACGGGCACGAAATGTGGATGCGAAAGGAGATCCTGCCCGACCTGCGGCGGTTGACGGATGCGGTTCACAAAGAGGGCGGCGCCGCTTCAATTCAGCTGGGTCACTGCGGGTACTTCGCCAGCAAGGCCGACACCGGGTTTCAGCCGGTAGGCGCCTCGCGGAAATTCAACCTTTTCCGCATTAGTTTCCCCAAGCCCATGACCGAGGCCGACATCAACCAGGTGATTAAGCAGTTTGCGGACGCAGCGGTGATGGCCAGGGAAGCCGGGTTCGACGCTGTCGAGATCCATTCAGGCCATGGCTATCTGCTGAGCCAGTTCCTGTCCCCGTATACCAACAAGAGGACCGACAACTACGGCGGCTCCTTGGAGAACCGCATGCGTTTCCCCGCTGCAGTGGTCAGGGCGGTCAGACAGGCCATGGGGCCGGATTTCCCCGTGATGGTCAAGATGAACATGACTGATGGCATCAAGGGCGGCATCGAGATTGAAGACGCCGTGCAGATCGCCAAGCGCTTTGAGGCTGAGGGAGCCAGCGCCTTGGTGCCAAGCTGCGGTTTCACCTCCAAAACTCCCTTCATGATGATGCGTGGAAACCTGCCCATCCTGGAGTTTGCAGCTGCCGACAAGAGCTTCATGCGCAAGTTCGGGCTGGTCTTCTTTGGCCGCTTCATGTGTCAGGAATTCCACTACGAGGACCTCTTCCTGATGGAGGACGCTCTTAAGATACTGAAGGCCGTCAAGATACCGGTGGTCCTGGTCGGTGGTATCTGCTCTCTCGACGACTTAGACAAGGCCATGAACGCGGGATTCGAGTTTGTGGAGATCGGCCGGGCGATAATCAAGGACCCGGACATCGTGAAGAAGTGGCAAAGGGCTGAGGTCACAGCTTCTGATTGCGACCACTGTAACCGGTGTGTCGCGGTTATGAACGGCGGGCCGGTGTACTGTGTCTGCAACGAGAAAGGTCCTCTGAAGAGGAGGTTTCAGCCCAAGGGCTTGCCCGGCACCTGGCGTGCCTAGCGGATTCCGGCATTAGCGTGGAGCCTTCCGGAGGCGAGTCTCAGACTCGCCTCCGCTCTTTTCGTCTGTGGGCACATGGGGGTGTGGTGGTACTCGGAGCCGGACCGGGAGCCAGCGTCATCGGTGAACAGTTGGCCCGTCCCCCTCTTTCCAGAAGGCGACGGCCAGGACGCCGGGGCCGGCGTGGACCCCCATGATGGGCGTGAACTCGGTGAGGTATATCTCGGCGCACCTGAACCGGCGGGCGATTTCAGACTTGAACTTCTCGCCTTCCTCGAGTTCATCAGCGTGGTGCACTAACACATGAACTGGGGAGTCTCCAACGCGTTCTGTCATGGTCTGCAGTATGATCTCCACTGCTCTTGCCTTGCTTCTGGGCCGGGCGAAAGGAGTTGTCTCGCCGACTGACGTGGAGTGTTCGAGGATGGGCTTCATGTTGAGGACCGCGCCTGCCCAGGCCGCCGCGCGGGCGATACGCCCGGTCCGGGCCAGGAAGTGCAGCGTATCCACCATTGCCAAGAAATTCACTCTCGCTATGGTCTGACGGGCTGCGGCAGAAACCTCTTTGATCCCCGCGCCCGCCTCGGCCGCGCGGGCGGCCTCCAGCACCGTGAACCCCAGGGCGCCGGACACTGCCCGGCTATCGATGACCTCGATGGGCGTGCGCGGCATCGCCTCCTCGGCCATCTTCTTCGCCAGCACGGCGGTTTCGTAGGTCTTGCTTTGGAGACTCGTCAGAGTGATGCAGACTATGCCTTCGGCTTCCTTGCCGGCAGCTACGAAGGCCTTTGAGAAGGCGTCCGGAGTCGGGACCGAAGTCGTGGGCAGATCCTCGTCGCGCCGCATGATCCGGTATACCTCTTGCGGGGTGATGTCCACATTGTCCCGGTGAGATTTGCCGCCAATGCATATCAGCAAGGGAACGACGTGAATGGAGTACTTTGCGACCAGCTCCGCCGGCAGACAGCATGTGCTGTCAGTGACGATGGCGATTCTACCCATCCGTTCCCTCACCTTCCTGCATAGTCAACCGCAACCGAGCTATTGTATCAGAATGTTCGGGGGTTATCCCTCCGTTTAATTCGGACGCCGGCATGGTGCTACTTGACTGGGACTGCCCTGCGGCCAAGTATCTCATGCTTGACATACCATCTCTGCACAGCCTCGGCGACCTCAGCCGGTTCGTCGCACAGACGCAGCAGATGCAGGTCGTCCTCGTCGATGAAGGCTCTCGACAGCACTTCGTGGCGCAACCATTCCAGGAATCCCTGCCAGAAACGGCTGTCGAAGAGTATCACGGGAAACGGCTTTATCTTCTTCGTTTGCATCAGCGTGAGCACTTCGGTGAGTTCATCGAGAGTGCCCAAACCGCCTGGCATGATGACGAAGGCGGTCGCATACTTCACCAGCATCACTTTGCGGACGAAGAAATGGTTGAACGTGATGGTCCTGTTGGCGTAGATGTTGCACAACTGTTCCGCCGGCAGGACGATGTTGAGGCCAATGGAGAGGACTCCTGCTTCGCGGGCACCCTTGTTTGCGGCTTCCATTACACCCGGACCGCCTCCGGTGATGATAGAGAAGCCCATCTCTCCCAAGCGCCGGGCGATCTCTTCTGTCTGACCGAACAACTTGTCATGAGGCCTCAGCCTGGCGGAGCCGTATATGGTGACCGCAGGTTCGACTCCGGACAGCTTGTCGAATCCCTCGACCAGCTCGCCCAGGATGCGGAACATGCGCCAGGACTCCTCCTTGGCCATGTCGTTGATTTCGTATCCTTGTGCCATGTTGTTGCTCCCCCTATGGCCCCGGTCTCGACCGGCGATGGCAGGGACTTGGCCGTTCCCGCGCGGGCTTCGAGCGGGCCGAAGCGTCAACTTGGGGCCCTTGGCGCTCTATTATAGACCTTTCCCGGTTTGGGGCGTGTTGCCAGGCCCTGGTGGCATTAGTGCCAAGGGTAGTGCCCCTTTCGCTTTGCGCTCCAGCCGTTGATGCCCTCCCGGCGAATCAGCTCAAGGTGATGTTCCAGATTCGGGTGGAATCTCTTGAGAGGACCGAGCAGCTCACAGCTGCCGTACTCGGCGCATTCCCAGCAGCCGAGGAGGTTCCGCCTTTGGACGCAATCCCTCACCGTACATGTGTCCTTGCCGCCGCCCGTGCGGCACGGCGTCATGCACTCCAATCCGCGGATGGCCTGAAGCACTCTGAGGAACGCCTGGTAGTCACCGAATACGGCTTCGCGCTTGGCCTTGAAAGCGGCGTACTCCTTGAAGTGGAGGTCTGCCAGCTGGCTCTCCAGTTCGGCAGCCAGGGCGAACAGTCGCCTGTTGGCAGGGATGCAGTCCCGGCAATACAGACCGCAGTAGCTCGTGAGTGTTCGGGGATCTTCCATGGTGAGCCGACTCCTCGCTAGGTTCGGTGTGGTTGCTTATGAGGGAGGATACTACCTCTGCTGACAGCCTTGGCCCTTATGAGGCGCGCCAAGTAGTTGCCGTCGGCCTCCTGGTGGATTACTTCGGTTGTCCAGCCCAACGCCGATGCCTCCGCAGCGAGCGTCTCCGGGTCAATCAGCAGCCAGCCGTATTCGGGTCCCGTTTGGCCCTTGAACCGGAGACGCAGCCGGGTCTCACCAGGGTAGCGTCCGGCTTTGCGGTTGGCCTCATGGTATGCGAGATGCTGCGGCTCCCCGGTTGCTCGAGGGTCGACGGAGTCCGCCAGTAGTTGGCCCTCAGGTCTCAGCAATGCAGCCAGATGCTTGAGAAGCCGACGCAGGCCGTTGATGTCTTCAGCCATGCCTATGCCGTGGCCCAGCATGATGATGGTGTCAAAACGGCTGCCAACGAGCTGGAAGACATTGACCTCGCGCGCGTCAGCAACGCCAGCATCGCGCATGACTTGGACCGCCTCTGCGGATATGTCGATGGCGCAGACTGGTAATCCCCTCTTCTGGAGGACAAGAGAGTGGTGGCCGGATCCGGCCCCGACGTCCAGAACATGGTCTCGGCATCGATCCAGTGCCATTCTTTCCAGAACCGTGAGATCCTCCGGGCCTCGGAAGAAGCTACTCACGGGCACATCTACTTCCAGTCCGTCGTCACGGATGATGGTGATGGAAGCTGACTTGCTGCCTCTACGGTAGTCAATCAGGGCTAGGCCAAGGGGTTTCATTGCCGCCGGATCCGTCACGCCCTCCCTTTCGCCACTTGCACTTCCAGCCGCACCGTCGTGAAGTGGATGCCGCCGTCCGCCTCTGGTGGCCCAATCCGGGCACGGGCCGCCACGATCTCACGTTTGAATTCTTCATTAGGCGGTTGTGGCACTTTGTGTGTAGGGCAGCCAGGTATTTCAAAGCCATGCGGCAAGAGCGTTCTTCCCTTCATGCACCATGTCTCTTGGCAGAAGCTCCAACCTGTCTACTTCAAAACCAAGTTCCTCTAGCCAAGGCCGATACTCATGGTACATTCCCCGATTGCTCCGCACCTATTCTCGCCGATCCCGATGGCTTCAGCAAGCGACAGTCGGAAACAGGGCAGTGCCCGCTAGGCGTTCGCTTCTCGGGGCACGCGGTGACCCGGGCTAACGGTTGATGTTGATATAATCAAGGTCATCAGATGCGGAGAGCCGGCATGAAGAAGATCATCGAAGTCGAACACCTGCGGAAGGCGTACGGGCCCACGGTAGCGGTGGATGACATCTCGTTTGAGGTAGCCGAGGGTGAGATATTCGGTCTTCTCGGTCCGAACGGAGCAGGCAAGACGACGACCGTCGAGTGCCTGCAGGGGCTGCGCCGTCCGGACGCGGGCAGGCTCCGCGTCCTGGGGCTGGACCCGCAGTCCGACGGCAGGGAACTTCGCCGGCTAATAGGTTCGCAGCTCCAGGATTCGGCCCTCCCTGACCGGATGCGGGTATGGGAGGCTCTCGATCTCTTCTCGTCGTTCATGCCCAACTCGCCGGACTGGCGGATGACCATGGAGCAGTGGGGACTCACGGAGAAACGCAACTCGACCTTCTCGAGGCTGTCCGGTGGCCAGCGCCAGCGCTTGTTTGTGGCTCTGGCGCTGGCGAACAACCCCAGGGTGGTGTTCCTGGATGAGATGACGTCCGGGCTTGATCCGGCGGCCCGGCACACTGCCTGGGACCTGATCCGGGCTATTCGAGACCGGGGGACCACGGTGGTGATGGTCACCCATTTCATGGACGAAGCGGAGCGCCTTTGTGACCGTCTGGGTGTTGTGGACCGCGGCAGGCTGATTGCTTTGGACACGCCGCAAGGGCTCATCGCGACCTATGCTGGCCATGTGCGTGTCGTGTTCAGCAGCGAGCAGGCGGATCTGTCCTGGCTCCAAGACGTTCCCAACGTATCACACGTGAAGCGACACGGGCCGCGCGTCGAAGTCGAAGGCACCGGCCCGGTGCTGGCGCGGGTGGCTGCTGCCCTGGTCGAGCACGGCGCCTTGCCCACTGACCTGCGCCTGGAACAGCCCTCACTGGAAGAAGTCTTTCTTTCTATCACCGGCCACACCATTCAGGACTAGGACCGGCGCATGCGGACTCTGCTGAAGATGACCTGGATAGAGCTCAAGCTCTTTGTCCGCGAGCCGGTGACCATGGTATTCACGTTTGCCCTGCCGCTCATCTTCCTTTTCGTTCTTGGCGGTGTATTCCAGAACATCCCCAGCGAGGAGTTTCGTGATGCCAAACCGATGGACTACTACACGCCGGCCTACATTGGCCTCGTCATTGCCTCCATCGGCGTGGTGGGACTGCCGGTCCACTTTGCCAAGTACCGGGAGCGGGGCGTGCTGCGTCGCTTCCGGGCCTCGCCCATGCACCTCTGGAGCATCTTCGGTGCCCAGGTACTGGTGAGTCTGATCATTGCCACTCTGGGTGGCCTCTTGCTCGTAGCGGTGTCGATGGTCGCCTTTGATGTCAAATCCCCAGTGTCGCCGGGGCTGGTGACAGCCGCTTTCCTGCCCAGCGTCGTCGCTTTCGCGGCCATCGGGATTCTCCTGGGTGCTCTGCTTCCGACTACACGGGCCGCCCAGGGGCTGGGCCTGATCCTGTTCATCGTGATGTTGATGTTGTCTGGTGCGGGGCCGCCTCCCGAACTGATGAGCGAAGCCATGGAGAAGACCGGGCAGGCGATGCCCCTCTTCTACGTGATACGGCTGATCCAAGACCCCTGGCTGGGCTACGGTTGGGACTGGGATGCCTTCTTGATTCTTATCGGCGTGACGGTGGTAGCAGCGCTGGCCTCACTCTGGCTGTTCCGCTGGGAGTGATTCTCGCCAGGCCGCTGCAGGAGGAATACTGATGGGCAAAGTCACTCTGGGACCACAGACGCTCCTTTACCCGATGCCGGCGCTGCTTGTTGGCGCCAATGTGAACGGTACGCCGAACTTCATGACGGTCGCCTGGGGCGGTATCGCATGTGGCGAACCCCCTATGATCTCAGTGGCTATCCGGCACGTCAGGCACACGCTGAAGGGAATCAAGCAGAGCCAGACGTTCTCGGTGAATATCCCTTCGGTCGAATTGGTCAAGGAGACCGACTATTGCGGCACCGTCTCCGGCTCCAAGACTGACAAAGTGCACACCTGTCGCTTTGACGTCTTCTATGGCAAGCTGGGCAGTGCGCCGCTTATCAGACAGTTCCCGGTGAATCTGGAGTGCAGCGTAGTGCAAACGCTGAACTCGGGCAGCCATGCGCTGGTCATCGGGCGCATCGAAGAAACGCATGTCTCCGAGGAGTGCCTGACGGGAGGCAAGCCGGATGTGGACAAGATCAAACCGCTGGTGTACGTCACCAGCCCCGCGGCGCGGTACCAGGGGTTGGGGGAAGTGGTGGGGAAAGCCTGGAGCGTAGGCAAACACCTCAGCTGACGGTGGGGTGACGCTGCCGATCCAGTCGCCGCGCCATTCTTCGGCGGAGCATCTCTTGGGCTCAGTTGCCTCAGGAACTCGAGCGTGTTCAAAATGGGTGGCGTCTGAAGCAGACGGCGCCACCATAGCGCCTATCGTCCGCGGTGGCAGGGTTCCTGCTAGCGGCGGGAGCGTGGCCAGAATCCTGAAGAAATCGTGCTGCCCCCCTCTTGACAAAGCGCGAATCTTGTGCATATCATTCGCACAGTGTACTCGTGAGCACGTTTGAGCGAACGAGACACAATGAACGCTAAGAGGAGGAGAAGAGATGGCCCAGGCCTACTGCGTGAAGTGCAAGAAGAAGGTGCAGATCAGCAACGCGAAGCAGGTCACTTTGAAGAACAAGAGGCCTGCGGTGAGCGGCACCTGCCCGTCCTGCGGGACGAAGGTATTCAGAATCGGCAAAGCCTAGGATCTAGTAGCCTTCATTGCCCTGCACGGCTGCATGGCCGGTGACTGCGCTGTAGGGGCTCGCCATGCGGACGTAGTGGATCGTCCCTTGGGTGGCATATATCATTAGCATTAGCATCAAGACCTGACAGGCGGCGAAGCGCGCGGCGGATGAGCGAAAGCCTGCTTCGCTGACTAGGTTATGTACATCTTCATGGCGCCGCTGCCAATCATGCGGCTGCGCGCTGGTGGCGGCTGATCTTGACGGCCGCGGTATGTCTCGTTAGTCTTTGGGGGCATCGACTTCACTACTCTGTCTATCGGCAGACTAGCTGAAACCGAATAGCTGTTCAGACTCCAAACCTTCGGGAGACAGATATTGGCTGCAGTGATGTGAGGTGCGTGTCGGTTTCCCTCGGAGCGAAAGTGCGTGATCGAGTGTTTCTCACGACGTCAGTCCGGGATTGGGGTCTACGGCAAGGTTGAGCAAAGAGCACATCATTAGCCACTCCCCTGCCTTGGCAGACGGGGCTGGGTGGCAAAGAAGGAGGATATCATGGCAGACAGCGTGTACAAGGTGATCGAGCTCGTTGGGACGAGCACGGAATCGTGGGAGAAGGCTGGCGCCGCCGCTGTTGAGCAAGCGGCCAAGACCCTTCGCGATCTTCGGATTGCCGAGGTTGTCGAGATGGACATGCAGATCGACGATGGCAAAGTCCGCGCGTATCGAACGAAGATCAAACTCTCGTTCAAATACGAAAAGGAAGAATAGCAGAGACTGAACACGGCACGTAGGTTATGCCGCTTGGTCCAAGAAAACGGATTTCCCCCTCCGAGAGCGTGCTCTTCTTTGGCTGGTGTGGTTGCGGAGAGCCCGTGAATCTGCGGGCTCTCCGCGGGTACCTCTTTTGAAGCGTGCCAGGTGAGCCGGCGCGGCTGACTGTGGGTTGTGATTTGAGAACCAGGAAGGAGTCAGGATGGCCAAGTATGTGCAATGGATAACCCACAAAGGGAAGAGGATACTCTTCCTCAACGCCAAAGGACTTCGCGAGGCGGAGTACATGGTAGCTCAGGAGGAACTGAAACAGGCGCTCTTGAAAGAGCGGAAGAGTACCATGGTCCTAGTAGACGCGACCGGAACCGAAATGACCACGAAGACAACAAACAAGGCCAAGGAAGTGGCCGCTGCCACGGCGGCCGAAGGCATTCCGGATGGGCCCAGCGTTGTGGTAGGTCTCACCGGTCTCCAGAGGGCAGTGGCGCAGTTGTTTGGGAGAGGAGTGCACTTTGCCAGCTCACTGGACGAGGGCAAGGAGTGGCTGGTGAAGCAAGACGAGAAGCGCGGCTAGACCTGCGTGAAATCACAACGATCGGAGCAAGCAGCAGCCAGCGTTTGCCCGGGCCAAGGGCGGAAGCGTTGCGGGGCGTGACTTCCTGTAGACGCCCGATGCAGATTCCGCAGCTTGAGCAGCAGAGATTCGTGCAGACTAGCCTCTTCTCCCCGCGACGTGAGCAGCGATGTCTGATTCGCGGGGTGCAATCCAATGACTAGGTCGCAGCCAGCGCAGAACACCCCGCCTTCGCCGACGTGACGGAAACCCAGGAGCAGCATCGTGGATTGCCTGTCTTGACAGATCGGGGGTGCACCCCGCAGCGGTGGATGCTTCCGTCCTGTGTGACTGGTGATGGCGAGAGGAGAGATACACCGGGAATTTGATCAGCCCGTTGTCGAGTTGGGGAAGGAGGTTCGGCTTGGCAAAATACGCACAGTGGATAGAGCACAAAGGCAAGCGGATCTTGTTTGTGAACGGCCCTGGCCTGAGCGAAGCCCAGTACATTGAGGCCATGGAGGAGATGAAGCAGGAGATTCTCAAGGAGAAGGAAGGGGCTTTGGTGCTGGTAAACGTGGCGGGAATTGACATGACAAAAGCTGTGGTTGACAAATCCAAGGAAGTTGTCAACGCCACCAAGGAAGCCGGCATACCGGACAGGGCCAATGTCGTGGTGGGGCTGACCGGACTGCAAAAGGCTGTGGCGCAGCTGTTTGGCAGAGGCGTGCAGTTTGTAGACACCGTCGAGGAAGGCAAAGAACGGCTGATCAAAGAGGACGAAAAGCGTCAGAAGAAGAGATAGGGATCTCTGATCTTCTGCTGATCTTCCACCCTCCGGTGGTATTCCTGATTGCCTCAGGTCGGGATGACCGCTGTCTTGCGCCTGTCGGAGACGGCGCGAATGGTCGCTAGGGAGCTCGCCAGAGACAGGTATTTCGCCGGCACGCTTGAAGAAGTGGGTGAGTGGTTGGTTAGGGAGGTTGCCGTGACGCGGAGCCGTACAACAAGGCGTTCACTTGGCAAGGTGCGTTACGGCCACGCGTAATGGAGTGTTGTCGGTCAGGACTGCTGTGATGCACTACAACTCGGCGGTCATGCCGGGCGTCACATCAGTCGGACACGAGGCATGCCCGCTTCCTCTCGCGGCGATTGGCTGAGAAGGCCACTTGGATTGACCTCCAGCATCATGTACAGGGACTTCGCCAGATTCTACGCGCGCGGCGACTGGCCGCGCTATAGCAGCAGGATGGCCAGCATGCTGCCGGGTGTGCTGGAACATTTTGGCCTGTGGCCTCGGAACTTACTGGACCTGGCTTGCGGGGAGGGCACGTTTGCCGTGGCCATGGCCAAGAGGGGGTTGGCAGTAACCGGAATCGATCTGTCCCCCGAGATGCTGGACATCGCGAGAGAGCGGGCGGAGAAGGAGGGTCTCGACATTCTCCTTCTCCAGCAGGATATGCGTTCGCTCCACCTCCGTGGCAAATTCGACCTAGTCACCTGCTGGTTTGACAGCCTGAATTACCTTCTGGAGATCGGGGATCTGGTACGGACTTTCGCCGGCGTATCACGTGTCCTCGACCAGCGCGGCATCTTCATCTTCGATATGAACACTATTCGCGCTCTCTCTACGGAGTGGATCAGCGAGCCCTGCTACGTACATCTCGACTCGCGCGACGTCTTTCTCGCATCCGTTCCCAAGTATGATCCGGCTGCTAGGATAGCCAGCCTTCACATCATGGGGTTCTCCAGAGAGGATGAGGGGTGGGTGAGGGTGGACGAGATCCACCGCGAGCGCGGATACACTCTTAAGGAGGTCCGGCAATGCCTGAGGAAGGCCGGCCTCCGCGAAATGGCTTGCTGGGCTAGCCTCGACAGGAAGGAGAAACCGAGACGAAGCTCCGTGCGCGTATGGTTTGTAGCGGGCCGGCAGCCGGAACATGCGCGCCCGAAATCCGCCGCAGCCTAGGCCTTGAATACTCGGCACGCGAGGGCCCGGTCGCACCAGCCGCCCGAGAGCTCGTCACACCATTCCGGGTCGTCTAGAGTCAGGACATTGGCGTTCGACTCGAAGACGCCGCTGAATTCTGGCTCGTTCGCCGGGTACTCCGGGAACCACCAGCTGGCCTGACAGTTGACCACGTTGGGCAGCATGCCCGCATTGTATCTTGCCCTTTGCCTGATCCATCCCCGCCGGGTTTCGATGCAGGCCCAGTCCCCGTCGGCGATCCCCAGCTTGGCGGCAGTCTCCGGATGGATGTCCATGAGCGGGTCGGGGTGCTTCTCCCTGCCACCCATTCCGTGATGCATGAACTCGGAATGGAACATGGGCATGAAGTTGCCCCCTGTGTTCAGGATGAGCGGGAATTCTCTGGCTACATCGGGGACTCTCAAGGGGCTTTCAGGAGGTTCCTCGTAGTAGGGCAACGGGTCGTAGCCGAGCTTCTCCAGAATACTGGAGTAAAGCTCGATCTTCCCTGACGGGGTGGGGAAGCCCGTCTTCTTCCAGGGCTGCATGTCTAGTCTATCGGGAAAAGCCGCATACTTCTCGACGAGCTCTCTGAAGGTCAAACCGATCGGCCTCAGACGGTAGTCGCTGACCTCCTCAGTTGTCTTCCACGGCCAGTGCTCTTGCTGACCCACGGCTAGCGCCAGTCCGCGGAAGAACTCGTAGATATCCAGCCGCTCTCCCATGGGCAGGATGGCCTTCTCACCAGCGCGGACGAGGCTGCCGAAATCCATCATGTTGGTGCAGAGGTCCCTCTCCAGCCAACTGGCGGCCGGCAGAACATAGTCCGCTAGTTGCGCCGAAGGAGTCATGAACAGCTCCTGCACTACGTGAAGCTCAAGGTTGTCGCTCCTCAAGGCTTCAAAGACCAACCGGGTGTTTCCCGCCCATGCGAGAGGATTGGAGCCCCAGGCAATAAGGGCCTTCACTGGGTATGGTTTGCCCGTCAGGATGGACCGCCAGAGCATAGTGGTGTGCGCCTGAATCTGGACGGTCACGGGCGCGGGGACGCCGTAGACCCGCTGGAGGTGGGGTTCCATCAAACTCCAACCGTTCAAGGAGACCAGCCGGCAGATGTCGAAGCCCATCTGCTTGCGTCGCTGCTCCATCGGCAGAAGGTTCATCAGGCTCAATTCGGCCTCGGTGATGAACTTGCCGCCGTTCGTCGGCTCGCCGGGGCGGGTGATCAGGTGGCCGCCGAGGACACCCAGGTTGCCAGTAATGGCGCGGAGCGCGATCTTGCACTGCTCCGCGCGGGTGCCGTTCAACCCCAGTTGGTCAATGGCCACTCCGTACGGCATGCACGCCGGCCCATGGGTAGCGTACGTTCGCGCGGCTTCGATGATCTTGTCCGCCGGGACGCCGGTGATTTCAGCCACGCGCTCGGGTGGATATTCCTGGACGCGCGCTTTGAGGCGGTCAAAGCCGACTGTCCATTCCGCGACGAAATCCTTCTTGTAGAGGCCCTCATTTATGATGACGTTCAGCCAGGCCAGCGCCAGCGCGGTATCTGTGCCCGGCCTCAGCCTCAGCCAGATATCGGCCACCTCCGTTGTCTTGGTCTGGCGGGGATCAACGACGATGACTTTGAGATCACCCTTTCGCTTCTTCTTGAGAAGTCCCGCCCAGCCGCGCATGTTCGACTCGGACGGGTCAGACCCCCAATAGACGACGCACCGGGAATTGGACATCTCGATGGCATAGGTAGTGACATCGCCCATGACGGCCATGTTGATGGCCATGTCATTAATGCCACAGATAATGCCGGGCGCAAAGATGTTGTGAGGGTTGCCGAAGAGGGTGGCGAAGCGGCCTCGGGGCCAGTAGTCGTTGCCCCGGTACGTGCCCTCGAAGAAACCCAGCGTCTCGCCGCCGTGCTCATTTCGGAGCTCCAGCAGCTTCTGCCCGATCTCGCTGAAAGCCTGGTCCCAGCTTATCCTCTCCCATTTCCCCTCGCCACGGCTGCCAGCCCGCTTCAACGGGTGCATCAGTTGAGCGGGATGGTAGAGCCACTGGGGAGCGAGGCGGACTCTCTCGCAGACAAACCCGCGGCTCAACGGGTTGTCGGGATTGCCCCTGACGCTGACCACCTTTCCGTCTTCGACGGTCACGAGCACTCCGCAGAGGTTGCTGCAGTACTGACAATAGGTCTTCTTGATGGTCTGATCACCCACGGAGAGTCACCCCGTCACATATGGTAGCAGTTTTGTGATCGGGTTGAAACGCGCCGCCGAGGGGCCACGTATTGGCGAATGCAGAAGCGTGCTTCCGCGAGTCTTGTCGCCCTCTTCCGTCATCTCCCATTGAGGAAGAGAGAACTTCGGGAACAAGCTCGACATACTGGTTACACATTCACCAAACACATGGCTAGCAATTGACTTCCCGATGACCTCTCGAGCGAGGAGGGCTACCCATTTGGGTTTGGTTCTTCGCCCGAGAATGCAGGCCAGGAGTCAAACAAATGCCAACGCTTTCCCGTTGGCCTCCCTGACCGTGTGCGTGCTAACATATATGTCAATACACTGCAGAAGCCTAGAAGGGGGAGCGTACATGGCCAAGAAGACGATCGCAGAAATCTTTGATCTCACCGGCAAGGGAGCCATTGTCACCGGCGGCGCCATGGGCATAGGCAGGGCTATTGTCATGCGCCTGACGGAAGCTGGCGCTGGAGTCATGATTGTGGACATCGATATGGACGCGGCCAGCAAGGTGGTGCAACGGGTCAAAGAGAAGGGAGGCAAGGCGGAGGCCATCCGGGCTGACATCCGCAGCCTGGCTGACGCCAAGAAGGTGGTCGAGGCGACTGTGCAGGCCTTCGGGAGCTTGGACATATTGGTGAACAACGCCGGGATATATCCCATCTCCAAAGCCCTCGATACCACCGAGGAGCTGTGGGACAGGGTGCTGGATATAAACCTCAAGGGCACATTCTTCTTCTCCCAGGCGGCGGCACGCGAAATGGTCAGGGCCAAGCACGGCGGCAGGATCATCAATTTGGCCTCCATTGATGCGGTGCATCCGATGGGTGACGTAGCGCATTACAACGCCTCGAAGGGGGGAGTCATGTCCCTCACCAAGGCGCTGGCCCTGGAATGGGCGCCTTACGGCATAATCGTGAATGCAATCGCTCCTGGCAGCATCTGGACGTCGGGCTCGGAGAAACTCAGGATGGAGCAGGAGGCTGCCGGCAAGGACCCGAAGGAAATGCTCAAGAAGTTCGAGACCCGCTGGCCCCTGGGCCGGCCCGGGGAGCCGGACGACATTGCCAAGGTGGCACTCTTCTACGCCAGCGACGCCGTAAACTACGTCACGGGAACCACGCTGGTGGTGGACGGGGGATATCTGCTCTCGTAGATCACCCAGCCGCGGCCTCAATCTGAATGAGTAAGATCGACGACTCCTTCTTTGAGCACTCCTCGGTGGCCATCGCTGGCGCCTCTGCGGAATACAACATCGGTCATGCCTTCGTGCAGTGCCTGCAGGACGCTGGATTCCAGGGCCCCATCTATCCCTTGAACCCTGCCGGAGGCGAGGTCCGCGGGCTCAAGGTCTACCGCCACATTGCGGACATCCCTGGCACGGTGGACTACGTCATCTCCTGCATACCAGCGCGCTTCACGCCCCAACTGGTGAAGGACAGCGCGGCCAAAGGAGCCAGGATCGTCTCCTTCTTCACTGCTGGCTACTCCGAGTCCGGCAGGAGCGAGGGGAGAGACCTAGAACTGGAACTCTTGCGGGTGGCGCAGGCCACCGACGTCCGGCTGCTGGGCCCCAACTGCCTTGGCCTCTATTGCCCCCGGATCGGCCTCTCCTTCGCCGCTGATTTCCCCAAGGAGGCGGGGAACGTTGGCTTCATCGGCCAGAGCGGAGGCAACGCCATCTACCTGATCCGGGCAGCCGGGCACCGCGGCGTTCGCTTCAGCAAGGCCGTCTCATACGGCAACGCGTGCGACGTCGACGAATGCGATCTGCTGGAGTACTTCGCAACTGATAATGAGACCGAGGTAGTCGCTGCCTATATCGAGGGCGTCAAGGACGGTCGGCGGTTCCGCCGCGTGCTGAGGGATCTCTGCGCCCTCAAGCCGGTAGTCATACTCAAGGGTGGGTACACCACTGCCGGCGCAGTCGCCGCTTCATCACACACTGGGTCCCTGGCGGGAACCGGCGAGTCGTGGGAGGGCCTCTTAAACCAGGCCGGTGCTGTTCGCGTCTACAGCCTGGATGAGATGGCGGACATGCTGGTGACCTTCTCGTACATGGTGCCGCCGCGGGGCAGAAGGGCGGTCATCTGCGGCAGCAATGGCGGCTTCAGCGTCCTGACCGCGGACGACTACATCCGGGCCGGCTTCGAACTGCCGCAGTTGGCGCCGAGGGAACAGGCTGATCTCCTCGAGCTGGTGGCGAAGTTCTCCAGCACTGACGCAGGTATGATGTTGCGAAATCCATTTGACATCACCAACGTCACGTCGCCAGAGGGGCACCACGCCATTATGCGCAGCCTCATGGCCAACCCGGGTTTTGACCTGCTGGTGGCCCAGGTGAGCATTAGCAATTCCGCCTGGCCCTTCGCAGAATCGCCGTACGTCTACTGGCCGGACATGTTCCTCGATTCGCTTCTTAGAGCCCAGCGCGACGTGGGCAAGCCCGCTGCGGTCATACTCCACAGCATTTGCAGTGCGGGAGAGTTCGAGAGAATGGCACGGCTGCGGGAGAAGTGTCAAAAGGCAGGACTGCCGGTCTACGATTCCATTCCGAAGGCAGCTCTGGCCATGGATCGTTTTCTCCGCTATCACGAAAGGCGCCGGCGGCAACATGCGGAGACAGGGTAATGGAGGGGCGTTTCCAAGCCTAGTCGGCCACCACCTCCTTGATCTCGGGGATCTCTTCCTTCAGTTCTTCTTCCAGTATGGCCACGGTCGCCTCCTTGGGCGGGCCGCCATGGCATCCGGGCGCAAAGACCTGCACTCTGACAATTCCATCCTTCACGCTGAGCAGTATCACCTCGGTGGGATCAAACGCCGGTCTCAGCCTGTCAATGACCTTCTGCACTCTGTCGCGCATCGCAGAACCTCCTGACTTCAGGTTGAAAGCTATCGTATGCCAGTATCAGCCGTTGCCTCACCCGTGGCAGCCTGACGCTGCTCAGAGAGATGCGCGGGCAGGTGGTGCCATTCTACATCGCCGCAGCTCCACTGGAAAGACAGTCCATGTGTGCTTGCACTCTGGCTTCGCACGGCGGTGGGCGCCTGCAGCAAGGATGCGTTTTGCCTTTTGGCTGGCAGAGGGTACAATCAGGCCATAGGCACCTCAGTGTGTGCGCTGACAGTCGCTCAGGTTTCAGGGCATACCGAAGATGGGCGGTATCGACAGACGCGATTTCCTGCATAAGATGCTCGCTCTAGGCGGAGGCGCGCTGGCGACCGCTGCTTTCATATCTTTGCTCGGCTGCTCCCCAGATGACACGCTGCAGCCTCCGACCGACAATATCACTCCTCCTCCTCAACCACCGGCTGGCACGGCCTATCTGTCCGTGGCCAGGGGCGGCAACCCGGCCACATTGGTGCAAAGGGCCGTTGATGCCCTGGGTGGGATCGGACGGTTTGTCAAACCGGGTGATGACGTCATCGTCAAGCCGAACATCTGTGTGAGCAACCGCACGCCCGAGTACGCGGCCACCACCAACCCTGAAGTGGTAGCCGCACTGGTCACGCTCTGCCTGGGTGCCGGGGCCAGCCGGGTCCGCGTGATGGACCACCCGTTCAGCGGAAGCGCTGAAGACGCCTACAAGAACAGTGGCATAAAGGCGGCGGTGGAGGCTGTGGGCGGCGAAATGGAGGTTATGGCCAGCGTCAAGTTCCAGGATACGGCGATACCGAACGGCCGAAGCATCAGGTCTTGCCGTGTGTACAGGGACATTCTGAAGGCAGATGTACTTATAGATGTGCCCATCGCCAAGGACCATGGAAACACGATCCTGACTCTGGGTATGAAGAATCTGCTGGGCGTGGTGGACAATGCGCCGAGCTACCACACGAGCAGCCTGTCCGAGCGTGTCGTCGACCTCAACACTCTGGTGCGGCCTCATCTTGTCGTGGTGGATGCCATCCGTGTTCTGATGAAGAATGGCCCCAGCGGAGGCAACCTCAGCGACGTCAGGCAGATGGATACCATTATTGCCAGCCACGACATCGTGGCGGCGGATTCATACGGCGCCACTCTCTTCGGCATGACGGGGGAGGACCTGCCAATCGTCCGCATCGGTGCCGAGAGAGGGCTGGGCGTCATGGACCTGTCCAGCATCAAGATCGAAGAGATAGCAGCATAGGAGCAGTACGGGTTGGCTCCCCGAAAGACGTCGCGTAGGTGGCGCTGGGCCAGGCTATCGGTTCAAATCCTGATTCTCGTCCTGTTCCTCTACCTGCTGATAGGGAATCGGGTCGGTGCCGCTACCTTTCTGGCGGGTGACCTGTTCTTCCGCCTCGACCCACTGGCGGGGGTCTCTGCCATGCTGGCCGGGAGGCGCCTCATCGCTCCCATGCTGCTGGGTCTCCTGACAATCGGATTTGCCCTGCTACTCGGCCGGTCCTGGTGCAGTTGGGTCTGCCCACTCGGGACGCTGATCGAATGGACCAGCCTGCGCCGCTTCCGCAACGACCTGGTACATCCCTCCCAGTGGCGCCAGGTGAAGTATCTGACGCTGGTGGCCGTTCTCCTGGGTGCCCTGGCAGGCACCCTGGCCCTGATGATCCTTGACCCTATCACGCTTCTATTCCGCACGCTAACCTCCGGCTTCGTCCCCGCTCTGAACTGGATCGTGACCCACGCCGAGACTCACTTCTATCGCTACCAGGCCCTGCAGGGCTTCATCGATGGCTTTGACGACTTTGTACGTGGTACGCTGTTGCCAGCCGCGGAGCCGTATTTCATCCCCAGCCTCGGGCTGATAGTTGTCTTCATAGGAATCTTGGCCATCAATGCCATCAGACCACGCTTCTGGTGCCGCTATGTTTGCCCCCTTGGTGGCTTTCTGGGGCTGTTGTCGCGGGTCTCGGTGTTCCGCCGCACCGTCGATCAGGAGAAGTGCAATCGCTGCCGCCGCTGTGCACGGGAGTGCCCGATGAATGCCATTGACTCGGAAAAGGCCTATGCTTCGGATCCTGCTGAATGCACGCTCTGTCTGAAATGCGTAGAGAACTGCCCCACCCGTGCTATTGCAGTTCGCTCCCACACCCACCCAGCCAAGCCGGAACTTGAGGGACTGACCCGGCGGCAGGTACTCGGGTCATTCGGCATCATGCTGGCCGGCGTGGCTCTGCTGCGTCTGGCGCCCCTGTTGCGGGGTGCTGAACAAGAGCGGCTCAGGCCACCCGGAGCGGGAGAAAACGACTTGTTGACGAAATGCATCCGCTGTGGTGTCTGCGTCAATATCTGCCCCACCCGCGCCATCCATCCGAGCGGGACAGGGCCGGACTACGATGGTACCTGGACACCGATGGTGGTACCGCGGCTCGGCTACTGCGACTATACCTGCAACCGTTGCGGAGAGGAGTGCCCTACCGGGGCGATTCCCAAGCTGTCATTGTCTGAGAAGCAACAGGCGGTGATCGGGAAGGCCGAGATCGATGAAGACCGCTGCCTCCCCTGGTCCCAGAACGTCAACTGCATCGTTTGCCAGGAGATGTGCCCTCTAGTTGACAAGGCCATTGAGCTGGAGGACGTGATGGTAGTCAATGGTGAAGGAATGGAAGTGGTCGTCCGCCGGCCGGTGGTGGTGAGGGAGCGGTGCATCGGCTGTGGCCTCTGCGAGCATCGCTGCCCTGTGAAGGGAGAGGCCGCGATCAGGGTCTTTCCGGATGATGGCGAACGTCACCAGCGTCGGCGCGGGCGCTCACAATAGCAGGATGCTTCTTCTTCGGTCACCTACGTCGGGCGCCGTCTGAGCTCAAAAACCACCGGGTTGTCCGGATCGGGGCAGGCGACAGTAGCCGTATCTCCCACGCCTTCCCAAGGGAAAGAAGCTCCAGCCTGCAGAACTGTGGCAAAGGGCCATAGGGCGCAGAACGCCCAGGCGCACATCCCTGCCGGCGTGGTCTGGCTTA
Source organism: Dehalococcoidia bacterium (assembly GCA_030372995.1). Taxonomy (GTDB): domain Bacteria; phylum Chloroflexota; class Dehalococcoidia; order UBA2247; family RBG-13-53-26; genus JAFGCL01. Next base: position 43,997 of record JAUCPZ010000335.1, read on the forward strand.
TCAGGAACTCGTCACCCACCTTGTGCCCAAGAGCGCAAGTTCCCTTTTGGGACACGACCCTGGCCACAACATCCTTCATTTCTGCCATGATGGTTTGGACTCTTCCTTGCCGCGTCCGGTCAGAAGTCGATGGCGAACTTGCCGTCCTTGTATAGCAACTGGTCGTCCGCCCATATCCGGCCGCCTTGGCGCAGATCGCTGACCATGTCCCAATGGACTGCTGATTCGTTCTTACTGCCCGTTTCCGGGTAGCCGGCTCCCAGCGCCATGTGGAAGCTGCCGTTGATCTTCTCATCGAACAATATCTCTCTCGTGGCCCGGTCTATCCCTTCATTCGTGCCGATGGCGAACTCGCCCACCAGCCGAGATCCCTCATCTGTGTCCAGCGTCTTCAGCAGGAAATCCTGGTTCTTCTCCGCGGTAGCTTTCACCACGCGGCCCTTCTCGAACCACAGCCGGACACCGATGACCTCCCGGCCTCCGTAGATGGCTGGGTATGAGAAATACACATGTCCCTCCACGCTGTCCTCAACAGGGCCGGTGAACACTTCCCCATCAGGCATATTCTCGTGGCCATCACAATTGATGAACTTGCGCCCCGTGACGCCAACATGCAAATCGGTCTCCGGTCCCACCACGTGCAGCCACTTCTTGCCCTTCAGCCATTCGACCACCTTCTGCTGACGCTCAGAGAAGCGACGCCAGTAGCCCACGGGATCGCTCATGTCGGGGAGACAGGCGCCATAGACGAAGTCCTCGTAGTCGCTCAGACTCATCTCTGCGTCTTGGGCATAGGCGTTGGTCGGAAAGATGGCGTATACCCAGCGCAACTCTCCGGCGGCGGCGCGGCGCAAGAAGGTTTTCATTATGTCACTGTGCGCGCGCTCGTGGAGCACCATCCTGGCAGGGTCCACATTGCTCATGGACCGCGTGTTGTCGGCGCCACCGACCGAGATGCGCACGTCGTACTTCTCGATGGTCAGCTTCAGCGGCTCCGGTACGTGCTGCAACTGGTCATCCGAAGCATACTTGAAGAGAAGGTCCTCTATGCCCGGCAAGCTGACCCGCATCAGCGGGTGACCACCGGCCTGAAGCACCTTGACGAAGAGCGCCTTCATTAGGGGCTCTGCCAGGCTTTCTCCCTCGATGACGACTTTGTCACCGGGGCGGACGGCCACGGAGTAGTTGACCAGGACTTCGGCCAGCTTCTCTACGCGCGGGTCATGCATGTGACGCTGCTCCGCTACACCATCACGTTGATGGCGGCTGGGATGACCTCGCAGGTACAAGGCAGCGTTCCCACGAGATCCCCATCCATCTCGAGCAGAACCTTGTCGTCGCTGGTCACCTCAACCCGCCGGCCGCGGTAGTGGCTCACTTTAGGGTGGCTCAGATGGGTTCCGTTGCGGAGTCGCGGAACATTCCAAAGAGCCTCGAGAGTGCCCAGATCGCCGACGTTAACGATATCGAACAGCCCGTCGTCGAGGCTGGCCTCAGGCGCGGCCAGGAAGCCGCGGCCGAAGTATCGGCCGTTGGCCACTATCGCGTTTCTGGTAAGGAGGTCGAGGGGTGCCTTGCCGTCAATCGAGATACTGATTCGCCTGGCCTTGTACGCCACTGCTGCCGTGAGGATACCCCAGACGTAGTTGGGACGCCGCCCGAGTATCCTGGGGGCCTTGCTGGCCTTCTCTACCACCAACCCTCCGGCGCCGAGATCGGCGATGTTGATGAAGAGGCGGGTGCGCCTCTTTCCCTCGAGATCGGTGAACTCCACTTTGCCGACGTCGATCTTCCGCGTCGCGCAGTTATCTGCGGGCCGGAGTACAGGCGAAGTCTCGGCGGTGATCCCCAAGGTGCGTGCCAGGTCGCAGCCTGATCCAAGAGGTACGATTCCCAGGACAGTGCGCCCATCCAGCGGCACCCCGTTCTCGAACAGGCCGTTGAGCACTTCGTTGACGGTGCCGTCGCCACCCACCGCCACTACCATCTGATATCCGGACTGTGCGGCCTCCCTGGCCAGACGCGTTGCCTCACCGAGCGCCTTTGTCATCCGGACGTCGGTCGGATGGTGTCCGCTGCTCTTGATGTGCCTTTGAACTCTGTGCCAACGCCCGTAGCTGCGGTCAACTGCCAGGGAATTGACGATGTAAGCAGTATTCAAACCGAGGCTGTCTCCTTACCCGTCAGGGTACTCCTCCTCTTCCAACCTCTACCGGGGCCAGGCGATGACTTGCCGCCGATTCTAGGGGCCAGAACAGGTGTTGTCAAGCTGTACGGGCTCCCGGAGCGTGGGTCGGGCGCTTCTGAAACCTCAAGTAGCTAGCTCCCGCTGGGGTGGTTCCTGTAATACTGGATATATCCCGAGATGCCGACACGGGCGAACACCGGCAGTTCAGCCTGCTGCGCCAGAGCGCTGCTGTAGTCCAGAATACGCTGTGATATCTGCCGGTCATCCTCGCCGGCGGCGATGCCTTGGTGAATGATCTCATCGAAGGCAAGGCAGACCTCCTTGACCTTGCCGATGAGCTGAGCAACCTCCGTCCTCGGGCCGTGATGGGCATAGAAGATGACCTCGGGATGGAGGGAGGCCAGCTTGTCTATGGTCTGTGCGTAGGCCCGCGGGTCGAACGGAGACAGGCCGACAGGAAACGGCACGTCAGGCATGCTATCCGTTAGAAATCCGAGGGCGTCTCCGCAGAAAAGGCCCTTGGTCAGGCTGTCGAACAACGCAATGTGGTGAGCCGCATGCCCGGGGGAAAAGACAACCTTTAGCTCCCTCTTCCCTAACCTGATTATCTCGCCGTCACGGACTACATGCACCCTGTCCTTGGGCACTGGTATAACGGCCCCGAGACTCTTTTCGAAGTCGTCTCCAAAGATCAGCCGTGCCCCGCGCACCAGGGCTGACGTGTCCGTCAGATGCGCCGCACCCTTGGGGTGCAGCACGACCGTCGTCCCCGGCAGGCGCAGGGCCAGGTAGCCAGCTCCGCCGCCATGATCCAGATGGATGTGTGTCGGGACGATGTAGGAGAGCCTCTTTAAGTCGATGCCCTGCTGCCCCGCCCCGTCCAGGAGCTCGGCGGCCGCCGTTCCCGACCCCGGGTCGATCAGAGCGGGCAGATCGTCGTCCAGGAAATAGGCGATGTTGCTCATCGAGAAGAAGGGGTCCAGGCCACAATCGAGGAGGTAGGTGTCTTGGGCTACCTTTCTTACCTGAACAGCCATCGCTAGAAAGTGCGGACCGGAGGCCGACATTCAATGATAACACAATGGGCACTGAAGATTGCACACTGGCATCGCTTGGAAGAGGCATTGACTGATCACTCAGGGGTGTGCTATAGAGTAGGCGTCGATGAGAATGCTGGCGGTTGGGGCCGTGGGGGGAGGTGAGAGATGCCAGTCTATGAGTACTTCTGTCCGCGCTGTTCGAGGGAGCTCGAGGTTCTCCGTCCCATGGATAGCGCCAGCGAGTATTCCGAATGCCCGGACTGCGGTGGCAGGGCCTGGAGGCTCATTTCCGGATTTGGCTCCAAGACCGGCTCGTATCTCCAACCCGCGAGAGCGCCCTTCCGGGAGGAAGCTGCATTGGGGGCATGGAGAGGAGGCACCGTAGTGGCTGTTAGCGAGAGTGAAGCCAGGAGCGCGGCCAAGACTGAAGAAGAGCAGGCTTCGCTCGCGGTTGAGATGTCGTGGCTTCTTGAAGCGCAGCCCAACGGCAGCAACATCTGGTTCATACCGGACTGGGGCATCGCCTCTATACTGAGGTACCTCCGGGAGGATTCGGATGTGAAGCCCGAGGAGCAGCCCCCGTGTCCAAGTGAGATGGCGCAGGCCGGACCTGAAGAGGCTCAGCTCCCCAGTGCGCCCGCCGTTGTTCAGGATGAAGGGATATCCAACGCCACTTCTCTACCGGAAGCGCCGCCGGTAGAGCCGCCAGTGACCTCGGCTCCCCCACCAGCCAGTCCGCCAACTGCAGCCCGAGCCGAACCAAGGCGTGTGGCGCGAACTCCACCGCTTGTCGGGATGGCCGAGCCCGCCCGACGGACGCTGGGGAGACCGACACGCCGCTGGACCCCGGTGTCATACTTCGGCTGGTTCGTGCTGTTGCTCATCTGCACTGCGGTCATAGTCGTGCCCATAGTGTGGCTCCTCACGGTGCTCACGTAGGCGGCAACCCTCTCGCGTTCGCCCGGTTTCTGGCGAGTTGAGTCTCCGCTTTGCGTTGAGCGTGGGAGAAGGAACCAGACAGGGGTATGCGACTAATAGGGTGAGCGAGGTGCGGCGGGATCTAGTCTGAGCGAAATCCATGACGTAAGCGGGAGACGCTGAACCATCACCTGTATGTGGTCACTTGGGTGGTGGGGAGTCAATAGTGAAACCGACCTTGGATGGTCGGTTTCGTGTTTTTCAAATGGTGATCTGGTGGTTGGAAGCCCTCTCCTGGGGGTGGTGAGGGAGCCGGGAGAAAGCAGGCGGCTGGACAGTCAGTCTCGCACTGGGGGGTGTGAGTGACTCTGCGTCAGGAGTCGCTGAAGACTGGCTGACCAGCCACCGGCGCGTCAGGTCCCAGTGCGGTGAAAGTGCTTTGCGGCTGGGCATCGAATGACTGGCGCGGCTCTGACGGGATGTTGTGATTCCTGATTCTACGCTGCTAGAATTGTACGTTGGAGATAACGTTCTACTTATGGAGGGATGACAACATGAGCGCAGCGATAAGATTGGTGGTTGCCCTTTGCATGGCGTTGGTGCTGACCCTTGGTCTGGTGGCCAGTGCCCTGGCGGCACCTGAAGGAGATGGCTCTCAGCCACTCTTGAACAAGGTCGTTTTCGTGCACCAGGCTGACGAAGCCGCCGCGGGCGGGGCTTCACCAGCTAGACCGGCCAAGCCAGCGAAGGAGTGGTACAAGTACAGCGGGATACACTGGGACGATGATGCAATTCCGGTGTGCTACAAAATCGGTGGCACTGACAACCTCGACTTCTTGAACGGGATATTGGCGTCATTTCAGACGTGGGAAGATGATGACCTGTCTTACATCGCCTTCGAATGTGACAACGTATCCTGGCGTGCTGTACCGAGCAGCTTCGAAACCAACGGATATGCCAACGGGTACAACGAGGTCGGCTGGGCGTCGCTGACCAGTTCCTACCCCAATGCCATCGCAGTCACCATGATATGGTATGGCAGGGACAAGCATATCGTCGAGGTCGACACCGCACTGAATTCCGACCTGCCTTGGACCCAGAACCAAGTCGACGGTGATCCGGATGAGGCGACCGGCGCCCCAGGATATTTCGATGTACAGGACATCATGACCCACGAGGCCGGGCACTGGCTAATGCTCTTGGACCTCTATCAGAAGGCCGCCAGTGAGCAGACCATGTACGGCTACGGATCGACGGGCGAAGTGAAGGCGCGGAGTCTGGAGAGCGGCGACATTGCCGGGCTGCGCAAGATCTACCCTGGCGCTTAGAAGCCCTGATCTCGACTGACCGGTACACAGCGTGAGGGGCCCGCGGAGGGCCCCTTCATTCTTCCCGGAAGATGACGCGCGGCTGTGGCTCCTCGCCTATCTTGCTCTCTTGCCGCGACGGCGCAGACGTTTGTTTCAGAGAAGGTGTGTCAGCAAGATCCTGAGGCCGATGCCGATCAAGATGATCCCGCCGGCGACCTCCGCCCGCTCTCCCATGACGTGACTTGCTCTGCTGCCAGCCACGAACCCCGCCCCTGTGATGAGAAAGCAGACCACCCCGATAGTCAGGGCCGCCAGCGCAATGTTCACGGAAATGAAGGCAAAGCTCAGTCCGACGGCCAGCGCATCGATACTGGTGGCGAATGCCAATGTGAGCAAGGGCAGCCCCTTGGAGATATCTCTCTTTGGCATCTCGCCCTCTTTCGAGTGGAGCGACTCCCATATCATTCTTCCGCCGATGAAGAGAAGTAGACCAAACGCCACCCAGTGGTCGTAGTCTGATATCAGATCGACGAGGGTCCTTCCACCCAGCCACCCCAGCACAGGCATGAGTGCCTGGGCTGATCCAAAGGCCAGGCATACGCGTAGCATCTGAGGGAAGATGATGCGCTTGGCGGATATGCTGAACCCCAGTGCGACGGCGAAACAGTCGGCGGATAGGCCAAGGGCTATGAACAGGACGGAAACGGGGTCCAGCCTTTCCATTAATCCAGTGTGTCACAATGAGGCGAGTATCTCAAACAGTGGACAAAGGTGCCTTGGCCATACCGCCGGCAGGCCAGTAGCGCCGTTCATCTGAGATTGTGAGGGGATGATATAATGTGCTCCCAAGACAGGAGAATTGAGCCAGTCGCAGAGGGTTTCGGCTGTGGCCCTATATGAGTATTTCTGTCCCGTTTGCGGGAGCGGCTTCGAGTTGATCCGGCCGATTAGCGACGCGCCCGGGAGCGCCGCGTGCCCGCAGTGCGGTTCTGAAGCGCAGAGGATGATGTCAGGGGTTTCGATTGCAGCCCGTGCGGCTCGGGCTGCTACCGAGCCTTTTGAAGCGGGTGTGAAGACGAAGAAACCCGCTGGCGGAGAGCGCGCCGAGAACGAGGCAAGCGCCGTGGGCGCTGGATCCGACCGCGAACGGATCAGCCGGGACAGCGGGGCATCGGAGGTCAACCGCGGCGCAGACTTGGCTGCCGGGTGCTCACCCGATGGCACCGCCGTGAGCGCTCGGATGTCTGAGGAAGAAGACCGGGCGTCTCTTCACGGGGCCGCTCTCTGGGAAGACACCGGCCTGCTTGAGGTGCCATGGCTCTCAGCGAACGAGCTAGGTGGCGGAAACCTGTGGCACTTGCGTGATTGGGGGATAGCGTCGGTGTTCGGGTATCTCAGAGAGACAGGTGCCGCCGGGTCTGCTGGAACGGAGCCCATACCGGCCGGGCTGGATATGAAAGCTCCAGAGCTTGCTGCCGGAGAACCCCCTCTCGCGCAGGACGCGTCCGCGGCTGAGCCGACCTCAGTGGTGTGGCCCGAGGGAATCATGAGGGAGCCCCCCACTTTCTCAGAGTGGCGCACTGCCATCTCCATCATGCCTTGGCTGCAGGAGACCGGCGTGGAATCCTCTGAGGCAGAGAAGGAAGTCTATGACATGGCAGGCCGGCGAGTGGAGGAGATGCCGGGTCTGCGGCCGCACCGGGGTAAGCGAATCGCCCGGCTTGAGCGGGCTGGCCGGCTCGACCGACAACCGGGAGACGAGGAGATCACCTATTCGGTTAGGCGGGCTACGCGTCCCATCAAGCAGCCGAAAGAAGGAAGGGCTGACTTCCCTCTGCCAGTCATTGAGGCCGCGTGGCGCAGGCAGGGAGGGAGGTGCGCCGGATGCGGCAGATGGTTGATCTGGTCGCGCCGGAACAGGGAAGGCGCCGTCGGTGCGTGGGAGTCCCACCACAGGGTGCCGATCGAGCATGGAGGGAGCTCTGTGCTGTCGAATTGCGTCCTTCTCTGCTCAGGCGTGGCGGATTGTCATTTCAGGCGGGGGCACGGGGGAGTCGCGTGGACCCACTATGCTCCGCTCGAGGATTCCTCGCTCCTATTCCTCTTCGCCGGTACACCGTCGGCAGCACCTCGCGTCGCCGGAGTCCCCCAGAGGAGAAACCTGCTGAGAGACGTTCTGGGGATTCCTCAGTCACGAAGTCGCCCGCCAGAATCGGCCAAGGAGCAGGGCGCCCCCGATTCTACCGGGTGATGTTCTTGATGGCTCTCGCAGCGCGCTCGATGCTGGGGAGCACAGGCACAGCCGCTGCTTTGAAAGAGTCCTCGATTTCGCGACGGCGGACCTCTGCCGGCCCGGGGGGCAGGACCAGCACCAGCGGCTTGGCACCACTGCGGCCGTAATCCAGAAGTACCCTGTTGACGGCCTCGGTCACTTCTCTGGGATATATGTCCAGCAGGACCCCGGCGTTCTCATACACCAGCATGATGTCGATCTGGGGCTCCTGCGCCACCAGGTCAAAAGCCTGTCTCACAGCGGCTGCGATGGCCTGCCGTTGACTCATGTCTACTGGATTAGTCAGCACGCTACCCACCTGCCCGATCGACTCTACCAGAGCTTTGGCGGTCTCTTGTCGCAGGGGTGGCACCAAGACCCCAGCCGCGGCGCAAACGTCGGAGATCAACACCGCCTCCCCGCCGCCCCCGTCCGTCAGCCCGCAGATAGCGCCCAGGTTGCCGCGGCTGAGTCTGCCGAAGCGGTCCAGCAGCAGCAACGTATCACACATCTCGTCCAGGCTGTGCACCTCGATGGCTCCGGCCTGGCGCAGAGCGCCGGACCACACCGCCGGAGATGACGCCATCGCTCCAGTGTGGAAGAATATGGCTTTGTCGCCAGCTGGGCTGTTGCCCCCCTTCCACACCACCACAGGCTTGCGCCGCGTGGCAGCGCGCAGCACTTCAAGTAAACGCCTCGTATCGTGCGGCCCCTCGAGGTAAAGGGCGATGGCCTTGATCTCGTCGTCCTGGGTCAGATACGCGAGGAAATCGGCGACTCCCAAATCTGAGGCGTTGCCGATGCTTACTCCCTTGCCGAATCCCAAGCCATGGACCATGCCGTATTCCAGGATCTTGCCCATGATCCCGCCGCTCTGGACGATCAGCCCCACCGATCCCAAGGGCGGCCGGACGCTGAACGGCCCGTAGGTTATGCCGTACCGCGGGTTGTAGATGCCGAAGCAATTGGGACCGATGATGCGGAAGCCGCCCTCCCGCGCCGCCCGCACCATGTCCCGCTCTGCCTCGACCCAAACGGCATCGCCCGATTCCGAGAACCCGGCGGTGTAAAACTGGATGCACTTGACCTTCTTGGTGGCACACTCCCGCAGCAGGTCAGGCACGGACTCCCGAGGAATGCACGAAATCACCAGGTCCACCGGGCCAGGAATAGCGGTCAGGCTGGTCCATACCCTGTGACCCTGGAACTGGCCTCCATTCCTGTTCACTGCATACACACTGCCCCGGAAACCGCTGGAGAGTAGGGTCTTGAACCACAAGGCAGGCACCCGGGTCTCGTCACTTGAGACCCCAACGACGGCAATCGCTCTGGGGTGGAAGATGGACTCGAGTTCCGCAATGCTCGCCGGTCGCGCGCTACGCATCGTCCGTCGCTCCGCTGGCCGGCAACTCGTGATCAGGGAAAGCTCTGAAGCAAGCTCCGGCGGGGGCAACTACCTTAAGGGGCGAGGCTGTCATCAGGATGGTCTTTGGGCCAGGGTGGCCTCGGTGGTCGCCGGCGGGCTGTCGCCGCGGATGTACGTGATTATGACCTTGTCCCCCGGCATACGTCCGCGGATAGCCGCCCGAAGTTGACTCGCGTCCCTTATCTCGACATCACCAAACTTCACGATGATGTCGTCAGGCTCCAACCCGGCCTTCTCGGCTGGCGTGTCTGAAAGCACTTCCACGATGAGGGCGCCGTAGTCTACAGCCAGGTCGTACTGCTCCTTGATGGCCGGCGTGACCGTGAGCATCTTCACGCCCAGCCAGGCCCAGGACACGAATCCCTTCTTGACCAACGAGTTGATGACGGGAATCGCTGTGTCCGTGCTTATCGCGAAACCGATGTTCTCATAGTCAGCCGCGATCGCTGTGTTTATGCCGACCACCTGGCCCGCCATGTTCACCAGCGGACCACCGCTGTTTCCGGGGTTGATGGCGGCGTCGGTCTGAATAAGGTCATCCAAGACTCCGCCCCCCGATACTTCGATAGAGCGTCCGAGAGAACTCACCACTCCCTTTGTCCACGTGGGTCCTCCTGGGAGCGCCAGCGCATTGCCCACAGCCACAACTTCTTCCAGCAACTGCAGAGCGGTCAATGAGTTGCTGAGGAAGTGGGAGTAGGGGAGTTCGCTGTCAGGTTCGATCTCCACCACGGCCAAGTCCGTTTGCTCATCCCTGACCCAGGCTTTCGCATCATATGCGCGCCCGTCGTGCAAGACTATGGTCAGGGTATCCGCGTCCTCCACGACATGGGAATTGGTGACGATATAGCCTTGGGGATCTATGATGACTCCGCTTCCCGCCCCCCTCTCAGGGACTGCCCGGAAAAAGCGGTCATAGGTGATCTGTTCACTGATAATCGAGACTACGGTGGGAGCAAGTTGCTCTACCAGAACGTCGGTGGTCAGGGGGGTAGATGGCTCGTTCTGCACGTACTTGGGATCCCAGTCGGGGTTGGGAGACCAGTCAGAGGCTTTGGTCTTGTCGCTGTTGTTGAAGTAAGCGCATCCCACAACCGAGAGAGCCAAGGTGATCACGAGCAAAAGTACAATCGCGGGACGCTGATGTTTACGCACAGGCTGTTCTCCAAGTGAGATTATAGCACCTTTCGATCTGGCGGGATGTTGCGCTCCAAAGAAGGTGCTGATGGGTGGCTTAGGGTCTGCAGAGACTCCAGATTATGCGGGGCATGTTTCGGATGAAGGACTTGGCCGGCCACTGCAGTTCCTTCTTGAGGCATGTCGCTGCCAGAGCCAGTTCCTGTTCATCCGGGACTAGCACAGCGTCCCCACGGGTCGCGATGCGGCGGTCGAGAGCCGCGATCAGCTCCATGTCTTTCCTAATCCTGGCCTCGACCTGGCTGGCCTCATCCGGCCTGATCACCCCGAACCGCGCTTTGGCCTGGTTGAATCCGATGGCTGCCTCATAGGTGGCATCGACGATATCCTGGCGGCTCATCCACTGGGTCTCGTAGCTCAACATGTGGCTCCACGCGGGGGAAACGAGCGCCTGCCGATGCTGCTCTAGCGTGCGGTAGAAAAGACGGTAGCCGAACTCCTCCGGCCGGTCGAAGACCTGGCTGCCCGGGTCGATGAATGGCGCCAGCGGAGAGATGTGAGGATGGACCACCTTGCCTTTGCCGTATTCTCTCAGGAGGCCCGACATGTATTCGACCGTGCCCGTCACCGACCTGCGGTCCTGTTTCGGCAGACCGATCATGTAGAATAGATCGAACCTCCGGCAGTTATTGGCGACAGCGGCCCTGATGGTCTCCTCCACATCGACATTGCGCCAGCCCTTGCCGAAGGCGCGCCGCACTTCTTCGTCATGTGACTCCGTGGACATCTGGATGTTGTAGTGGGGAATGACTCGGCTGACCTTCTTGAAGAAATCTTCCCCTGCAGGGGAGAACAACTCCAGGACAACCGGCCCGTTGACCCCCCGCCGGCTCATGGCGTGAAGAAGCTCGTCATCATAGCCGTTTCCAGGCTGCCGGATGTCTCCTATGATGAAAACCGGGCCTCTCAGATAGCGCTGTATGCTGTGAATGTCATCGGCGAGCAACTGCGGACTGCGGCAGGCCAACTCATCGCGGCCGCACATGTTCTTGAAAGCGTAGCGCGATCCGCCGCATGAGTGACAGTTGAGTGTGCAACCGCGGCAGGTGAAGACGGCCGTGATCGGGTAGTCCAGCCAGTTGTTGAAGGGCAACATACCTGAGAGGGACCGGTAACGGATCACGGACCTGACCGCATAGCCGTAGTCCAGGGGAATGCTGTTGAGGTCCGAGAGCACCCAGGAGAGTGCGTTATGATGAGGTGTGCCGCTCCTATCCTTCCAGCTAACGTTCGGAATGTCATCGAAGGGACCATTTGACTTGATCCGCCGCATGAGCCGCAGCATCGGCTCTTCGGTAGAGTCTCCTCTCACCACGAAATCCACCTGCGGATACCCGATCAACTCCTCGTAGAAAAAGGTGGAGGACAACCCGCCGAAGATGACGGGAATGGACGGGTGAAGCCTCTTCACTACCTTGGCCAGCTCCAGGCTGCCCTGGGCATGCGGAAGCCAATGAAGATCGATGCCAAACGCCACGGGGTGTAGTCTGCTGAGGAACCTCTCAACGTCGAAGCCGGACTCGGTCAGCATCCGGTTGGCGATGTTTACAATCCTGGTGCGGATGCCCGACTTCTCCAGATAGCCGGCGATGCTGGTGAACCCGATCGGGTACATCTCGAATATCGGTGTGGAAGGGATGACGTCGCTTATCGGACCGTAGACAATCGACCGCTGGCGGAAGTCGTAGTTGCTGGGGGCATGCAGGAGTATGAGCTCAGGTTTGCTCACTGGGGGGATCCTTCCCGGTGTAGATGGAGCACGAGATTCATGTTCGGCGGCAGGCCAACAGACGATTCACAACTGGCTAGGCAAGACCTCTCCACTTGGTTCGGCGCGGGTAATCTATGTATATCACGAAGAGCATCGGCGAGGCAAACCCGCTGGCATTTCTGCGGTGAGACAAGGGCCGTCAATAGCGCTATGTGAGGTTTGCCCGAAGTGAGCAGTTGTGGTATAAGGCCTACAGAGCGCCAGCGCCACGCTGATGCGCGGGGAGTAGACACTGGCTGAGAAGGACAGGGGCGGATGGAGATACGGATCCTTGGGGCTCATGTCACGGAGGCGGCTGATGCCAGACCGACGTCGCTGGTTATCGACGACATCTTGGCACTCGACGCTGGCAGCCTATGCTCGGGGCTTTCCATACGGAGCCAGCGTAACCTCAAAGCCGTCTTGATAACTCACTACCATTACGACCATGTGAAAGACCTGCCCATGATAGGCATGAACTTCGCCTCCTACGGGTGCCTTGATGTCTACGGCATAGAGTCGGTGCTCGAGGCGCTCTCGACGCACCTGCTGGATGGCAAGCTCTATCCTGACTTCCGGCAATGGCCGGACTCCCAGCCGTCGCTGAAGTTCATCAAGCTCGACGAATACGAGCGCATTACCATCTCAGGCTACAGTGTCATGCCCGTCCCGGTGCCGCACGGCGTGCCGACGGTTGGGTTTCACGTCACTTCGCCGCTGGGGAAGAGCGTGTTCTTCACTGGTGATACGGCCGGGGGTCTGGAAGGTTGCTGGGAGCACATATTCCCGGATTTGCTTATCACCGAGATGAGCTGGCCACAGAGCATGGAGGCCTGGGCAAAGAAGACCACTCACCTCTCCCCCCAAGTCCTGAAGGCGGATCTCCTGGAGTTCCGCCGATTGAAGGGCTACCTGCCTCGAACAGTGCTCATTCACCTCGATCCGGCGCGCGAATCAGAGGTGGCCGCCGAAGTGGCTGAGATCGCCCGGGAGTTGGATGCGAGCATTGTCTTGGGCCGCGAGGGGATGCTAGTCTCCGTGTAGGCGCGCCATGGACATCGCTTTCATCGTCGACAGCAATGCCGGCAAGCTGGCCCGCTGGTTGAGGATGATGGGGTACGATACCCTGTTCTTCAATGACATTGAGGATGGCCGCCTGGTCGACATGGCCATGAAGGAAGGGAGGGTGGTCGTGACCAGAGACACCCAGATCGCCAAGCGGCGGGTGGCGGCCAACGGGAGCCTCAGGGTCATCGTGAGCCGTGAGGATGATCCGAAGCAACAACTGATGCAAGTGATGAGAGAACTCAATCTGGATTGCCGGGAAACCCAGTTCACCCGTTGCCTGGAATGTAATCAGCGGCTCATTCCTAGGGAGAAGGACGAAGTAAGGGACCTGGTGCCTCCCTATGTCTTCCGCACGCAGAAACAGTACATGCAGTGCCCTTCTTGCAGCCGCGTCTACTGGCAGGGAACCCACTGGCAGCGGATGAAGAAGGCGCTCGATGACATTGCCGCGGCCTCATCCGAGCGTAATCAGGGCGAGAAGGCCTCCCCTGCCATCTGAACCAGGGGCGCAGGCCTCTCCGCGCGAAGCAGTCCCTCGCTCCTACTGACTAGCCGTGATCGTATTCGTGGGGGTACTTGGGCGCCCACACGGCGCTGGCCGTCGCCACATATGCGTTGTTCAGGTACTGGAGGAGCATGCGTTGTGCGTTGTAGTATGAACCGTTTATCGCTATGGCCCAGCGCATTACCCGGCAATACTCGTCCGGCTTTCCGTAGAACATTGGCAGAATAACCCGCTCCAGTTTGTCGTACAGGGAGGCAATCTCCTTGGCCTGATCACTCTCCGGTTCCCAACTGTCACCTATCGCCCAGCCGGTGATCCCCTCGATATGTCCTTCGATCCACCAACCATCCAGAACGCTCAAGCTTGGCACGCCGTTCAACGCAGCTTTCATCCCGCTGGTGCCAGAGGCCTCAAACGGCTTCTGCGGGGTATTAAGCCACAGATCCACACCAGAGCAGAGGTATTTTGCCAGCGTCATGTCGTACTCCTCGAGGTACACGACCCTCATTACGTCCTTGAGGGCAGCAGCGGCCTCGAAGATGCTTCGTATGAGGCGTTTGCCGCCATCGTCGTGGGGGTGGGCCTTGCCACCATAGATCACCTGCAGCGGGCCAGCCTGACGTGCTATCCGTCTCAGGCGGTCCATATCGGAGAAAAGGAGGTCAGCCCTCTTGTAAGCTGTTGCCCGCCGCGCGAACCCGATAGTGAAGACCTCGGGGTCGAGGCGCAGGCCGGTACGTTTCTGGACCTCAGCGAACAGCACATTCTTGGCATGCCGGTGGGCGCGTCCTATTTCGTCGAGAGCAATGCTGACGGCATAGCGCAGGTACAGGTTGTCCCAGCGCCACTCGGGTATGTGCCGGTCGTAGACGTCTTTGAAGGATGGGGCTGTCCAATTGACCGCATGCACACCGTTGGTGATCGAGTTTATGGGGTAGTTTGGGAACATGCTGTGTGCGATCTCCTCGTGGTGCATGGAGACGCCGTTCACGTAGTGAGAGAAGGAGAGAGCGAGGTAGGTCATGTTCAGAATGCCGTCCAGGAAACAGCGGCACGATTGGAGGGTGGAGGAAAGCTCGTCACCGAGGACCCGGGTGACCATTGTTGCGGGGAAGCGGTCATGGCCGGCGGGCACAGGGGTGTGGGTGGTAAACACACACCGTCGCCTGACCGCATCGATGGTGGCCTCGGACAGTTCACGCAGGCTGTGCCCCTCCGACATTTCCTTTGCCAGCGCGATGGTCAGGAGGGCCGAATGCCCCTCATTCATGTGGTAGACCTGGACATTGCGGTAACCGAGGGCGGATAGCATCGCGGCCCCGCCAAGGCCCAAGACGGCCTCTTGGCAAAGGCGGTAGTGATTGTCTCCGCCGTACAGGTAGTCGGTCAGCGTTTGATCCCAAACAGTGTTCTCGGGGAGGGCTGTGTCCAGGAAGTAGACCGGGACAGTGTGGCCGGAAATGCCAGTCAATTGGTATAGCCAAGCTCTGATTTGGACTGGTCGACCTTCTATCGTTACCGAGACGCGCTGGGGCATCGGCTGCAGCGATCTCTCCGGTGACCAGTCGGCTGGACTCTCAGTCTGCTGCCCCTTACTGTCCAGGTGCTGACGGAAGTACCCCTTCCGGTGCAGCAGCGTCATACCGATCATGGGGATACCGAGATCGGCGGCTGCCGAAAGAGTGTCTCCGGCAAGCATGCCGAGGCCGCCGGCGTATGTGGGCAAAGCGGGGTCAAGCCCAATCTCCATGCAGAAGTAGGCTATAGTGGAGCTTTCTTTCAGATGCTCAAGAGAAATGCCCATCCTTCGCCTGTCTGTCTTTGTCGGTTGGAGCCTCTGAAAGAGACTTCGAGAGCCTCGTCGGCCAGCCGGGGAATGCCGGCGGAGGCAGGCCTTCGGAAGTGAATCCTGCAACCGCTTGGCTGCAATGCGCAGTCTAACGCTGCCAATCGGCACTGTCAACAAGTGCGGAGCTGGCGTTGACGCGGCTGGCCGTCGCTGGTGTAGCGGCGAGTAAGGTGATAATGGTAGTAAACATTATCCACTAGGGCAGAAGCAGGTGATGTCATCCCACGTCCAAGCGGGTTCATTCAGTATCGCGATAGTGGGCTTGGTGATAGCTGCCCTCGCCATCGGAATAGCGCTTGTTGTTGAAGGGCAGTCGAAGGCCAACCTAATCAAGGACTCGATGCGCGAAGAGCAGGTCAGTCTGGCAGCATTGGCGTTTGAAGGCGCAGATTCTGCGGACTTGATTGACTCGGCCGAGGAGGCTCAGAGGGCTGCTGATCTCGTGAAGGAGCACCGTCACAACATAGCGGCTACCTCCTCGGACTTGATGGCCGCTTCGGCCACTGGCAGGTACGATCCGACGAACCTGAAGCATCTCTCGTATTCACAGGCGATCAATCTGGAGGACTACCTGTACGTGGGCGCTGCCAGCCTGGGCTTGACGACGGTTACCTCTGTCAGCGGCGTTGTGATGACAGTCACCGGGCTGGCCCCGGCGTTGGCGGGCTTTGCTCTGGCGCGATTCGCCAGGAAGGTGGCAGTTCCGGCCACGGCGTAGGCCTTGCCTAAAGGTTTCGTTCTTGCCGAGAGCAGCCCTCCGCTGTCAATAACACTTGGCGGAGGGTGGCTGAGAAGGGGGGTCTTGCTGTGCGGCACGGGCAGCCGCCTCAGACTGAAGTCCGGCCCTGCGCCGCGGCATCCTGACACATGCGGACTCGGATGATTCGAGACGGCGAATGCCATAGCCTGCTTTCGAGGAAGACCGCCATGAGAGTCCGCGTGGGTCGAAACCTGTGCCGGGGATTGAGGAACTGTGCGGTTGTGGCGCCCACGGTCTTCAAGATCGACGAGGCCAGCAGGGCAGCGGTCATTGCTGCCACCTCTCCGGATGAGAGTGCGCTATTCGGAGCTGTTGAGAGTTGTCTGGAGAATGCCATCATCCTTGAGGATGACGAGAGTAGACAAATCTACCCCTGGCCTGTCCAGAGACATCTCTCGTGGTCACGGCCTAATCCCGTCCCACTTCAGCCGCAATGCGTCTGGCTTCCTCCAGGTCGTTGGGTGTGTTGACGTTGAAGAAGCTCAGACGGCTGGGGTCAAATCTCTCGATCTCTGCCTCTTCAACATACCTAACCCTGACCTTGTCCAGCAACACCCTGATCTGCAGCTGGTTCCGCTCCAACTGCGTGTGAATCAAGGGCAGGCAATCCCTGGAGTAGACAGCGTGAAGGGGCTCTATGTCTCCTCGGACGCGGGGCATGACAATATCGAAGCGCCTTGACACGCTGAGAAGGTGATGCAGAAGAGCGGGGTTAAGGAAAGGCATGTCGGCTGCTGCGACCAGGCTGCGCTGGGAGTCCGAGGCCAAGAGCCCGGTGTAGATGCCGCCCAGCGCACCCTTTTCGGGATAGATGTCGTGTATGCATTCGACCTTGGTCTCCGTTACGTCGATTTCAGGGCACCCCTGACCTTGTGCAGTGACTATGAAGATGTGCCGGCTGACTGGAACAAGGCTGTCAATCACTCTCTGAAGCAACGAACGCCCTCCGACAGATTCCAGAAGCTTGTTCTTGCCCAGACGTCTTGACTTGCCGCCTGCCAGCACTATCGCTGCTGTCATGTCATCCACCGATGCTGTGACTGTCTTCTTCAAACAGCCATTCTTACAGCTTCCATCATAGTCAACAAGCCACGGGTCGTTCAAGGCGCCGATCATTGCGGCCTGCGCCGGCTTGACAGCGGGACCGCGTTTCAGTTTTAGCGCGCCTCAGTGACAATCATGAGACATGGTCCACGGGCAGCCCCAGCCAAGGGACGTTGGCACTCATCGGTTTACATAATGGGGATGGACTGTCCCATAAGTGTGTCACAACTGCGGAGGTGAAAATCGTGAGACGCAGTGTTCCTGCATTGAGACACGGATGTGAACTTTTTGTTGCAGACTAGCTGTTGTCTGTGGGAACTGTGTTCCTTGCGGCGGCAAGCTTGCGCGGGCCAGTACCGGGAGCGGTTGGACCCGCGCGGGCGGGGCGCGAACGCTGATGCCGACTGTGGCGAGAAAGACTTAGAAGATGTCACTCCGCAGAAGAGGGATGATCATGACCCTCGTCGTCCTGGCGGCGGCCATTGTCGCTGCCCTGGCGCTGGCGCAGACCATACTGATGAGACGCTTTGACGAACTGGAGAAGAGGGAGACCCGCCAGAACGTCGACCGGGCCGTGAGCGCACTCTATAGTGACTTCTCCAAGGTCAACATTGCTTGGGGTGACCAACTGACGGCCAGCAAGGTGGTCTTCGAGGGCGACGAGACCTACCTGGCGCTCAGTATCGATGAGACGACATTCAACACCCTCGGACTCAATTTTATCCTCTTTGTGCCGCCGGGCTTTGGCCCCATAGGCTATGGGTTTGACCTGGAGGAGGGGAAGGCGCTTCCCGTACCGCCGGATCTGGCCAGGGAGCTGCAGCCCGGGAAGCCGCTCATGCCATCGGCCGCAGGCCAAGCGGGCGTGACAGGTATCCTGATGCTTTCAGACGGGCCAATACTGGTCTCGACCTATCCCACGGTGATCTCACTCGGCAGCGATCCTCTTGAAGGCAGGCTTGTCTTTGCGCGGTACTTGGATGACGCCCATGTTGCTAGGCTGTCACAGGTAACGCACCTGCCGCTGACTTTGTACCAGTTCGATGACCCTGCGGTGCCAGAAAAAGTCCGCACCATTGAGGCTACCAGCGGAAGCGATGGCCCCAACTACGTGAAGGCGTTGAGCTCGGACACAGTCGCCGGGTATGGCGTTCTTGAAGACGTATATGGCGAACCCGCGCTGGTGATGGAGGTGGACCTTCCCCGCGACATTCATCACCAAGGACAGGCTACGTTGCTGTACCTTATGTGCGGCATGGCCGCAGTGGCCACTGTGACCGGCGTGGTGGGGGGCTATGTAGTCCAGAGGTCTTTCCTGTTGCGCGCTTTGCGCTTAAGCAATGATGTGGTCAAGGTGCGCACAACAGGGGACCTGTCAAAGCGGGTCGAAGTGACCGGAAACGATGAAATAACCACTCTGCAGATGTCCATCAATTCGATGCTGGCATCTCTGGAGAAGTCACAGAAGGAGTTGCGTGAGAGCGAGGCTCAGAACAGGGCTCTGGTGAAAGGAATCCCTGACTACATGTTCCGCATAGCGATGGACGGCACGCTGCTCGAGGGTAGGTCGGCCAAAGGTGGCAACATGCTGGAGCCCTACCGACAATTACAGGGGAGGATGCTCTATCGCCCGTTGAAGAAGTATAGCGACCTGACTAGGGAGGTAATCACGAGGGGCCTGGATCATATGGATCTCGCCCTGAAGACGGGAGAAACGCAGATCTTCGAGTTCCCGTTGTCTGTTGATGGTCGGGAATACTTCTATGAAGTCAGGATGATGGCCAGCGAGAAGGAAGGGGAACTGCTCTGTGTTGTCTTTGACGTCAGCCAGCGACATGCCGAAGCTCAGAAGAAAGAGATACTTATCAAGGAAATCCATCACAGGGTTAAGAACAATCTCCAGGTCATTGCGAGCCTGCTCTACCTGCAATCGACACGGCTGGACGATGCCAAGATCATGCAAATGTTCGAAGAGAGTTCGAACAGGGTCAAGTCCATATCCCTCATACACGAGAAGCTATACAAGGACAGACTGCAGCCCCAGACCGACCAGGGAGAGGTGGACTTTGGGGCCTACGTGCGTGATCTGACGGATGCCTTGTTTATTTCTTACGGCGTCGACCGCAGCGCCATTCGCCTGGTCTTAGATACCAGTCATACGTTCCTGAGCCTGGATGCGGCGGTGCCATGCGGACTCATAGTCAACGAACTAGTGTCGAATGCGCTCAAGTACGCCTTCCCGGGTGGACGGACTGGTGAGATTCGCATTGGTCTCTACGGGGATCCTGATGGCCGGGTGGCTCTCGTGGTGCGTGACAATGGCGTCGGCCTCCCGCCTGATACAGACCTGGAGCATTCATCCTCTCTGGGTCTGCGGCTGGTGAAGATGCTGGCGCAGCAATTGGGTGCCGAGGTACACATAGACGGAAGCAAGGGTGCGGAGTTCAAATTCATCTTCTTCGATGGCAAGAAGAAGGAACAAACGCTAAACACATCGCAACCGAGGCAGTCTGCCAGCGCCGAGGTTGGGGGAGGGTAGCACAAATGGTGGAAAAGGCACGAATCATGGTGGTCGAGGACGAGGCGGTGATCTCGCTTGAGATTCAGGAGCGCCTGACCAAGATGGGGCATTCGATATGCGGCACGGCCGCCAGCGGCGAGGAGGCCGTGGCTATTGCGACGGCCAAGCGCCCCGATCTCATCCTGATGGATGTTCAGTTGCGGGGAGACCAGGACGGTGTAGACACAGCACAGCAAATCCGCGACCAGATCGAAATCCCGGTGATTTATCTGACCGCTTTCGCTGACGACCGGACTGTTGAGCGGGCGAGGCTGACTGAGCCTTTTGGGTATCTGATAAAGCCCTTCTCGGAGAAGGAGTTGTATGCTGCCATCGAGACTGCTCTCTACAAGCACTCCATGGAGGCCAAACTGCGGGAGAGCGAGCGGCGCTATGCTGCCACGGTAAGATGCATAGCTGACTGCGTCATCGTCACTGACACAGAGATGAACATAACGCTGATGAATCCTGCCGCCCAAGGTGTCACCGGCTGGGGGCAAGCGGAGGCGGTGGGCAAGAAGGTCGACGAAGTCTTCAAGATCGTGGATGAAAAGGAGCTCACTCCTGTTGAGAGTCCCCTGGTGGAGACGATCCGGCGGAGGGTCGTAACCAACCTCGCTACACCGGTGCTCTTGATAACCAAGAACGGGGAGAAGATCCCGGTTGAGGACAGTGCCGCGCCGATGATCGATGACAGGGGCGAGCTTACCGGAGCCGTGCTGGTGTTCCGTGACATCACTGAGCGCAGGAACGCCGAGGCGGCCATAAAGACGGCCTTTGACTCGCTTGAGGAGAGGGTTCAGGAACAGACCGCCGAGCTCAGGACCAGCTTCGAGAAATTGGGACGGGCGATGGAAGGTACTATTCAGGCGCTGGCTACCATGGTGGAGGCGAGGGACCGCTATACCGCTGGCCACCAAGTTCGCGTCGCTGATCTCGCCTGCAGCATCGCCAGACAGATGGGCGTCATTGAATCGCGACTTCCCATTATCCGCATCGCAGGGCTCATTCACGACGTGGGCAAGGTTTGTGTCCCTACGGAGATCCTCAACAAGCCGGCACCACTGTCGCAGATTGAGTTCGAGATCGTGAAACAGCATCCTAAGGCTGCCTTCGATGTCCTAGAAAAGATCGAATTCCCGTGGCCGGTAGCCGAAATCGTTCTTCAGCACCACGAGCGGTACGATGGCTCAGGCTATCCCTCCGGTTTGCGCGGTGACCAGATATTCCTGGAGGCGAGGATTCTAGGGGTAGCGGACGTGGTGGAAGCGATGTCCTCGCACCGACCTTACCGGGCGGCCCTTGGGATCGAGAGAGGCCTCGAGGAGATCATCAAGGGCAGAGGAACGCAATACGATCCCGACGTGGTCGATGCCTGCGTGCGGGTATTCCGCGAAGAGGGTTTCAAATTCAAAGAGGTTCAGGTTTCCACTTGATGGGGGAACAGGGCGATCATCAGCGCTGTCTTCCTGGATTGACCCTCGGCGCCGCCTGAAGCCGCAGCGGGCACTATTTGATCGTGGGTCTTATCCTTTCCTTCACCCTCCTTTCTGCCAGGTGATCCGGTGATCTCAGCCCCGAGACGAATCCCTCATTGTTCATCATCCGATGTCATGTTGTCCCGGCTTCGTCGCGGAGATCCACGGTGTCCTGGCAGTCACTGACCGGATGAGTTGTCGACCAGCATCCCGATGCGCTGCGGGTTCAATGGTGGGTGTGGGGTTACTCCGGCCCCTTAGGTGTCACTAATCCCTGTTGCCACTTGTTTCTGGTGCGGCATGAGACAAACGGCGTTTGAATCAGATGCCGCTAGCCCGGCTCAGGCCAATTGTCGGGTGGGGCAACAATAATGCACAAAGCAAAGGGGAGTTCTCAGGCCTGCGCAACTTGCCCGCGTGCAGATATAGGGTGGCGGTCTGGGGTCAGTCTTTTGGCGAGGAATGGGGAAGGAGGTCTCTGGTGACTTGGTCAGGGTCACTCATGCGCTTCGGAATGGCTCAGCCCGAAATATATTAAGTTGGTCCTCCTCCCCATCCCTCCCCTGGGGGGTGTGACGATGGGATCGTCACTGTGTAGTGTACCCTTGCCGACTCACCACTGTGTCTCTGCAGGCACCACAGATATCACCATCGCCTCTCCTAGACGCACCAAGAAGTCACAGAAGAATCACAGTGAGCACAACGCTCCTCGATGGCCCGCACAGACGGACTGCGGTGCGGACTGCGCCGCCAGGCGCTGGGTGGCACTAGTGTCTCGCTTGTGGCTCGGGTCCTACGTCCGAATGCGGGTGTCGTTGGGGGGAGGAAGAACGGGAGGAAAGATCTGTATGTCTACTTGGCAAACTCCTTGAAGCGGTAGCCCAGGCCCCGCTCGCTGAGTATGTACTTCGGGTTCTTCGGGTCCTTCTCTATCTTCTGCCTCAGGTACGTGATATAGAGCCGGACGTATTGGTCCTCGTCACGGTACTCCGCCCCCCACACGCGGGAAAGGAGCATCTCGTGTGTCAACAGCTTGCCGGCGTTGGTCACAAGCTGATAGAGGAGCCGGTACTCGGTCGGCCTGAGACGCACTTCGCGCCCCCGCACGATCACTTTGCGCTGGTCAAAGTTGATGCGCAGTTCGTCGTCCACTACAATCTCCGCGCCGGAGACTGCGGCTGGCTCTGTACGGCGCAGCACTGCCCGGATGCGCGAGGCGAGCTCCCTCGGGCTGAACGGCTTGGTGATGTAGTCGTCGGCACCCAAATCAAGGCCTTTGATGCGGTCCACCTCCTCGTTCTTGGCAGTCAGGAAGATGACTGGAACTGATGAAGTTTCCCGCAGCCCTTCCAGAGTCTCGAAGCCGTCCATCTCCGGCATCATGATATCAAGCAGCACCAGGTCGGGGTGCTCTTTGCTTACCTTCTCCAACGCCTCAGGGCCGCTGGCTGCCCTGACGACCCGGAAGCCCTCGAGCTCCAGGTTCATGGCTATGAACTCCACCATGCGCGGCTCGTCGTCGACCACAAGCACGGTCTTACCGGTGAATGCTGAACCCACGTTACTCCTCTGCGTCTTCATCTTTCCTTGCTCAAAGGCAGAGTCAATCTGAATTTCGATCCCTTGCCGACTTCACTGGTGACATCTATCTTTCCTCCGTGTGCTTCAACAATGGACTTGCAGATGAACAGACCCAATCCCATCCCCCTTACCTTCTGCACCTGGCCGTTCTCCCCGCGGTGGAAACGCTCGAAGACGCGCTCCAGTTCCCGCCGCGGTATGCCAATGCCTTCGTCGGCCACCGTAACCTCCACACTGTCTCCCTTGACCCTCCCGGTGACCGCGATCTTGCCGCCCTTCGGCGAGTACTTGATCGCATTGTCGACCAAATTGGTCAGCACCTCTTCTATGCGGTCTGGGTCAGCATGAACTTCCGGGAAGTCCGCGGGAAAGTCTACTTCAAAGGTGTGAATGCCTGTTACCGACTCCAGCCTCCTGACCACCTTGTCTGCCATGATCGACAACTGGATTGGCTCCTTTTTGAGGGTCACCGTGCGGCTCTCGATGCGCGATGCCAACAGGAGCCTGTTCACCAACTTGCTCAGTCGGTCACATTCCTCTTCGATTACCTGGAGTCCTTCGCGCAGCGTCTTCTTATTCCATTTAGCGTCGCTCCGGGCTAGAGTGTTGGTGTACCCTTTGATGATTGCCAGGGGGGTCTGCAGTTCGTGTCCCAGCATGGAGAGAAAGGCTGATCTCAGGTTCTCGACCTCGCGCAAACGCCTTATGTCGCGGACGTTCATCACGGCGCCATGCGCCCGGCCGGTGGCCCGGGACCGCGTCACGGAGTAGACCATGGCGACTTCGATGTCCTGCCCATCCACCGACTGGATTCTGCCCTGGAGTTCACAGGTTGACGATTCACCGTTCGGACGGGTCACCATGGGGCACCGCGTGGAGTTGCAGATCGATATGCCGTGCCAGTCACGGAAATGCAGAACCTGGTAGCAGGGCTGGCCGATCACCTTGTCGCGCCGGTGCCCCGTCATCTTCTCCATGGCAGCGTTGAACCCGACGATGCGGCGGCGGCTGTCGATGCTCATAATGCCTTCGGCGCTGCCTTCGAGCATGGACTCGATCTTCTTCTTTTCGTTCAGAAGATCATGTATCAGCCTGGCATTGTCCAGCGCGACTGCTGCCTGATGGGCGAAAGCGTTCAGTGCGGACTGTTCGTTTCCCGAGAAGGACGCCGCGCCACGGGGACGCAGGACATAGATCAATCCCACTGACCGGCGGCCCACCTGTAATGGCAGGGCGACTATCGGGTCGAGAGTCTGGCCCTGGGCTGACTTGGGGAGCGGCGGTTCGAGAAGAGCGGACAGGACGTTGAAACTCCGGGAACTCAAAGCTAGGTCGGGTATCGCCTCATTGAGAAGAGGGTAGAGTTGTTCGAGCGCCTTGTCATCCAGTCCGTAAGAGTCGCTGGCAACGAAGCGGTGTTCCTCCTCATCCCACGTAGCCACCACTCCCGCGCTGCCACCGAGCGCTTCAATGGCGTTCCTCAGTATCGCATTCAATGTGGCATGCAGGTCGGCGTCCTGCGGGATACCGTCTGGTGGGTTCATAGCACAATCACTGTCATTCAGACGCTCGCATGCTCGGGCGGTTCTAACGCACTTCTAACAGTCCTCTAGCGGTATTCTAACACAGGCTTCTCTATACTCGTAATTGTGCTGTCACCCGCGTATTCGCGCTGGCGCCCGTAGCCGAACGCGTTGCGAGTCCAAGGGGATGACGCCAATTCCAAACCGAACGAACCACAGCTAAGAACGATCAAGGTACAACGCTAGGGAAGGAGGAATGCATGGCAACCAAGGCAAAAACCAGCAAGCTGGATCCGCTTGGAGACCGGGTGGTCATCAAGCCATCCAAGCGGGAGGAAGTGTCCAAGGGCGGGATAGTCCTGCCGGACACGGCCAAAGAGAAACCCCAGGAGGGGGAGGTCGTCGCTGTCGGGCCGGGTAGGATGACCGACGATGGGAAGAGGATTGCTATGGATGTGAAGGTGGGAGACATCGTCGTCTATGCCAAGTACGCCGGTACCGAGCTCAAGATCGATGACGAAGAGCTGATCGTCGTTCGCGAGAGCGACATTCTGGCGAAGAAGAGCTAGGGAAGGAGGAGTAGAACATGGCAGGAAAACAGATCATTTTCGGTCAGGATGCCCGGAGGGCTCTGAAGAAGGGTGTGGACATCCTGGCCGATGCCGTCAGACCGACTTTGGGTCCCAAGGGTCGTCCTGTGGCCATCGACAAGAAGTGGGGTCCACCGACGGTCATAAATGACGGCGTCAGCATAGCGAAGGAGATCGAGCTTCCCGATCCATATGAGAACATGGGAGCTCAGCTCCTGAAGCAGGCATCATCCAAGACGAATGACAAGTGCGGTGACGGAACCACAACTTCCACATTGCTGGCTCAGGCCATGGTCGCCGGCGGTTTCAAGAACATCACTGCTGGCGCCGATGCTATGGCCATCAAACGGGGCATTGAGAAGGGCGTTGGCATCCTGGTAGAAGAATTGAAGAAGAAAGCGATCTCGGTGTCCGGCAAGGAGCAGATCGCCCAGGTGGCCACCATCTCCGCTGTCGATGCCCAGATAGGTAACCTCATTGCGGATGTGATGGAGAAGGTGGGCAAGGACGGCGTCATTACCGTCGAGGAATCAAAGGGTCTCCAGTTTGAGACCGAGTTCGTGGAAGGCATGAAGTTCGACCGCGGCTACATCAGTCCCTACTTCATCACCAACCCCGATCGCATGGAGACTGTCATTGAGGACCCCTACATACTGATCACGGACAAGAAGATATCCGCTGTGGCCGACATCTTGCCGGCTCTGGAGAAGATACTGCAGGTCAGCAAGAACCTCGTCATCATTGCTGAGGACGTTGAGGGCGAGGCCCTGGCTACACTGGTGGTGAACAAACTCAGAGGGACCATCAACTGCCTCGCTGTGAAGGCGCCCGGTTTCGGCGACCGCCGCAAGGCGATGCTGGAAGATATGGCGATCCTTACCGGTGGCAAGGTCATCTCCGAGGAAGTCGGCCGGAAGCTCGACTCGGTGACAGCGGCTGACCTTGGCCGGGCCCGGAAGGTCGTGGCTGACAAGGACAACTGCACGATAGTCGAGGGCAAAGGCTCCGAAGAGGCGATCAAGGCCAGGATGAAGCAGATCAAGGCCCAGATCGATGAGACCACCTCTGACTTCGACCGCGAGAAGCTGCAGGAGAGGCTGGCCAAACTCGCTGGCGGAGTGGCGGTGATCAAGGTTGGGGCTGCCACTGAGACCGAACTCAAGGAGAAGAAGCACCGGGTTGAGGACGCGCTGTCCGCTACCAGGGCGGCCGTGGAGGAAGGCATCCTGCCGGGTGGTGGGGTAGCCCTCTTGAATGCTTCAGCCCACCTGGATCAGTACATCAAAGAGGGTGGCGATGAGGCAACCGGCATCAAGATCCTGAAGGAGGCTATTGAGGAACCTATCAAGTGGATCGCCATCAATGCTGGCGTTGAGGGATCGGTGGTGGTGGACACGGTCAAGAAGAGCAAGCCGGGCGTCGGATTCGACGCGTCGAAGAACGAATACGGCGACATGGTGAAGAAGGGCATCATTGACCCGCTGAAGGTCGTCAGGACCGCGCTGGAGAACGCGGCCAGCGTGGCGGTAATGATCCTGACCACTGAGGCACTGGTCACGGACATACCAGAGAAGGAGAAGACTCCGGCAGGGCCAGCGATGCCGCCTGAATACTAAGCCGTAGTCTGGAATTCGAGTAAACGCGGGGGCGGCTCTGTTGAGGGCCGCCCCCCATGACGGAGGGAAGCGCTGCGATAGCTGGTCGAATCTCTTGGAAGGAGGTGGAGTAGCATGACGATGATGCGTTGGGATCCCTACAGAGAAATTGCCAGTTTGAGACAGGCCATGGACAGGCTCTTTGAGGACACTTTCTTGTGGCCGGCGCGTTCCCAGTACGAGATGGCTGGAGGCAACCTGCCTTTGGACATCTATCAGACGAAGGATGACATAGTGGTGAAGGCCGCACTTCCCGGGATGAATCCGGAGGAGGTGGATATCTCGATTACTGGGGACACCCTCACGATCAAGGGTGAGCACAAAGAAAACAAAGAAGTCAAGGAGGAAGACTATATCCGTCGCGAGCACCGATACGGGGCTTTCAGTCGCACGGTGACGCTCCCTGTCGCGATCCAGAGCGACAAGGCTCAGGCTACTTTTGAGAACGGGATGCTCACCCTTACGCTACCAAAAGCTGAGGCCGTCAAGCCGAAGCAGATCAAGGTGAAAGCCAAGAGTGCAATTGAAATCGCCAAGAAGTAGCCTTCTTGATGCGCTTCCCTCCTTGCCAATGTGGAAGGAATCCGGCACAGAGGTGCTGACGCGGGCCCGATTCGGGCCCGAAATACCATGTTTGCGCTGCGGTGAGTGCTGCCGCCGTTACCAGGTGCGCTTGAACTTATGGGAGGCAAGGCAGATTGCGGATGAATTGGGTTTGACGGTGGAAGCCTTTCGGGAAAGGTATGCGGACCGGCGGTGGCCGGCCCAGGAAAGCATCCTGATCCGCCTGGAGAACGGGAGGTGCGCGTTCCTGGAGCGCGGCGACAAGGAGGGTGAAGAGATCTGCCGCATTCAGCACTGCAAACCGCTGAGCTGCCGAGAGTGGGCGCCCAGCCTTGATCGGCCCGAGTGTCAGACTGGGCTGGCCAGGCTCTGGGGATTGACGGTCACCCCACTGGGAGGACTTGCCGGTCCGGACGAGAGATTGCGGGATTTTCGTTTGTATTTGGACTCTTTGGGTTGCAACGGGAGGACTTGATATGCCGATATACGAGTACAAGTGCAAGACGTGCGACCTCATGTTCGAGGTGAAGAGGGGCTTCAGCGAAAGCTCGGGAGCCAGTTGCCCCAAATGCCAATGCCAGGCACAACGCATTTTCTCGCCAGTGCCGATCGTGTTCAAGGGCCCTGGTTTCTATGTCACCGACAACGCCAGTGACGCCAGGAATCGATATAATAGCAGACGGGACGGGGAGAAGCCGTCAGACGAGCCGGCCGGGGAAAAGGCGGGTGAGAAGAGAGCGGAGGCGGAGGCTCCGAAGCCGGCAGAGAGTAAGGCATGAGATCCTCGCCCCGGGGCGGGCACCAAGTGCTGGCGTGTTTGGGAACCCCCGACTCTCATTGAGCGAAGACAGGACCCCATAGGTCTCCGGAGAGCCATTGGGTAGAAAGAAGGGCCGCCCCTTCATTTGAGGCCGCAATTCCGCTAGTTGTCGAGTCGCCATGGCGAAGAGGGACTACTACGAGATCCTGGGCGTGGGCAGAGACGCCGATGCAGCGGCCATCAAGAAGGCCTACCGCAACATGGCGATGCAGTACCACCCGGACAGGAATCCCGGCAACGGAGAGGCTGCAGAGAAGATGAAAGAGGTGAACGAGGCCTATGCTGTTCTCTGCGACCCTCATAAGCGGAGTCTCTACGACGCATATGGGCACGCCGGGCTGGAGGGATACACGCAGGAAGACATCTTCCGCGGCGTCGACTTTGGCAGCCTCTTCCGGGAATTCCGCTTTGGGTTTGGCGATGACATATTTGACAGCTTCTTCGGTGGTAGAACGTCGGCCAGGAGAGGTCGCCGTAGAGGTTCCGATCTTCGCTACGACCTCAGTGTGACCTTGGAGGAAGTCGCCTCTGGCGTAGAGAAGACAGTCGAGATACCCAGAGTATCCCCCTGTTCCGTATGCAACGGCACGGGGGCGCAGCCCGATGGGCTGGAGGCCTGTCCCAAGTGCAGGGGTGCTGGCCAGATCGTGAAGGAGCAGAGATCAGGCTACAGCATAGTCAGGCAGATCACCGTGTGCGGGGAGTGCCGGGGTCGCGGGAAGACTGTGAAGAAAGCCTGCAAGGAGTGCGGAGGGAAGGGCGCAGTTGAGATAACCAGGAAGATTGACGTGCACATCCCACCGGGTGCCGATACTGGCTACAGCATCAGGGTGGAAGGTGAAGGAGAGGTCAGCGCGGATGGTCTTCCTGGCGATCTCTACGTGGTTGTGAATGTGGAGCGGCATCCGCTCTTCGAAAGGCATGGTGACGATGTCTACATCCAGCATGATATCTCCTTCGTGACCGCAGCACTGGGCGGCAAAGAGCAGGTCCCCGGGCTCACCGGTCTCGTCGAGGTGGATGTAGCCGAAGGGACTCAGACCGGGACTGTGGTTAGGGTTCCGGGGCAGGGCATGCCACGTCTGGGCAAACGCGGAAGGGGCGACCAGTACGTCGTACTGAGGGTGGTTACGCCGACCGACCTCACCCGCGAGGAAAAGGATCTCCTCAGGCAGTTCCAAAGCCTGAGGCAGGCGGGCGATATGGGCAGACGTGGGAAGGAGAGAAAGGGCTGAGTCCCATGAAGACCCCATCGCTTGCCTTTTCCCACACGATCTCGTGCCTGGTGCAGACCGCATTCGGGCACCCAAAGTTGCCTCAGAGCGTTGTCGGCGGGCGAAGATTCGAGGCTGGCCTTCGGACAAACCTGCTGGGCCGAGTGAGCAGAAGGGGAGAGTGCACAGAGAGTGGCTGAGGAACTGGGCCATATCGAGAGGCCTTCGGTAGAGTCCTTCGGAGAGAACCGGAAGATTTTTGTTGTGCCTCTCATCCTGCGTAGTGGCGATGCTCCTGCTGACTACACCGAGAAGTTCGAACTCTACTGGCAGCAGGTGAAGGAACAACTGATCAGACTGGAAGAGAAGACAGGCCCTGTGGAGTGCATCTATCACGAGGCTATTGTGGCCGGAGGCGAAGAAGGCCTGAAGATGTTGGAGAAGATGAATACCTATAGCTGCCCGATAGTCAAAGAGAGGTGTGAAAGAGGTGCCAGGCTTGAGGCAACGGACGATCGGGAACTTGCAGAAGAGAGTATGGACTGGGAGAGGATGCTGCTGGGCGGATTCTTGAGCGAGAAAGTCGCCAGGACGGTAAGCCAGTTCTACATCGAGGCTTCCCGGAAGCGCTACGAACACATGGCCAAGAGGATAGATGAGTCACTGAAGCCTGGAGAAAAGGGTGTCCTGTTCATCACCGAGGGGCACTCCCTCCAGTTTCCGGGCGACATACAGGTCTTCAGCGTGTTTCCCCCTGCCCTGGACCAGATTCACAAGTGGTTCCGCGATGCACCGAAGGCGGGTACTGGCAGGGAGTAGAGTTTCAGCACGTGCTGGCGCTTTGCCCCGATCGACGCAAGGTGCATCGATAGGAAGTGATGGTTGTGTGGGGTATTGACAAGGCACTATGCTTGCTGTGATATAATCAGGCATCGCGGCGCATACGAAGTCCTTATAGGGGGATTGGAGGGAGCGAGAGGTGGCACCGTCTGCTGTGCATTCCCTTGGTTACTTTTTCCCGCGGTCGATACACTGTATCATGGTTCGGTTGAACCGCGTGGAGAAGAACGAGCTGGCGGGCTAGTGACAGCAGCGCGCCACATGTATTATCCTTAAAGTGTAGTACGTCCCCCTCTCCGGGCCGCTGCGCCCCCTCTGCTGCGCGAGTGGACTTTCTCCCTCACTGGTGGCCCGGAGGGGGTCTCCATTTCCCGGCAGCCATTTGAAGATCTCAGAGCAGGCCTCACGGTCGTCTTTCTTCCTCGTGACTGTTGAGCGGGCGCCTTTCACCCCGGCATTCGGGGCCGGCTGATCCTACTGCCCACAGCGCCGAGAGGCTCTTTTGGGAAGCGTCGCTGGCCGCTGTGAGGATGATGCTGGGTTGCAGTCCGTGTTCCCGTTTGAGACCGAAGAGAGCCGCCGATCGAAGAAGTGTCTCTTTAGTCAGGCTTTGACTGCGTGTGTCCTTCCTCGCTGGGTTCAGTGGGCGTAGAGATGGGCGCCAACTGAGGCTCCTGTTTGGCCGGCAGCGGGTCGATCTCCGCTGGGCGCCTTCCCCACTTGAGGATGCTGGGCAGCAGGAGCACCAGTGCAATGAGAAAGACCGGCAGTATGTAGTATTGAATGCTTTGTCCCACATTCAGGGTCAGGTCGCCCGCTATGACGACCTGGCCACCGAAGAGTGGCATGATCATATAGGCCAGGAGCAGCGTGCTCAAGCCGATCCCAACCACACGTCTGGCCCAGGAATCCTGGAACCACCAGTCCCACCAGGTCGGCTTCTCCGATTCTATCTGCTGCAATGCCTCCGCTGCCTCCTGGAAATCCTCGTCTTGTTGCAGGGCAAGCCGCAAATGGCGCACTGCCTCGCTCTTCCTTCTCAGCCGTTGCAGCACCACTCCCGTATGGTAGTGATACACGGCGTTGGCCGGGCTTACCGCGCACGCTCTCTCGAAGGCCGTCAAGGCCCCCTGATAATCGCGCAGACGCAGCAGGAGGCAACCCTTCATGTCCCAGGCATTCGCGTCCATGGGCCTTGCCTTCAAGTAACTATCGATCGCGGTGAGCGAGTTCCTGTCTTGGGCCAAGGTAAACTGAACCGAGGCGATGTTGAACTGATAGCTGGGATTATCCGGGTCAAGCGCGGCGGCTCTTTCGTAGCTGATCAGGGCATCCTCGAGCGAACCGAGGTTGTTCAACGCGGCGCCCCGGTTGTTCCAGGTGTCGGCCTGGTTGACGTCGATCGCCTTTGCCTTGTCGTAGCTCTCGAGAGCCTCCTGATACCGTTCCAGATTGAAGAGCGCGTTACCGCGGTTGTACCACGTGGAGGCATTGTTCGGGTTGAGCAGAAGCGCTCTATCATAGCTTTGCACCGCTTCCTCGTATCGTCCCAGATAGGCCAGGGCGGTGCCGCATTCATTCCAGGCATCTCCGTAGTTCGGATCCAGCGCCAAGGCCTCGTTGTAGCTCTCGACTGCATCCTGATAGCGCTCCAGTTGGACCAGCGCATTCCCGCGGTTGTTCCAGGCTGCTACCATGGTGGCATCAAGAGCCAGGGCTTCGTCATAGCTGTCTACCGCATCCTGGTCGCGCCTCATCATATAGAGGGCGTTGCCACGGTTGCACCAGGTCGATGCGTTTTCGGGCTGCAGCGCGAGTGCCATGTCATAGCTTTCGACGGCTTTCTGGTACTGTTCCAAGCGTGCTAGTGCATTCCCGCGGTTGTGCCAGGCACCGGCATTCCCGGCGTCGATCTTGAGTGCCTGGTCATAGCTGTCCACGGCCTTCTGGTAGCCCTTCAGGATATACAGGCAATTCCCGCGGTTATTCCAGGCTGAAGCGTTGTTCGGGTCCAGCGACAAGGCTCGGTCGTAGCTCTCGGCTGCCTCCAGGTAGCGCTTCAGGGTGTACAACGCGTTCGCGCGGTTGTTCCAGGCTTGAGCATCATTCGGGTCCAGTGCGAGTGCTCTGTCATAGCTGTCCACGGCCTCGGCACACTTCTTCAGCTCGTCCAGGGCGCTGGCCCGGTTGTACCAGGTGGCGGCGTCATCGGGGTCCAGAGCAAGCGCTTTGTCGTAGCTTTCTACAGCCTCCTCATAGCGCTGTAGATGCACCAGAGCCGACGCCCGGTTCTTCCAGGCCGCCGCATCCTTGGGGTTGACGCTAAGCGTCTTGTCGTAGGCTTCAATGGCCGGTTCCCACTTACTCTCGCTGAAGAGCCTGTCGCCGTTCTGGGAAAGCTTCCGCCTCTTTGTCGCTACCACCATGTCACTCCTTAATAATCAGGGCTCGGTTGTGCACGACCAGACGATCCGAGCCGGACTCGCCTACTGATGGCCACCGCATGCATCTCGCTGAAAGACAAGCGTAGCACAGGGGGATACGGTCCTCTAGGGGAATTGTTCTCAAATGTCTCACGAGGCTTCACTATTCCGTTACAAGTAGTTCTCAAGCAGCCCAAAGCAGGGGATGCCGCACCCTCGACATGCGGAAACCTCTGTGACCTCAACCGCTTTTGACAGCCCTCACGTTACGGTGATAGGCTTGGCCTCAAGCAGGGTCCCACCCGGTGGCAGAGGTGCGAGAATGCCGCAGGCCAGTGTAAACGGCGTGGTGCTCTTCTACAAGACCTATGGCAAAGGTGAAGCCATAGTGATGATACCGGGCTTGGGCGCCGGTCACACTTCGTGGTTCCGCCAGATCCCCGTCTTCAAGAAGCGTTTCAGGGTTGTCACTTTCGATCCCAGGGGCATCGGAAGGAGTGAGAGGCTTCAAAAGGGCTATGCTTTCAGAGTCTTGGCTGACGATGTGATTGGACTTATGGACCATCTCAGCATTCAGAAGGCGCATGTCTTGGGGCAGTCACTGGGAGGTTTGGTGGCACAGGAAGTGGCGATTGACTATCCGGAACGCGTCCTCAAACTGATGCTAGTAAGCAGTGCCATAGCTGGCGGGGACGTCAATCCAACGAATCCGGAACTGATGGAGGCACTGGGTTATGATGGAGGAGCTACCCAGGTGAACTTCTGCAAGCTGGATACGCGGAAGACGATGCATGCAGTGATTGGGATGTCATTCGATAGGCTGCTCTACCGCAAGGCGATGCAGTTCTTATCCCGGTTCTTTGTCAAGGAGGAGATGTTCGACGGCCTGTCGGATCAACTCAAAGCCATCGCTGGACACAATACCATTGATCGGGTGCACCAGATCAAGGCCCAGACCCTGGTCATCACTGGGGCTAAGGACCGCATTGTATCTCCCGACGGATCACGGGCGCTCGCTGCCCGAATCCCCAACGCAAAGCTGGTGATGGTGGAAGGCGGATCGCACGGGTTCAACGTAGAGATGGCAGCCAGGTTCAACCGTGAGGTGCTGGGATTTCTCGGAGCCGTGTGATTCGGCGCAGCTCGGAGCACGGGATAAGGATGACTCTGCGGCCCGCCCGCGATTCTGCGTGCTACCCAAGGGCGACACGCAGTGAAGAGAAGGCATCAGAATGGAAGGGAAAGCGTTTCAGGAGTACTACCCGGAGCAGTTGAGCTACTGTTACGGCTGCGGCCGGCTCAACGAGTCCGGCCTGCACATTCGGAGCTACTGGGATGGTGAGGAATCCGTATGCTGGTTCCAGCCGAGGCCGTATCACATCGCCATTCCCGGGTATGTCTATGGCGGACTCATTGCCTCTCTTATTGATTGCCACTGCACCGGCACGGCGGCAGCAGCTTCGTACCGCGCTGAAGGGCGGCAGATGGGTACGGAGCCGGCGTTGCGCTTCGTCACGGCTTCGTTGCACGTCGATTACCTTCGGCCAACGCCGCTCGGAGTGACACTTGAGGTGAGAGCTGCGGTCAAGGAGATCAAAGCGCGCAAGGTAAGCATGACGGCGACTCTCACGGCGGACGGGGTGGTCTGTGCCAAAGGCGAGGTGGTGGCGGTCAA
This sequence comes from Dehalococcoidia bacterium, assembly GCA_030372995.1. Taxonomy (GTDB): domain Bacteria; phylum Chloroflexota; class Dehalococcoidia; order UBA2247; family RBG-13-53-26; genus JAFGCL01. The sequence continues at coordinate 78,247 of JAUCPZ010000335.1, forward strand.
GATGCCGGACAACTGGTAGTGGAGACTAACTGGCGGCTCTACGTCCCCTTATCTTGCAGCAGCGTTTTCACCTTGAAACAGGCGGCACCTGCTGCGAGCGCCCTGACTGACATCTCCAGGTCCAGGTAGGCTGGCAATTCCAGGGACTCTATCTCCCGTGCCGCCTTTTGCATGTCCGGCAGGTCCAGACCATAGCCGAAGACGGTCACCGGCTTGCCAATCTCAGATATCCTGGATACTAGTCCGCTGAGCACATGTACTATCGGCTGTCCGAAGTGGCAGACAATGGTCAGGCAATCCACGTTGGGATCTGACAGTACGGCGGGGACAACCTCTTCGTAGATTGTGAAGGGACTCTCCCTGACAGACATCAACGGGCCGACATCCACCGGGTTGTTGGCCAGCCTGGGTGAAAGAACTCCAAGCCGTTCCCGTGTGGCGGGTGTGAAAGCGGCCACGACCAGGCCGGCTTCGACGGCGGCATCGGTCAACATGACCCCTGCCCCACCTGTGGCAGTGACAATGGCGATACGGTTTCCTTTGGCAAGCGGCTGGAGGGACAATGCCTTTGGTATCTCCCAGTACTCCCGCCAGGTTCTCAGCCTGATGGCCCCGGCCTGGCTGAAAGCGCTACCGTAGACGAGGTCATCACCGGCCAGGGATCCGGTGTGGGAGGCGGCAGCCCTGGCTCCGGCTTCGCTGCGCCCCGGTTTCAGAATGAGCACAGGCTTCCGGGCTGCAGCGTACGTAGCCGCCCGGAGGAACCGCCTACCGTCCTTTATGTCCTCGAGGTGCATGGAGATGACGTTGGTGCTCGGATCGTCCGCCAGGTAGGGCAACAGGTCCGATTCATTGATGTCGCACTTGTTGCCAAAGTCACATATCTTGCTGATGGGAAGACCGAGGTCCCTGATGGGATGTACTCCGAAGGTAAGGAATCCTGTCTGGGTGCAGTAGCTGATCCCTCCGAGCGGCGGCTTGTTGCCACCGAGGCGATAGGGGCCGGTCACCACACCGCGCGCTGTGTTGAGCACACCGAGGGTATTTGGTCCGAGTAGACGCGTGCCATAACGGTGTGCAGTCTCGACCAGTTCACGCTGCAGCCTGACGCCGTCAGGGCCAGTCTCGGCGAAGCCCTCGGTGGCTACGATCACGGCTCTGATGCCTTTGCGCCCGCATTGCTCGACAATGGGTAGGACGGTGGGCGGCGGCGTTATGACCAGTGCCAGATCAACAGAGTCTGTAATGGCGTCAAGGTCTGGATAGGCTCTCGTGCCCAGAACCTCGGCCCTGGACCGACTGATCGGGTAGAGCGGGCCCTGGAATCCAAAGTCCCGCATGTTGCGCATGGCGGTGATACCCTCGCCCTGCGGTTCCTTCATCGAGCCAAACACGGCAATGCTTTGAGGTTCGAAGAAGCGGCCCAGTTCAGTCTTTCCGGCAGGTATCATGAGCCCCCTTTGGCTGCCCTTGCGATGGGGATGAGTCAACACATTTTAGCGCTGCCTGTGGCAGCGGCACAAACGGCGGCTCGCGGGTACTCCCTGCGGCATGAGGATAGTCCTCCTTCGTTCAAATTGACTGCAGGCACACAAGCGGCTAACATGAATATGAGACATAAGTTGCATACGGAAACGGCGGTCTGTCCTAGAGTGTCGTTTGCGGTGCCGGAGGACAATCAGGAAGTAATCGTAGAGTGGAGGTAGTGAGTAATGAAGGAAAAGGTGGAGAAGATACTGGCTCAGATAAGGCCTAACTTGCAGGCAGATGGGGGTGACGTGGAACTGGTGAATGTGAAAGGTGGGGTGGTTACGGTGAGGCTGAAGGGAGCCTGTGGTGGATGTCCAATGGCCACAATGACCCTCAAGCACGGGATAGAGAGAGCTCTCAAAGAGGAGATTCCAGAGGTCAAGGAAGTAGTGGCGGTGTGAGCCCGATTCGGATTTGGTGTCCAGCATCGGTTCGAGGGGAGAGCTTGGGTGAAAGTGGAAGGTACGGACGGTCTCTTTGAGAGGGTGGAGCGGGCCATAGACAAGGTCAGACCGGCCCTGGGCTACAACATAGTAGAGTTGGTGGACGTGTCGGAGGGCGTAGTCAAGGTGCGAGTCATCCCATCGACCTGCTCGGCGGGCATACCTGAGGAAACGGTGCTGGTCTTGGTTGAAGAGCAGATAGTCGACGAGTTGCCCGAGATCAAAGAAGTGGTCATAGTCCGGAGCTAGATGTATGCCTCTTTATGAGTATTGCTGTCCACAATGCAATGTCAGATTCGAATTGATGCGGCCGCTCTCGCAGGCTAGCGAGGGTGCTACATGCCCCAAGTGCCGCAGCCAGGCACCAAGGGCAATATCCCGTTGCGCATCCTTCTCCAAGGGTGACAATGGCATGTCCACGCCGATCGGCGGCTCATCCTGCAGCGGATGTTCGTCTTCCAGTTGCAGCACCTGCGGTGGCTAGCTCCACGGTTTGCGTTTGCGTCAGGTTGACATCGTTCGTGAAGCCTCCCACCTTTGAGGGATGGCTGAACGACTTCCTGCTCCTTTCGTTGCCAGAGATGGGACGAGAGGCGAAGCTCAGTGCAGATGCCGACTTCCCCTCCTGGAGGAAGAATCGTTGAAGACAGCCATCATTGGCATCGGCAGCTTGTTGCGCGGTGACGATGCCGTCGGTATCAGAATAGCCACGGCGATTGAGCGGGAGCAGCTCCCTCCTGACGTCGAGGTGACGACCACGACAGCTGCCGGCTTGGCTCTGTTGGACCTGCTGACGGGCTACGACCGGGCTGTGATCATCGACGCTATTCAGACCAGCGAGGGCAAACCCGGTGATGTCTACAGGCTGGAACTAGAAGACATACCTGCCCCGGTGCACTCGTTCACCGTCCACGACGTTGATCTGAGATCGGCGCTGGACACTGGCCGGAGAACGGGACTGCCACTCCCGACCGATATTGTCATCTTCGCTGTAGAGATAGCCGACGTGACGCCGCTGCGCGAGAGTTGCACGCCAGAGGTGGAAGAAGCCATACCGAAAGCCGTCGACTTGGTGCTCCAGGAACTCCGACGGATGCACTAGTTCAGCGAGTGTTCCGCGATCCTCACGCGGTTTGCAGGCCATCCTCAAATTGGTATAATTGCGCAGCGCCATTCGGGGCCGTTTCAACCCATGATCGGTGAGAAGCAAGAGACTGGTTCGGGACGACAAGATCCGGTGAGCGCGGATGCCTCGGGCTGCCCAGCAGCCGCGCCGGAAATCAAGTATGCGGGCTTCTGGATAAGGCTGCTGGCTGGTGTGATCGATCTGGTCATTACCGGGTTGATCTTCTTCTCTGCGGTGATCATCGTTCCCATACTGCTGGGGCCTCTGATCGGTGTGCCGAGCGGCGCGGCCATAGTTGCTGGCGCGGCGGTCACGTGGCTGGTGATCACGTGGCTCTATTGGGCAATCATGGAAAGCAGCTCCAAGCAGGCGACTGTGGGCAAGGGGATGCTCGATATCGTGGTGACCGATGCTGAGGGAAAGCGGATGTCATTCAGGAAGGCATCATTGAGACACCTCTGGAAGCTAGCCTCCGCGTTGCCCGCGCTGGCCGGTTTCGTCGTGGCCGGCTTCACGGCCAGGAAGCAGGCGGTTCACGACCTGATCGCGGGAACCCTGGTAGTGACGAAGCAGTAGCGCAAATCCCCTTGGCACCTAACGGGCAAGACCTAATGCGACCAGGAATCGGTGGATTTACAAAAATACCAATCACACTTGACAATCATGGATTGGTGCTATATGGTTAGTCTTGGTGAATATGACAAAACGGTTACATGGAGGCTTGAGTGGATAAGACGTTGAAGTTGACCGACAACCATGCGGCCTGGCTGAGGCTGGAGACGATGATCGCAGTGATGGAGAGATCGAGGAACCTGGAGCTGGCGAGGATCGGCACCAATATCCCTCAGGCGTCGGTGTTGTACTGCCTCAAGATATCCAAGGACCCGATGACGCCAATGAGGCTGGCGCGGATGATGCACAAGCAGCCGCACACTGTTTCGGCCCTGGTGCACCGTATGGAGGCTCAAGGCCTGGTGACGACAAAGAAGGACATGAAACGGAAGAACTGGCTCAGGGTGTCATTGACCAAGAAGGGCGAAGAGGTTCTGAAGAAGTGGGTGAAGTCGACGCAGGTGCCGGACGCCCTGAACTGCCTGTCAGAGCAAGAAAGGGAGATGCTCTACACGATCACCAGAAAGCTTCATGCCAAGGGGCTTGAGCTGTTGCGGCAGATGCAGCGGGATCCCTACAGCGAACCTCTCTTCTGGTAGTAGCTCCCTTTGCCAGAGGGCGCCGGGATATCAGTCATCCGTCAGGGGCCGGAGTTAGTCCGGCCCTTCGCTCTTTCACTTGGACCTGGACATGGCGGAGCGCACCCACCTGGTCCATTCCCTGATGCCCTCTCCAGTGGCGCAAGAGACTTGGAATATCCTGGCCTTCCGGTTCAAACCCCTCGCTGCCTTGAGGAATGCAGGCACATCGAAGCGCGCATACGGCAGCAGGTCCATCTTGTTGATGACGATGGCATCCGCCACGGAGAAGAGCAGCGGGTACTTGTGAACCTTGTCTTCGCCTTCTGGCACGCTCAAGATGAGCACCTTCTTGTGTTCACCCAGCCTGAATTCACCCGGGCAGACCAGGTTGCCCACGTTTTCGATGAGCAAGAGATCGATCTCGTCGAGCGGCAGGCTTTCCAGCGCGCGTCCAATCTGCCCCGCCTCGAGGTGACACTCGCCGCCGGTATTGATCTGAACCACTGGCACCCCCTCGCGGCTCACTTTCTGGGCGTCTATTGTGGAAGCGATGTCGCCTTCGATGACGCCGATGCGGGCCTGCTTCTTGAGCGCCCGGATGGTCTCGAGGATGAGGCTGGTCTTGCCCGAGCCCGGCGATGACATGATGTTGAAGGCGGTAATCTTCTTCGAGTCCAGTAAGGCCCGGTTACGTTCGGCCATCTCGTCGTTGGTGCTCAGGATGTCTTTCAACACCTTTATCTCCATGATCACTCCACCTCGATGCTTTCCACGAAGAGCTCGTTACCCGCCACGAGTTCCAGACTCACGCTCTGGCAGTCTGGGCAGATCCAGTCGAACTCTTTCACTTCAAATAGCCTGGAGCACTGTCGGCACCTCGCCTGTGTGGGCACGGTGCTGAAGTAGATGGTAGCGCCCTCAGCCATAGTGTCCTTGCTCATCAAGCTGAAGTAGAACTCCACGCACTCTCCGACAACACCAGAGAGTTCGCCGAGCACCAATCTTATGCTCTTGACCTTCCTGGCTCCGTTCTTCTGTGCCTCATCGAGCACCAGGTTGACCATGCTTTGGGTGATAGCCAGTTCATGCATTCCACGTTCCAGAATAGCATATTGAAGAGGGTCGAGCGAGGCGTTCGGCTTGACATTGAGGGTGCAAAACCATACATTCAAGCCGCAAGTCGGCCCCCAGGAGGAAGCAGTCATGCCCACTCTCCTCTTGAGCAAGAACGACATCAAGGGTTTGCTCTCCATGCCGGCGGTGATCGAAGCGGTCGAGCAGGCTATCAGGGAGCACGCGGCAGGCCACGCCAGGATGCCCCACAAGGTTTATTTGGACACAGAGAGCGGCGACTTCCGCGCTATGCCGGCCCTTCTGCTCGGTGCTGCTGGCGTTAAATGGGTTTGCGCCTACCCTGGCAATCCGGCGAAGGGCCTCCCGAACGTCATGGCCACCCTTATCTACAGCGATCCGGGCACGGGATACCCCCTCGCTATCATGGACGCCATGGACATCACCGCCTACCGCACGGGTGCCACTGCCGCCATCGCCTCGAAGTATCTGGCCCGGCGGGACTCGGCCACCCTGGGTCTCATCGGCGCTGGGCAGCAGGCCTACACGCAGTTGATGGCCCATGCCGAGCTTTTCCGCCTGAAGAAGATCAAGGTCTTCGATATTCTCCCTGCCGCCGCAGAGAGACTGGCCAGGGCCTTTCCCCAGCACCAGGTCGAGTTCTGTTCCTTGCAGGAGGCGGCGCAAGCCGATATCGTGTGCACGCTGACAACGGCGCGCAAGCCATTCCTGAAGAGACAGTGGATTCTCGCCGGTACTCATATCAATGCGGTCGGAGCCGACGCGCCGGGAAAGCAGGAGCTGGAGCCGGAGATTTTGAAGGAAGCTACCGTGGTGGTTGATGACATAAAGCAGGCGGTAGCTGGCGGCGAAGTGAATGTCCCGATCACCCAGGGGGTCTTCAAGGTCGAACAGATACATGCCACGCTCGGTGAGATCATCACCGGCCAGAAGCCGGGCAGGAAGGACCGCAACTCCATAACCGTGTTCGATTCCACGGGGCTGGCGATTGAGGACATCGCTGTGGCCAGGATAGTCTACGAGAAGGCCATAGCGGCTGGCGGCTACCAGTCCATCAACTTCATGGACGAATCAGCCAGTGGGGCTCCGGCTAAGAACCTCGGTTCCATACCCTAAGTCCAGGTGCTGGCTCAGCCACTACTCGCCCGGACGGGTGCAGCATGCAGGCGGACAATTACCGGGACTACATGTACGCCCTGATGAAGAGGGTGATCGATGAAATCGGTCCCCGGCCGGCGTGCAGCGAGGCGGAGAAGAAGCTGGGGCTTCTGGTTGCTGAGGAATGGCGGCCCGTTTGTGACCGGATAGAGATCGAGCCGTTCACCTGCCACCCTGGTGCTTTCCTCGGGTTCATGCCCCTTTCGGTGCTCCTGTACTTTGCTGCCGCCATCCTGTACTGGTTCTATCCTTTCGCGGCATTCGTCCTGGCTGCGGTTGGTCTTAGCATGGTGGTGTTTGAGATCGTGCGCTACAAGGAGTTCGTGGACTTCCTCTTCCGCAGTGAACAGGGGGAGAACGTGGTGGGCACGATCCGGCCACGTGGCGAGGTGAGGAGGCGGATCATTGTCAGCGCCCATTTAGATTCGGCCTACGAATTCCGGCTCTGGCGCCTGTTCGGCAACGCCGCCGTTCCGCTCATGGCGCTGGCCATATTGGGGATGGTGATTGCTGTTGGGGCTACTTTGGCGAAGACGGTGGCCTATCTCGGTGGATCGGAAGATGCCGCCGCGTTCACTGTGTTGGGAATCGTGATGGCTGCCTTCACTCCGGTGGTGGCGCCGTTCATCTTCTTTCTGAGCGACCGGTCGGTTCCCGGAGCCATGGATGATATGTCCGGTGTGGCCGTGCTGGCCGGCCTCAGCAGGTTCCTCAATGACACCAAGAACGGCGGAGGCTTCTACCCAGAGAGCACCGAGGTCATCCTTCTGGCGACTTCGTCGGAAGAGGCCGGGCTTCGGGGAGCCAAGCGCTATGTGAAGAGACACCTCTCTGAACTCAAGGCTATGCCTACATTTGGCATCTTCTTGGAGGAAGCAGCAGACGAGAGGTATCTTACTGCTGCGACCGGTGAACTCTGCACCGGGGCCAGGCACGACCGTGGCCTCGTGGAACTGGCTCGGAAGATCGCCGCCAGCCATGGCTGGCCGATCGCGTTGAGACCAATTCCCGTGGGCGCTTCAGACGCCTCGGCTTTCTCCAAGAAGGGCGTGCCCTCAACCTGTCTGCTCTGCCAGGACACCACCCGCCTGGTGCCCAACTACCACACGCGCGACGACACGCCGGAGCACGTGCGGCCACAGGCCCTTTCCGTTGCCCTGCAGATGGTAATCGAAATGATCGAGGGAATCGACAAGAGCTAGGGCTATGCGGTAGTATATCGGCCAGCAGCCACCACCAACTGCGCGACCACCGTCACCAGAACCGACAGGCAAGACCGAGAAGGAGAGGAGTATGTCTGACTCTCTTCTGGCTTCTTTCAGGGTCCTGGACCTGACGGATGAGAAGGGCTTCCTCTGTGGGCGGGTGCTCGGCGATTTCGGCGCCGATGTCATCAAGATCGAACCCCCTGGAGGTGACCCCAGCCGCGCCATCGGTCCCTTCTACCATGATGTCGCCCATCCGGAAAAGAGCCTCTACTGGATGGCGTACAATGCGAACAAGAGGGGGATCACACTCGACATTGGGGTGGCTGAGGGGCGGGACATCTTCATCAAGCTGGTGAAGTCCGCCGATTTCGTCATCGAATCCTTCAGGCCCGGCCAAATGGCTAGACTCGGCCTGGGCTACGAGAACCTGCGCCAGGTCAATCCGGGGGTCATCATGACCTCCATAACCTCCTTTGGCCAGGCGGGCCCGTGGAAGGACTACAAGGGATCAGACATTGTGCTCTGGGCCTTGAGCAGCTACATGTATGTGACTGGCGACGAAGACCGCCCCCCGGTGTGCCCCAGTTTCCCCCAGGCATTTCTCCATGCCGGCTTGGAAGCCGCCTCTGCCAGCCTGGTGGCGCTGCACCACCGCCAGCTCACAGGGTGCGGGCAGTGGATTGACGTGTCTGCCCACGATGCGCTGGCCATAGTCAATCTCCAGAATCAGCAGTATTGGGACCTGGCCCACTTCAACCCGCAGAGGGCCGGGGCTTGACAGCTCAGGGCAGGGCTCAGATGGAGCCGCCAGCGGCGGGTCTGGAGATGCCAGGATGGCTTCGTTGTCTTCATTGTCTCCAGCGGCCACATGGGCGCACCCCTGTCTCTTATACACATCTCCGAGCCCACGAGACAGCG
>JAUCPZ010000336.1 GCA_030372995.1 Dehalococcoidia bacterium
TTCGGAACTCGTCGGCAGCGTCAGATGTGTATAAGAGACAGTCGATGTAGCGGTTGCCGTCAGCGTCCCAGAGATACGGCCCCTGGGCTTTGGAGATGGCCAGCGGGAAAGGGTAATTGAAGGCCAGGTTGTGCTGGACCCCGCCGGGGATGAGACCCGCGGCCTCGCTGGTCAGGGCCTTGGATCTGGCGCACTTCCGCTCGAAGTATTCCAGATAGCGCTCCATCCGGGCACGCTTGATGCGCAGGAGCGGCGTCTCGTTGGCCAGGTCATGCAGGCGCGCGAGGATGTCGCGCGTATCGGGCCAGGCCGAAACGGCATAGCCGGGTTTGATGATAGCTTTGTCTTGCATTTTCTCATTCAAGTGAGTAGACATGGCTCAATCCTCCTGCGTAGAAGCTGTCATTGCGAGCCATTCGACGCGCCGTGCAGAGAGAAGGCGCGGCAATCTCGGGGTTGGGCTGATGGGGCCTCCCCGCCCTGGGATTGCCACGTCGTCCGCCCGGGGGCGGACTCCTCGCAATGACAAGGAACGCCCCGCATAGAAGCTGTCATTGCGAGCCATTCTGTCGCTCTGAAGCCAGAAGGCGCGGCAATCTCGGGGATGGGTTGATGGGGCCTCACACCACCCTGGTATTGCCACGTCGTCCGCCTGGGGCGGACTCCTCGCAATGACAAGGAACGCCCTGCGTAGAAGCTTTCATTGCCAGCCATTCTGTCGCCCTGAAGCCAGAAGGCGCGGCAATCTCGGGGTTGGGCTGATGAGGCCTCCCGCCACCCTGGTATTGCTACGTCGCCCGCCTGGGGCGTTCTCCTCGCAATGACAAGGAACGCCCTGCATAGAAGCTGTCATTGCGAGCCATTCGACATGCCGTGCAGGGAGAAGGCGCGGCAATATCGGGGATGGGCTGATGGGGCCTCCCCGCCCTGGTATTGCCACGTCGCCCGCCTGGGGCGGTCTCCTCGCAGTGACAAACGAATCTCACAGGTCCTCTCCCAAGTCACGCCATTCCTCGTTAGCAGCCCTGATCAGGTCGATCTTGTCCTGCCTGGAACCAGCCTTGATCTGCTTCTCTCGGGTGATGGCGGCCTCGATGTCGCTGCAGACCTCGAAGAACACCAGCTTCGTGACGTTGTACCTCTGCGTGAAGCCTTTCATGAGCTTCTGCTTGTGTTCGTACACGCGCCGTTCAAGGTCGTTGGTGACTCCCGTGTAGAAGACAGTGTTGGCCTTGTTGGTCATGATGTAGACATAGTATTGCCTGTCGGTCATGCCCCCTCCCCGAGATTGCCGCGTCGTCTGCCTTAGGCAGACTCCTCGCAATGACAGGGTAGTATGGGACTCCTCGCAATGACAGACAAACGCTCTTCGGTGTTCACGTTCGCTCCTCTGGGCTTAGGATCTAGGACTTGGAATTTGTGATTTGGGGATATCCAGAACCCCTAATTCCCTTTCCCAAACGGGTCCGCCCACATCTTCATGACCGCGTCCAGCTCCGGATGGTCCTTGGCGTATTCCTTCAGCGGAATGCCCTGCATCGTGGCGTCGATGGCCTGGCGGAAGGCCTTCCCGCCTGCGATCGGCCCTTGCGGGTGAGCGTGAATGCCTCCGCCGGAGCCGATGACGATATCATTCCCGAGATCCTGCATCACCTTCGGCACCATGGGCGGGGTGATGCCGCCCGACGGCATAGGGAAGGTCGGCTTCAGGTGGTACAGCGGGTAGGTGAGGTTCTTGGCCACGTTCTGGAACTTGTCCACCAGCACCGGCGCTTTGCCGTACGGGGCGGGTATGACCACGATGTCGGCCCCGGCCAGGCGCGGCAGTTTGCCCAGCACGAGGTGCGAGCTCAGACCGTGCAGCGGCGACATGTACATGGCGCCTGCCACATCCATGTGGCCCAGGACCGGCACGTTGATCGCCGGGTCTTCGGTTATCGCCCGCATGACGTCGATCCCGACCGCCAGGTAGTTGATCATCAGAGCATTGACCCCTAGATCCACGGCGCGCCGGGCGTTCTCGAACACCTTGGGCACCTTGTCGGTGATGTTCACCGTGTACAGGGTGTGCTCGCCCTTCTCCTCGAAGACCTGCTTCTCGATCTCCATGTAGCGCTTGACGCGGCCCAGCATGGAGTTGAACGAGGCATCGGCGATGAGCTCGTCGTCCTTGATGATGTCGCAGCCGCCGAGCGCCGCCTGCCGGAAGAGCTCCGCCCCGAGCTCCAGCGGGTAGCCGGTGCAGGGCTTGATCATGTTGTTCAGCAGCGGGCGCTTGGGGACGTTCAGCAGCTTCCGTATGCCCTCGATGCCGAACTTGGGGCCCTTGAAGCCGGCGACGTATTTCTTGGGGAAGCGGATGTCCAGCAGTTTGACGTTCCCCGCCATGGAGATGTTGCCGATGACCGTAGTCATCAGCATCGGTATCTGCTCTCCGATATTGACCTGCGGGAAGGCCACCTGGATGACGTAGTCGCGCGTCTCCACCCCTTTCGGCACCTCGAACTCGTAGTCGGGAATGGCGTACACGCCGATGACCTTGGCGATGTGCCCGCGCCGCACCTCCGGGGTCTCGCCCGGAACGGGAACCCAGGTGCCGGTGCTCTGCTCCACAGCCAGGGCCATGGACAGCAGCGGCGCCGGCATGGCCGCCGGCAGGTTGGCCAGATACGTGCCGATCAGGTAATCGTCGTAGTCCACGCCATCGGGCAATGCCGAGGGCAGCCCCAGGATCTCTTCCTTGTTCATGGCGATACCTCCTCATTCAAACCGGCGCTGCCGGACGTTTCGCTCATCTTCCTGTACAACGGCCGCAGGCGGCCGTACGACTCCCTGAAGCAGGCGTACAGCTCATCGTAGGTCTTGAAGTTCTCCCTGCGCGGCTCAATCGTCCTTTCCACCCTGGTGATGCTCTCGAGCGCCTCGAAATTGGGATAGATGCCCAGCCCCACCGCCGCCACCAGGGCGGCCCCCACGGCCCCGGCCTCCTTGGGGTCCGCCACTGTCTCGATGCGGCGGCCCGTGACATCTGCCAGCATCTGCATCCAGGTCGTGCTCTTCGCTCCGCCCCCGATCACGCGGAGCTTCGGCAGCGGGAAGCCGAAATCACTGCCGATGATTTCCACCAACCACCTGATATTGTACGCCACCCCTTCGTACACTGCCCGCAGCATGTCCTCACGCGTATGCTGCCCGCTGAGGTTCAAGAACGTGGAGCGGGCGTTGCAGTCAGCGATGGGCGCGCGTTCTCCATGCATCCAGGGCGTGAAGATGAGGCCGTGGGATCCGGACGGCGTCTTCTCCACGATGTCATCGATGGCGGCCAAGACGTCTGGTGCGCTGGCATCGCCGCTGTATAAGTTCCTGGCGGCCCACTCCAGGCAACCGCCAGCAGTCTCGGATTCGGCGATGAGGAAAGCTTTGTCCGGGTCGGCGGAGTGGATGGCAGCCACGCCGTGCTTGCCCTTCGGTCTCTTGGCGGTGACCACGGCCAGCCAGGCGGACGTCCCCATGCAGATATGCCCCGCGCCCTCGCGCACGGCACCCGCGCCCACGGCTGTCTCTTATACACATCTCCGAGCCCACGAGAC
>JAUCPZ010000337.1 GCA_030372995.1 Dehalococcoidia bacterium
GAGGCCCGCCGGATCCTGGAGCAGGTCAAGCTGCTCGAGAGCCGGGGTTTCCAGTACGAGGAAGCTGAAGCGTCGTTTGAGCTGCTGGTGCACCGGGCCCGGTCGGACTACAAGCCCCCGTTTGAGCTGGTCGACTTCATGGTGGTGGTGGAGAGCCGGCGCCGCCCGGCCGCCGGCGGGGGTGAGGTCCTGGCCGAGGCTACCGTCAAGGTGCGGGTGGGTGACCAAGTCATCCATACGGCTTCCGAAGGTGATGGGCCGGTGAATGCGCTGGACAAGGCCCTGCGCAAGGCGCTGACCTGGTTCTATCCCGACGTGGCCCGGGTCGAGCTCACCGACTACAAGGTCCGCATCCTGGATGAGAGCGCCGGCACCGAGTCCCAGGTCCGGGTGCTGATCGAATCCGGCGACGGGCAGCACTCTTGGAGGACGGTGGGGAGCTCAGAGAACATCATCGAGGCCAGTTGGTTGGCGCTGGCGGACAGCCTGGAGTACTGGCTGCTGAAGAAGTCTGCGGCTTGAGCGGCGTCGGTGTCCTGACCAGTTTTCGCGCTCTGCGGGTTGCCGCGGATTGCCCGCACGGCGGGATGCTCTGCATGTTATGATGGGTGTGGTTGTCTTCTTGGGGCGATGGGACATGCGGTCAGGGTGCGGAGACCCCGTGAGCCGCAATTGTGATACATTTGGTGCCGTTTGAGACACCGTTGTGACGGGGATGTGATATCGTTCTGGCCATGTGTTCCCCGCAGCATCTGTGCTGCGGGTGCTCCGTTTGGTGAGAAACGGAGCGCCATGGTGGTTTCAGCGACCAATGGTTAGACGGACGCAAACGGCTCCCTCAGGCGGCGCGGCGTTTCCGGGCCGCACACCGGATGCAGGAGGGCTGAGAGAATGATAGTGAAGAGACCCAGTCGATTCGTGAAGAAACGGCGCCGGACTCTGCCCGGGCGCGGGCAAAAGGGCTATGTGCTGATCGAGGTGCTGGTTTCGATTGCCATCTTCGGTGTCATCTCGGTCGGTTTCCTCAGTGCCCTTGTTGCGGGCTACCACGGAGTCATTGTGGCCCACGATGTGACAATGGCGGAGAGCCTGACGCGGACCACGTTTGAGAATGTCAGAGACGCTGGCTACCCGGTGGTCAGCTATCAACTGACGCAGTCGAGATATGACATCATTGTCACCGCTGAAAACATCAGTGACCTGGATACCTATGCGGTTGTCAACGGTCCATCGGACTTCCAGAAGATCACAGTGACCATAAGGGATCATGGCACAGGAAAGATCATACTCGACAGTTGGACGACTAAGGTGCGGTGATGAAATCTTTCAGGAAATTCTTCAAGCATGACCAAAAAGGTCTCAGCCTCATAGAGCTGCTGGTGGCCATTCCCATAATCGGACTGTTGGGGTTGGCGATGGGCGCGGTGCTTATACAGTTGCTGCATTCAGACAAGATCAGTCAGCGGATGCTGGCCGTGCGGCAGGTTCAGGCGGCCGGCGACCGCGTGAGCCAGGACGCCGTTCAGGCGCAAGTGGTGGAGTTCAACACGAGCATCGCTGACCCATATGACATGACCGATCCTGCATGGTATCTGAAGCTTGAGTGGACGGGGCAATGGACGGACGTCGACGGAACCTACAATTCGCGGGACGTCACGGTCACTTATACCCTGGCGCCTGCCAAAGGCAAGTATGTACTGCAGCGTCACGAGGTGTCCACCATCATCGTAGGCAGCACCACTGAGAATAGGGATATCACTACCACCGCCGGTGAGTATCTGGATGCCAGCCAGATGTCCTGTGAATGGGTCGATGGCAGCACAAGCTCGTTCTCGTTCAAGGTGGTGGCGGTGGTGGGAACGAAGACCGAGGAGCGTACCTATACGATCACGCCTAGATCGGTTATCGCCGACGTTTAGGGGCTGTGGGCGATTGGCCACGCAAGCGGACTGGCTGTGACATAAGAAGCGATGAAGAGTGCTCTTCGTCAAGCAGAGGTGGCGAGATGGACATCATAGACGACGTTCTGGATTTGAAGGATTCATTCGGAGACCTGATGGAGAGGAGCAGGCGGCAGGCGAAGCGCGTGCTGCGTGGCGAGGGTGGCTTCAGCACCCTCGTTACTGTGCTGGTGATCCTGGCGCTGGGGGCCATTATCATTACCCCTCTGCTTGTCTTTGTGGTCACCGGGCAGAGAGCAGGGAGGGCTCACAATGAGGTTACAGACAGGCTATATGCCGCCGATACCGGCATACAGGATGGCCTGTGGAGGATACTCAACGACGATCTGCCTTCGTGGATGCTGGGGAGCTGGAATGACGAATCCGTCTATGATCAGGCGTATACCTACATGCTGCCGACTCAAGTGAACGACAAAGACGTCTCGGTAACGCTCCGGGCGGTTTGGCTGCTCGAGGGTCTGGAAAGCATGAAGAACGGCAGAGAGCCCCATGCCGAGTGGGTCATAGTCAGCAATGTCATGGGCTCCGGCCAGTACAAGATTGTACTCATGGACAACGGCATCGAGGGCCAATACAAGATCGAGAGGATAGGCGTCTGGCTTCCGGCTGGCTTTACGTATACTCCGGGATCAAGCAACCTGGAGCAGCTCGACCCGAGCGACCCCGCATACATCGTGCCCACGGTTTCCGACTGGAAGAACGGGCACACTGTCATCTGGGACTACGATGCTTCACCCAAGAAGAATGTGTTGTACACCGATCTTCCGGCAGAGACCCCCGCCCGAAGGATAGTCACCTTCAACTACACGCCGGCGGGGCCAATGGCCAATGCGTTCTCTTGGGCACGGACCAACAGGACCGATATCTATCTCTCGTGGAGTGGCGATCTAAAGCAGTTCCATTTGGAGGCGACAGCCACCGACCCCGAGTCTGGGCATTCCACAACCGTCATCGCGGCCAACATGAAGAACGAAGGACTGGCTTCAGGCATGGCTGTTAACGGAGACTACGTGGTGGCGGGGCAGGCCATTATCAGGGATGCGAACAGAGACGGGTACTATCGCGAGAGGCTGTACAAGGAATCACCCAGCACGCTGTCGGGAATTCCGGACAATGCCATCGCTCAGAAGATACTGCTGTACTGGACGGGCTGGAAGAGTTTCCCCTTCAATGTCTGGTATGAAGAGAACCCGGATCCCGGTGAGTGGAGCGAGACGAACCGGCAGACGCTGCTCAACCTGGTTCCCAACTATCATCTGGACAAAGTCTCGATGACGGTCAACTTGGGGGCCAGTGGGACATACTACTTTCCTGTTGTGGAAGCGGATTCCTGGCAAGTCGTACCCAATGCTCAGAATCCCCTGAACAGGGATCCGTGGGACTATCCGAACGGCTGGTCATACTCCTGCTATGCCGACGTTACTGACCTGATCAAGGACTATCTGCTCACAGTCTTGACCGAAGACCAGTATGAGGACTTCAACGGCGAGGCTACCTACACGATCGGCCATGCCGAGGGGAGCCAGGAGCTGGCGCTGGAAGAGGTTCTCCAGGGTATCTGGGGCAACTCGTCTTCTGATATCTATGTGGTGGGGGATTCCGGGACCATCGTCCAGTACGACGGCGTCACGTGGGCCACTGTTGCTGTCGGGACTACTGAACAGGATCTGAAGGATGTCTGGTGCTACCCCACGGGAGACGTGTGGGCTGTGGGTGATTCGCGCAAGGTTGGCGGAAACACGTACTATACCATCTTGCACAAAGACAACACCACGGATTGGACGGACGTGGGTGCTGGTATGACCGGGGGCGCAAACATGAAGGGCATCTGGGGGACCTCTGACAGCAACATCTTTGCCGTTGGTGAATTGAGCCGGATCTTGAAGTACACCGGATCATGGACGACGCAGACCAGGAGTGACGGCAGGACAGAGACCCTGCGCGCCGTGTGGGGCAGCTCTGCGATGGATGTGTGGATAGTGGGTGACACCTTCAGGTCCGGCAGTACTAATTACTACACTCTGCTGCATACCACAGACGGCGGCGCGAACTGGACTCGCTACTCCATGGCCGGCAGCCAGAACCTCTA
>JAUCPZ010000338.1 GCA_030372995.1 Dehalococcoidia bacterium
AAAGAGGGGCTTCGCCCCTCTTGACGCCCCATGCCTGCGTGGATTCGGCTTGGTCTGCAAGACCGGAATTTAGGATTCGGGATTTCGCACCGAAGGTGCGCGGCTTCGCCCCTCTTGACGCCCCATGCCTGCGTGAATTAGGCTCGGTCTGCAAGACCGGAACTTGGGGCTTGGCACTTCCGCTCTTGGGCGTGCGGCCCCGCCTGGGACGCATTTTCGATTCTCCTGCGGCGAAGCTTCGGTTCACGCCCTCTGCCTGAAGGGGCTTTCGATGCGTGACGTGTGCATATGATGCACACCTGGACAGCCGGTCGGATCGCAGAGGGCATACCCCGGGGACAAGAAGTGTGCCTGTGCCCTGCCGTAGGGGCTCATTGCGATGCGCCCAATGTTTGTGCCCGCACCATGTGGTTTGAATCACCTAGCCCTCTCTCGGGTCACACCACCACACGAAGAGGACCTTCGGTCCTCTTCACGCCTGTTGCCTGCCTCGAAGGACCGGGTCTACATGACCGGAACCAGGGTTATTGGCTTTAGGGTTTCGGGTTTAGGATGTCGCACCGAAGGTGCGCGGCTCCGCCCCTCTTGACGCCCCATGCCTGCGTGGATTCGGCCTGATCTGCAGGACCGGAACTTAGGGTTTAGGATTTAGAATTTCGGACCTGGGATTTCGGCTCGGTTCCCACGGCTCGGCTGTCGGTGGCTTGCGGTCCCTGATGGAATCCGAGAAGCGCTCTACTAGATGCGTCTCTGCGCCAGTTTGACGGCGGCATTGAGTTGCTCCAGGAACGTTTCCCTGTTGGAGGGCGATATGATGACACCCATGCCCTTCCGGCGCACGATCTCGATCGCAGTGGCCGATGATGTGGCCAGGCGGACACCGCCGTAGACCCACGTGGTGCTGCCGGCTGCAGGGCGCGCTTCCTTGATAGTGGTGAGCCGGATCTCCCAGCTGAGAGGCCAACCCAGAACGATCTTAAGCTTCGTGTTGTATATCTGGTAGCGCCTGGGGAATGCCAGGTGGAAGATCAGGATGTCGAGGACCGTCACCCCGAACATGGTGGCCGCGCCCGCGATGTCAAAGAACAGCAGAACGACTGCGGGCACCAGGGTGGCGGCGATTATGAGGACGAACACGATGATTTGTACTCTGTCGTACCGGGCCGCCTCCTCGTACATCAGGTAGCCCGGCCCGTCGGGCAGCCTTGGGGGCACGCTTCGCTTCATTGGTGGTCCTTCCGCCTATAGTTTTATCACCTGTGGCGGTCTGGCGGCCAGTTGGGAAACGCCATGGCACGACCAGCATTCCCGCAAAGCCGAGCTGCTCCCGCCAGGCCTGTCGTCGCGAAGCAGGGGCGCGGGAATCAGTGTGCTCTCCTCCGCCCCTACCTGACCACCTTCTGCGGCAGCTTCATGTCTGGCCCCGGGACCCAGCCGGATTCCTGGAGGACCTCATACAGGTGGACCATGTTTATGATGTCCTCTTCGTAAGAGAACTTGCCGCCTCCGGCGTACTCTATGATGGATACGCCCGGAACGTCGTAGTACGTGCCGTCCGCACGCTGGCCGGGCAGCCGGTTGAGGAACCTGCTGATCACCCGGTTCCCTTCGATAACGTGCCACTCGGTGGGGAATTTCCAGTCCTTCAGGCCCTGCATACTGTCGCGGAGGAACCGGCGGATGTTCTCGCGCCCCTTGAAGCGACCCCAGGCCGGATCGATGTAGGTGGCGTCCTCGGTGAACAGGTCTGCGAGAGCCTCCCAACCGATCTCACCGGCACTGGCCCTGTCTCTGATGCTGTGCAGCGCTTCAACCGCCTTCTCCACCTCTTTTCTCGGATACTTCTTCATTACTCACCTCACCTACAATCGCGCTTTGTGCCATGAGCTACCGGCCGACAGCGGACTTGGCTCGTGCCCGGTGGCTGCGTCAATCTACCAGCCTCATCCTGATGGCATGCGCATGAGGGCTGCAGGCCACGACGCAGGCCCCGCAACCGTAGCACTTGTCCGGGTCGACCTCCGCCTTGAGCTTCTTGCCCGGCGGGTCCTTCTTCATCTCGATCGCCCCGAAGAAGCACGTCTCGACGCAGTCCTGGCAGCCGTCGCAGACGGACTTGTGCACCTCGGCCCGCAGATGGCTCTTCGCCAGCCCCCGTTCCAGGGTGCCAAACTTCATGCCTGGGTCGAATAGGATGCAGCAATCCCGGCAACAGTTGCATATCTCATTCAGGCGGGGAGACAGAGCGAATGGCCAGGTATGCACCAGCCCGGCCTCCTCGCCTTCCCGGAAGATGGCCATGGCTTCCTCGGCCGAGACCTTGCGCCCCGCCCCGCGGTTGATCGCATACTCCGCCCCGCGGTTGAACAGGACGCAGATTTCCACCTTCGCATCGCACCGCCGCAGGGACCGCCGACAGGTGCAGGGGACGACGGCAATCACGTCCGCCCCTTTGACGAGGTCTCTGAGATTCTCTTCAGGCGGGATCTTGGCCATCGGCAGGTCGGGACTCAGCTCGATGGCTCTCCACGCAGGGACGACTCTCACCGTCTTTGCGGCTCCATCCGCGGGCACGGCGGATAGCTTCTCTGTGAGGGGCATGAACTCGATTTCGTACCAATCCCTCCACAGGTCGCAAAGCTCCTGGTCGACCCACTTCTCTGAGCTCGAAAGGTTGGCATCATGGAACTGGAGGACGTCGCGCACGAGGCGCAGCCCCTTGCTGGTGGGCACCACCAGCCCCTTTTCCATGAACTCCCGCAGCTTCTGCTGTACCGTCTGTTCCGGCATGCCCGTCTTGGCGGCGAGTTCTGCCGGTTCACCAGGCAAGGCAAGCAGCAACCTGCCTTCCTCTGGATTGACCAGCTTGCGGATGATCTTGTGCATGTGCTCCGAGTTCGGATCGGGGACGTTGATCTTCTGCAGCAGACTGGTGTGAATCTCTCTTGGTTCCATAGGATTCCCCCTTCCCTGTTCCCGCTGCGGCTGATGCCATGAGCCGCCAGCTTACCGCCATATTAGCACGACCAGTCCAGTCGAAGACGGCCGAGAGATCATTGCTCAGGGGTGATAGCCGCTGACCCATGGCGGTGGTGGATAGCAGCGCGGACATGGCGGAACGAGATCCGCCGCCAGCGTTTGCCTGCGGCAATCCGGCTGGCGCGGTATCCGAAGCGGCCGACCTTGTGTTCGTTAGAATGCGGGTGACAGATGCAGTGGTGGGTGCCGACCAAAGTGACAGGCGTCATCTGGACATCCGTTCCCGGAGGCATGACCTACTGGCTGTGCTTGCACCGGTTCACGCCGGTGCCGGGGACGGGGCGCGAATGGTCTCGGGTTGGTGCTACTGGCCGCGGCTGAAACGCTGGCTCAGATCCTGCACGAGTTGCTCCAGCTCCGGCGAGAGACGGCTCTCCTCCTTCGTCTTGTTGACGCGGGAGTCGTAGAGAGCTTCCAGATGCTTCAGGATAGGTCGGTAACGCGGCTCCTGCTGCATGAGACGTTCGGCCACATGGCTCACCGATGCGGCCTGCTTGGCGGCTTCGTCCAGGTCCTCTTGCGCGATGGGAAAGCCGTACAGGGATCCCAGCACCTCCATCAGCCGGACCTCGCCCCGGTAGTCGTTCTCCACGGCGAGGTACTGAGGGAGGTGCACTATCATCGTGAAAGTCTCTATGCCCATTTCGGACGCGTTCTGGGTGATCAAGAGCGCGATTGTGGTCGGGCCGACATACTCGCTGGGTTGCACCTTGGCTGTCTCCATCTCATTCTGCACCTTCAGGTTGCTGCCTGATCCGGTGACCAGCAGTGGCCTGGTGTGCGGCATCATGTCATACATGGAGCCCAGGAGGCCGTAGCTCTTGACGCCCAGGGTGGTGAAAAGTTCCAGGACCGAATCGATGTAGGTCTCTGCCTGCATGTGGGGTTCCAGCAGGCGCAGTAGAAGGAAGTCCTTGCCGCCCTCTGATCTGCCATAGCTGACGCTGGTGTTGGGTATTCCCAGCTCGCGGCGGCCTTCCTTGAGATAGAGCACAGGGCGGTACCGGGTGAAGTCGTAGAAAGTGCCGGGCCGGGACAGGCGGCCCAAATCTGAAGCATTCAAGAGCGATTCCAGACGGGAAAGCACCAGCGTTCCCACGTTGCCGACGTCGATCCAGGGCTGCAGGATCGCCAGGGCGTGGGGGTCCCTCAGTTCCGGCAGGGGGTCAGCAATTTCGAAAGCGCCGATTCTCATAGATCAATGGTATCACAAGAGACGTGGCCCTCGACAGGGATGGCCATC
>JAUCPZ010000339.1 GCA_030372995.1 Dehalococcoidia bacterium
ACCGGTTCCACGGCTACCAGGGTGGCGGAGATACTGAGCAGGGTCTAGGCGGTCTCCGGGCCGGATACTCCGGTTGGTGGTTTGCCGGCGGGTGAGAGCTGCCTGGAGAGGCCTGCTGGCCAGTCAGGAGGCAGGACGAGATGGTGAAACTCGCTGTGCTTACTGATACCCACGTTGGATCGGTACGGGAGTTGCCCGGAGCGATGCTGAAGGCGCTGGCTGATGCGGACCTCATCGTTCACACGGGCGATTTCACCGAGATGGCGGTGCTCGAAGGACTCAGGTCTCTGAAAGATGTAAGAGCCGTCCGCGGCAATATGGACTCACGGGAGATCCAGATGGCCTTGCCGCGCAAGGAGATCTTCGGGGTCGCCGGCAAGAAGATCGGGCTCATTCACGGCTGGGGCACTCCGCTGGGGATAGCCGGGCGCGTGCGGGACGAGTTCCATGATGTGGACGTAATCATCTTTGGGCATTCCCACACCTCCTGCCGCGAGCGCATCAGGGGTGCGCTCATGTTCAACCCGGGGCGCTGCCGCGAGAGCTATGGCCTGCTGACGATTTCAGAGGACATGAGTGCAGAAGTCGTCAGGCTCTGACGCACTCTGTCCTGAGCACCGGTTTCCCTGTTCCGAATGCCGAGCCTCCTCGTCTCTCGCCCGCGCAGCCATGGAATCGCTCTGCAACTCGGGCCACGCGGCCATGCCGAAGATGTGTCAGAGCTGACCTCTCAAGCCTCCGGGGACGAGACCGTTTGAATCTCGTGCCGGACACACGCTCCTCACCGCGCTTCACCATGGGCAGTCCGTTGGCCGTGGCCGCACTGCCGCTGCCGATGTTGCGATTTTGTGATTGTGGCGAGATGGGTTGAGAGGCACGGGAGAGTGGGCGCTGCTAGACTCTTGGCATTCAAGCTTCAGCAACAAGTCCATCTCAGCGTCAGGAGAAGGGGGATCACTGCTGGTTATGAGTGCGCAGACGAACTTACTGACGGCACCACGCTCTCTGGTCGAGACCAGTGGAACGCGGGCACTCGTGGAATGCCCCGCTGTAACGAGAGCAGTCGGGAGGATTGCCGCGGACTCCGAGGCGTTCTGGTTCACTGCCTGGGACTGGGATACGCAGGCTATCTGGACCACGGTAAGAGGATTCTTCGATGCCTACAACTCGGGAAGCTATGAGAAGTGCCTGGACTATGTTTCGGCGGGTGCGGTGGCGGGGGACTTGGGCGAGGTGAGGAATCTGCTGAAGCGGGTGGGGTCCCATAATCAGCGCGTCAGCGTTGAGGCCATCACCGATTTGGCTATTGCCGGTACGAGAGCGAATGGCACCGTAGACCAGATTGTAAACGGCGAGGTCGTCAGACAGAACATGAGCTTCGTCAAGGAGAGTGGCTCCTGGAAGATATCCTGGCCCATTCTCCGCAACGACGACGGCTACAGCACGAGAAGCTAGCTTGGGGAGATGAGGGGGACGGCAATCAGCGGGATTACGGCGCGGGCTCCGGGCGCAGTTGTGCCAGGAGGTTCATAGTGCCGATTGTCACGCCGCCATGACGTGAGGGAGTCTCGAGTCGGCTCTTGCTGACGGCGAGACGGGGGCGTGGTGGCGGCCGTGACAATCGACACTGCGGGTGGGGTTGACCTCTTCATCCCGCCCGCAGCGGTCTGAACAACGATCGGAAGGCAAATGGAGGGAGAAGATGGCTGTCGTTACATCGACAAAGGCTGAGACGTCATGGGGAGCGCCCCAGGTCTCTCCCTGGTTGTCCGCACAGAGGGCTGAGGGTCCCTGCCGGACCGTGTCGGGGTCCGCGGAGGGCTGGAATGATGCCTGGGTGGCGGCCTTCATGTTCAACATCGAATGCAATGACAGCTATGTGGCGGCGTTTCTTCTGAACCTGCGCGGCCGCAGGACCGAGTAATCCCAGGCTCGCAGGCTGGACGTGACGCGGGACGCCTCTCGCAAGGGGCGTCCCGCTCTTATGTTGTATCCGGCAAGTGAGGCTTGTCTTGGCTCTCAGGAAGCCCTCCCACTGCTGTCTCGTTTCCCTGAGGCTGCTCCTAGGCTAAGCTTTCTGACAGACCCTCACTCCTTTGCTATTCCGGACTGATTCTCTCCTGTTGTGGTTGCGGGTTGGTCGCACAATCGAGCACTCAGCACCTCAACCCGTTCGCCTAGTCTCTTCAAATCGTTTCGCTCTCATCATGGATGACCGGCTCACGGCCTCTCTCCGGCTGGCGGTGATCTGGCCGGACCGCTCCTTTGGCGAGGTTCGAAGCAACTCATGACGCTCATTTCGCTCCTCCTAACGCCGCATTGCGGACAAGCATGCTAACAGGCCTGTGTTAGAATCACGCTTGAGAATTGTAGAAACTGCGTTAGAAATGAGACGACAGCGCAGGCGTTCGGCGCAGCGTGGCTTGCCCGGGCGAAGTGGTCTTGAAACCAGTCTTAGGAGGAATGGCAGATGTCAAGTGGCACCCATCGGATAATTGGCACCATAAAGCGTGTCAAGGGGGCTTGCACTATCGGGCATAAGGTCGGAGACCAGTTTGAATTGAGCGGCTACTCCTCGGGAGGGCTCTGCGGATACTTCTACCACGACATCTTCCCCTTCATAATCATGCTCGAGTACGGTGGAGGCTTTCCCTGGGGCAATCCGGACGTGATGCAGTGGGAGTGCATAGACAAGGCTAACGCGGTGACGATAGAACTGCGGCGGGTGAAAGAGTAGTTTCTCAAGTACACGCGCCGCGGCCGTCTCCTGCACCATCGCAGCATAAAACGCGAGAGCGTCTCTGCCACGCGCTCCGTGGTGGTACGTAAGGGATGCTCGTGAGATTTCTGTGAGGACCTGCTTTGGCCTGTGCTGCGGCCAATCGCGGAGGGGGATCAAATCCGTGGCTCGGA
>JAUCPZ010000340.1 GCA_030372995.1 Dehalococcoidia bacterium
GTGTATAAGAGACAGGTGATGAGGATGTCTTCGCCTCTGATGCCGAGCCCCTGCAGCCGGGACACTATCTCCCGGTAGAGGGTCTTCTTCGCCTGCGGCGACCTGCCGGGAAACACCGTCATCTCGATGGTGACGAAGTCCTCGGCCCTTCCTTCATGCTCAAGGTCGCCCGGCTCGATCTCGATGATTCTCTGGTTCCGGTCACGGTCTGGGATCTGGAAGGCCGTTACCAGAGAATCGTGCACGGCGTCGAGAATGGACCTCTTGTACTCTCTTGACCGGCCCTGTCTCATCACCACGGTAACCAGCGGCATGGCGTCACTCCTCCGAACTGCCACCATCCTATGGTGCCATCGTTGAGGATGTCAACCTCCAGCACAAGGGTATTTGACCTGCATGATATAGTTGCACCAGCGTTTGATATCCAATGGCCTCCCTGGATGCGAGCAGAAGGCGGAGTCCCTGATCGTGGAGGGAGCAGATGGGCAGCTATAAGGCACGGGCAGATGTCACCAAGAACCGGCTCTACATAGTCCTGGATGGTTTCCTGACCGACCTTCAGGCCAGGGAATGCGCTGATCTGACCATTGCGGAATGCAGAAAGCTCAGGCCGGGATTCGATGTGATCACCGACATCACCACGGCCCAGCCGTCCACCGCGAAGGGTGCGGAGGATCTGCTGAGGGCCATGATCTTCCTGAAGGAGCACGGCATGGGGCGCCCGATCCGTGTGATGCAGAACCCCAAGGAGATGACCCTGGGCTCCCACCAGATGACCCGTAAGTCGAAGGAAGCCGGCTACGACGTGAACATGGCCGCCTCCGTCGAGGAAGCTGAGGAAATGCTGGGGGATCGCAGGGAAACGTGACCGGCGGCACGTAGACATCGTAGTTCTTGGAGGTTGGGCGCCGTCCCTGCGATTCTAGCCTGGTTCCACGATGCTATCAAGGATTTCTACCACGCTCTGGACGCACGGCTGACACGTCTTATGGGATAGGTCGTTCTCCTTGAAGTACTGCTGACCTTCCTCAGTTGAGAGTTCACAACCACCGAGCAGCTTGCGGCAGATCAAGCTGCCGTGCTTCTTCTCGAATCGATCCATGAGCTCACTCGTCTTCTTGTAGGCTACCTCCTTGGCGGTCTGGTCATCCCCTTCGCCCCTGCCGTATCTGGCCCCGATCACCAGGATGCCGCCGGTCACAGCGCCGCAGACTTCACCCTTGCGCCCCATTCCAGCACCAAGTCCGCAGGCCATCTTCAGGGCGGTGTTCTTGCTGTCTCTTATACACATCTCCGAGCCCACGAGACAGCGCT
>JAUCPZ010000342.1 GCA_030372995.1 Dehalococcoidia bacterium
GCCGGGTCGCCACTTGCGTCAATCCGACCGAACGGTGCAGGCTGATGGCGGTCCCCACCCCGCTCTGTTCGTGGGCAGGGGCAAATACCACAACCTCCCCAACCGTGGCCAGTTGGTCAGCCAGTGCCCAGAGGCCGGGCGCATCGATGCCGTCGTCGTTCGTGACCAGTATCTTCATCTGACTACCCAAGTTTAGCAGATTCGCGACCATGATTCCCGCCACGTCTTCGGGAATCCCCACGCAATGCCATAGTCCGGCTGGCTGTTCCTGCGACTTGGGCCCAAACGGATTTCCATGCCCACCTACTTGAGCCGGCAACGGGCAAGTGCGAATCCCATGCCGACAAAGAACGGTCAGTGCTGGCCCTCCTGCCAGCACCGACCGCAGCCCAGCGATTCGGGAATCGTGACGCCCTAGGTGTACTTGTAGAACCCCCAGCCGTTCTTCTTGCCGTAACGTCCCATGGTGACCATGGCTTTCAGCAGCGGCGGCGGAGCATATACGGGGTCTTTGAATTCATCATACATGGCACAGGCCATGGCATACATCGTGTCCAGCCCGGCGAAATCCATCAGTTGGAAGGGCCCCATCGGGGAATTCGTCGCCATCATCCATGCCTGGTCCATTTCTTCGATGGTCGTCCAGCCCTCATCCAGCATGCGGATCGCATTCATCATGAAGGGAAAGCCCAGCCGGTTCACGAGGAAGCCCGGGGTGTCCTTGGCGAAGACGACCTTCTTGCCCAGCGACTTGCTGACCTTCTCAGCCGTCTCCACGGTCTCCTTAGAGACGGCAATGGTCTTCACTATCTCAACCATAGCCATAACTGGAACAGGCTGGAAAAAGTGCATCCCGATCACTTGTGTCGGCCTCTTGGTCGCCATCGCCATCTGCAGGATCGAGAGGCAAGAGGTGTTGCTGGCCAGAACGGCATGCGGAGGGCATATCTTGTCCATAGTGGAGAAGACCCGCTTCTTCTCGTCCATGTTCTCAATCACGGCCTCTATGACCAAGTCACAATCTTTGAAGTCCTCGGCCTTGAGGGTACCCTTCAGCCGCGCCAGCGTGGCATCCTTATCTTGAGCGGACATCTTGCCCTTGCTGGCGGCCTTCTCCAGCGATGACTTGATCGAGTTCATACCCTTGTCAAGGAATTGCTGGTTGACCTCTAGCACAATCGTCGAGTATCCGGAGCGGGCGCAGACCTCTGCTATTCCCGATCCCATTAGCCCGCAACCCACCACCCCTATCTTCTTTACTTCCATTGGACCTCCTTAGTCATCTTGATTTCGAACCTCGGTTCCGCCCTTGTGGGTGAAAGAAGTAACGCGGGGATCAGCCCCAACCCCCTGGTCCGCCCCAAGCGGATCATCCCTGCGGCGGCGGGAACCCAGAGCGCAGTCTGGCTTTCATATCATCCAGTCTCTCACGGTACGGCCGGGCAACCTTGTCCAGTTCGGTTTTCCACTCGGGAACCACTTCCGGATTGAGGCTCCCAACGGCGCTGCCGGTTATCCGCAACTGATGCAGCACGCCTCTGGCGGCCGTCTCCACTTCATGCCTCTTCTTGCGCTCTGCCTCCCGGTACTCTCCAAAGAGTTGCTCAACCTCAGCCTTGATGCCTGTCAGATCCTCCGCACTGCCAAGCTTCAACTCTGAAAGCGCTTGAAGCACCCTCGACAGCTTTTCAGCGTCACCCAACTCTATCGCTTCTATAAGCCTCGAAGCCAGGGCCGCCTTCACCAGGTCTCTCTCTTCGAGCTTCTGCTTGTCCAACTCTATTCTCAGGTCCCGCACGGCGGAACCGCTGAGATACTTCTCCGCCATGCTCTGAGCTATCGATCTGCACCTGTCTTCCCTCTGCTGCCGCAGTTCCTCGGGAGAGAGCTTCCCCAGCTTGTCCACCTTCTCCATTGCCAGTTCCCAGGCGCTCTTGATCTCTCCCACCGTATCCTCCAAACCGAACAGCAGGAAAGCAGTTGCCTGCCTTCCTGCCGGTTCTTACCGAAAGCTCAACCGCGTCGTTCTTCTAGAGCGTGCTGTAGCCGCCGTTGACACTGATGGTCTGGCCATGAATGAACGAAGCAGCATCCGAGCATACGAACAGTACCGTGTTGGCCACATCCGCGGGCACCGCTATCCGACCGATGGGATACATCTTGACCTGCATCTTCTTCATTTCCTCGGACATGGTGTCCTGGGTGACGCCCTGAGTCATCGAAAGCTCCGAGGCATGCTCTTTCTTCTCCGGGATGACCCCGGCAGGGCATATGCAATTGACGTTGATGCTGTAACGGCCAACCTCCTTGGCAATTGCCTTGGTGAAGGCGATGACGCCGCCTTTGCACGCAGAGTAGAAGACCTGCCGGAACTCGCCTATGCGGCCAGCCTCGGAGCCGATATTGATGATCTTCCCGTACTTGCGCGGGATCATCACCTCAAGTGCCGCTCTCGTACCGTAGATCACGCTCCAGAGATTGAGAGCGACCATCTTCTCCCACGTGGCCTTGTCCTGTTCCATGAACAAGCGCCAGGGGCTCTCCTGCCAGCCTACACCATTCACCAGAACGTCGACCTTGCCGAATTCTTTCATGGTCTGCTGGATCAACATATTGAACGATTCCTGGCTGGTGACGTCGGTCTTGATGAAGATGGCTTTCCCGCCACCCTGAGCATTGGCCTCGGCAACCACCTTCGGCCCCTGCTTATCGTCAATATCGGCGCAGACCACGTTCGCACCCTCTTTGGCAAATGCCAGCACGTTGGCGCGATTGATATTGGAGCTACCTCCGGTGACGATTACTGCCTTCCCTTTGTAACCCAGATCCATGTTCCCTCCTTCTGCATGTATTCAATGCTCAAGCGGGTTCTACCATACCCGCGCGTGAATCACAGCTTTCTTGACCACTAGAATACGAATGGATCGATGTTGCCGCTGGTGAACTTCGGAGGCCTCTTCTCCAGGAAGCCCTTCGCCGCCTCGAGGTGGTCCGCCGAGTTCAGGGTGTGGTACTCATAGGCGATCGTGGTGTCGAATAGAAGATTGATGCGATCCATCAGTATCTTGTTCAAACACATCTTGGTCAGGCTCAGGGCCAGCGTCGGCCCTTCGGCGAATTTCTTGGCCTGCGCCCAGGCCTCTTCCATCAGCTTCTCCGGCGGCACACACTTGGCGATGAGGCCCATCCGCTCGGCCTCCTGTGCACTGACCATCTCCCCCGTCATCAGGTAGTACTTGGCCTTCGCCATGCCCACCAGGAGGGGCCAGATGATGCAGCCGCCGTCGCCCGGCAGGATCCCGACGCCTATATGCGGATCACCAATCCGCGCCTTCTCCGACGCGATAACCACATCGCATTGCAGCGCCAGGGTCGCGCCCAGACCAGCACAAGCCCCGTTGATGGCGGCGATGACCGGTTTGCGGCAATTCAGAAGGTTGACGACGATCCTCTTGACGCTGGTGCTCGAGATGCGGATAGAATGGTCCGTGTAGCCCTTGATCATCAGGTTGATGTCACCACCCGCGGAGAACGCCCTTCCCGCAGCCGTGAGGATTACCGCCAGTACCTCCTGGTCCTCATTCATGTCCTCGAATATGTGCTCTATCTCCGCGTGCTCTGGCTTGCCGATTGCATTCATGGCGTCTGGGTTGTTGAGAGTCAGAATGGCTACTCTCTCCTTCTTCTCTACCTTGATGAACTTGTACTTGCTATAGTCAACCATTAGTCTAACCTCCTTCTAACTGGATTGCTCTTGTCTACATACCCAGTTCTTGCGCCACTATCTCACGCTGGAAATCAGCATCCCCAAAGTACAACTCCGCCGCCTTCGCCCTCCGAAAGTACAACTCTAAATCATGATCCTTCGTGAACCCTATCGCCCCATGTATCT
>JAUCPZ010000343.1 GCA_030372995.1 Dehalococcoidia bacterium
AGATACACAGCGCTGTCTCGTGGGCTCGGAGATGTGTATAAGAGACAGGTCCCCGGACTCGACGTCGGCACCGACTTGCACGATGCCTTCGTCGTCCAGCTTGCGCAGACTCTCCTCACCCACGTTGGGGATGTCCCTCGTGATCTCTTCCGCGCCCAGCTTGGTCTCCCTGGCCTCCACCTCGTACCGCTCAATGTGGATCGAAGTGAACTTGTCCTCCTGAACAAGCTTCTCGGAGATCACTATGGCGTCTTCGAAGTTGTACCCTTCCCAGCTCATGAAGGCACACAGCACATTCTGGCCCAGAGACAGTATGCCGTGATCCGTCGCTGAACTGTCGGCGAGAACCTGGCCCGTTCTGACGCGGTCGCCCTTGTTCACGATTGGCCGCTGGTTGATGCACGTCCCTTGGTTGGTGCGCATGAACTTCAGGAGCGGATAGCTCTGTTCGGCTCCATCGTCGCTGCGGACAATGATTTCCCTGCTGGTGACCGAGACAACCTCACCCTCGCCTCCGGAGATAACCAGCTGCCCGCTGTCTCTGGCGACTTGCTGTTCCATTCCGGTGCCGACCACCGGAGACTCCGAACAGAGCAGGGGTACCGCCTGGCGCTCCATGTTCGAGCCCATCAGCGCGCGGTTGGCATCATCATGCTCGAGGAAGGGGATCAGAGAAGCCGAGATGCCCACGATTTGCTTCGGTGAGACGTCCATGAGGTCGACATTCTCCGGCGATACCCTGGGGTATCCATTTCCCTTTCTGGCTTCTATCTTGCTCTCGCTGAACTCGTCGTAGGCATTGAGAGGAACGTTGGCTTGGGCCACTACGTAGTCCTCTTCCTGATCAGCTGAAAGGTACACGATCTCACGGGAAACAAAAGGCACCACTTTGATGTTGCGAGCCGGCAAAGCCGCGATCTCCTTGGCCAAAGCTGGTGTGATACGAGTCCCTTCCTTGGCGATCCGCTTACCATCTTTATCGGTGACAGTCTCTCTCAAAGCGCGGTTGAGCAGTTGGTCGTACTTGTTCCTCACCTCCCGGATGACCTTCCGGTACGGCGTCACGATGAATCCGTATTCGTCAACGGCTCCGTACGTGGCCAGGGAGGCAATCAAGCCGATGTTGGGACCTTCCGGGGTCTCGATGGGGCAGATGCGTCCGTAGTGCGAGTGGTGTATGTCGCGCACCTCGAAGCCGGCGCGCTCTCTGGAAAGACCGCCAGGCCCCAGGGTTGACAGCCTCCGCTTGTGGGTCAATTCGGCCAGCGGATTGGTCTGGTCCATGAATTGGCATAGCTGCGAACCGCTGAAGAAGTCGCGGATGGCTGTGGTGATGGGCCGCGTGTTTATCAAAGCGTTCGGAGTAACGGTGGCGGTGTCCACGATACTCATGCGCTCTCTAACCATTCGCTCCAGGTTCAACAGCGCTACACGCAACTGATTCTGGATGAGCTCACCGACAGTTCGGAGCCTGCGGTTGCTCAGATGGTCGATGTCATCAGGGGCCTCCTGACCATTGTTGACCATGATAATGTGGCGCACGATGCTGACCAGGTCGTCGCGCGTCAGCGCCAGCGTGTTCGAGCTATCCGCTGACTGTCCCAGACGCTTGTTCAACTTGTACCGGCCCACCTTGCCGAGATTGTAGTGCCTCGGATTGAAGAAGAGGTTGTTCAGCAGATTCTTGGCATTGTCTATGTTGGGCAGGTCGCCTGGTCGGAGACGCCTGTATATCTCCAGAATGGCTTCGTTCTCGGTCTTGATGAGCGAGTCCTGTTTGGCACTCGAGGCAATGAAGGAATGATCCGGGGAGTTGTCTACTTCCCGGAAGAGAGCCATCAATTCCTCTGTTGAAGGAAAGCCAATGGCTCTCAGCAGGGTGGTCACCGGGAAGCGCCTCTTTCCGTTGACCTTCACCCATATGATGTCCTTGCTGCTGGTTTCGAAATCGAGCCACGATCCGTGTTCCGGTATGAGCTTGCCGTAGCAAAGCTCCCGGCCGGTGGCCATGTCCGTCTCAATGGTCAGATAGAGGCCGGGGGAGCGAATCAACTGGCTGACCACCACCCTCTCGGCGCCGTTGATAATAAACGTGCCAGTGGGCGTCATGAGAGGGATGTCGGCAATGAAGATGTTCTGCTCCTTGATTTCCCCTGTCTCTTTGACAAGCAACTGTACCTTGGCGTAGAGGGGTGTTGAATAGGTCAGGTCCCGCTCTCGGCAGGCGGCTATGGAGTTCTTGGGCGGACCCAACTCGACGTTGACGAAGCGCAGCTCCAGCCGCGTACCTGCCATGTCCTGAATGGCAAGGTCCTCGAACAGCTCTCTCAGCCCTTGCTCCAGAAACCGCCGGTAAGAGTCAAACTGGATCTGGATGAGGTTCGGCAGATCCAGTACGGGCGGTGTACCGGCAAACGATCTCCTGGCGGTGTCTCTTGAATCAGATTGCGACGCAGTGGAAATCAACTCGTACACACTCCTTTGCTGGGCACGATGCGCCAAAAGTGAAAAAGAAGGGGATCACTTCGCCAAAGATGGGAACACGCAACGAGGAATTCGCATTTATGCGCGCTTTCTATTATAGGCCGCCCCCGATCGGCTGTCAATAGGTTTTTGACCCATATTTGCCTGCTCCTCCACTTCGAATAGCATCCGCTGGGTTCCTGTGCTAACATGGAGATTGGCGTCGCGCGCTGCAATGGGCATCAGTCATCCTGGCTCCAGGAAGGTCACCATGTTTTGCGGCAAGGGCGGGGTCGGCAAGACCACGTCAGCCGCTGCCACTGCGCTCCACTACGCCATGAATGGCGACAAGACCCTGATCATATCCACGGACTTCACGCCTTCTCTTCGCGACATCTTCGAGATTGACAGCCTTGAAAAGCCAGCCAGAGTAACCGACAACCTCTTTCTGGACGAGATCAGCTACGATGCCGTGAAGGTGCTCTGGGACAGGAAGTTCGGTCCGCAGGTGTACGATCTCTTCTCCACCTTTGTAGACATCGACTACCAGGACTTCGTGGGTTACGTGGCGACCATGCTTCCGGGTATCAGGGATGAGTTCATGGTGGACTACATTCGCGAAATCAGCGAGTCGGGCGAGTACCAGAGAGTGGTCTGGGATACTGCTCCTGCGGGCCAGACTCTGGGACTGCTGCGCATGCCATCGATGATGAACCACCACCTCAAGCCGGCATTCAAGATCTACTCCTCTCTGAAGTCGACCCATAACCTCAAGCGCTCCGTTCTCGGAGTGATCAAGGACTGGGAGCAATTGTCCGAGAAGGACATGGCCTTTCTCAGGCAGGAAGTGCAGTTCAATCTAGTAACCATAGCCGAAGCGTTGGCCGTCCGCCAACTGCGTGACATCTTTGATGAGTTCGGAAGCTACGGGCTAGGCATCAACCACATAGTCATCAATCAGGTCATTGAGGACGCCGACTCACCATTCCTGCGCCGCAAGGCGCAGTTGCAGCAGAAGTATCTTGCTGAGGTTGAGAATGGTTATGGGACCGGTTGCACCAGGGTACCCCTCTTCCCCTATGAGATAAAGGGACTTGAGCGGCTAAAAGAGGTAGAGAGGAAGCTGTTCGGTTCCTGATATCGCTCAAGGTTCCACCCTTTGCCGGGGTTGGGCCGCAGTTATGTGACCAGCAGGCAGGCTAGTGCAGCAATTTAGCTTTCTTGGCCTGAAGACGCCGTGGAATGTGGCTTTTGGACGGCCATGTGAGGGGCTGCCAAGCAAGGGTGGGGGGCAACCTTGCTCCTAGCCTGCCTGCTGATACACTCCCTTCCACTTTCGATCGGCCTCTGATCTTTCAGTGCACTCTATGGAGCTGACACGGCTGACGCAAAACCGCGGCCATAGCTATCGACGTGGCCTCTCCGAATGCTGGCACCACAGGAGATTAGTCTTGACTTCGGCCTGCGCTCAGGGACGGCCAGGCATGCTCCTACCATGGCTGTTCCGATGGCTGTAGTCACTGGTTCCGGCAGGATTATCATGGCTACGCCGGCTGCCAAGATTCCCTTCCTGATCGGGCTCCGGACTCTTCTAAAGAGCCCTCTCTTTCTGGTCCTCGTCATCTGTCTCATATCTCATCCCCGTCTGCCGCGCACGCTCCGCGATCCTACCACCGATGTCGGCCGGCAGGAAGAGAGCTAGAGCAGATCCATTTCCGTCGGATCGCGGCATACTGGTTTCCTTGCACTATCGTTGGGTTTGTCGGCAGTCTGTTTCTTCTCACGATTCTTTGATCGCAGTCAGCGGCTGATATCTCAAGGCTGGTCCCCGTCGACGTGCGGTAGTTGTCTGTTTTGGCACTTACCATGTGTTCAAATACCTCAATCCCTACTCAACCCAAGTCATTGCCTTCTGCCATTTCACAGAACACGGCTGTCGCTCCGGTCCTCCGCGTCCGGGCGGCGCCGCCATCTGGCGCCCGGGTAACTAGATTTGGTTCCTCACAATATCGATGGCTATCATGCAGATCAGGACCATCACCATTCCCCACACCATCACGTCAGTCCTCGTTTGCATTGCTCCTCCGTTCTCACGCCGTGTGGCCATCTGTCTTATTGCCGTCGCGCAGAGCAGCGTTTCGCACCGTTCAGGCGGGGGCCAGGTCACCTGCGGACGGTTCCCATCCTTTAACCCGGCGCCAGCCCGGCCGACCTGCACTTACGCGCGGCGGGAGAGGAACTCCCCCCTGCCCAGGGCCAGGTAGGCCGCGTTACCGAGCAACAGTATTCCCAACATGAAGGGGAATATCTTGGCCTGCGGCGTGCTGAACATCACCCAGCTGCTGATGCCGGACATAGAGAAGAACAGTATCAACCCCGCCATCATGTTCATCCATGACAGTAACTGTGACATCTTCCGGCCTCCTTCTCCCGTTACTCTATCGCCTCTTCTTGATCGAACCTGCGAACCGCCATTCAAGCGCCACGGAGTCTACTGAAAGAGCTTGGTGGCGTAGGCCATGCTCAGTCTCGTGAGCTTGCTGGGTTGCGGTTGCGCTTGCTGTGGCTGTGCAGGAGCGGCTTTGGTGTTCTGCTTTAGCTGAGCGAACCAGGTACTGCCTGCCGACGGATCGATACCGGTGGCGACCAAGTTGATCTTGACCTTTCCCGTCATTTCAGGCCTGGGCAGATTCATGCCGAAGAATATCAGGGCATGGGGATCGACGTTCTTTGAGATCAGGCTGGCGGCCTTCTCCACCGACCCGAGCGTCAGGTCTGGACC
Source organism: Dehalococcoidia bacterium (assembly GCA_030372995.1). GTDB lineage: Bacteria > Chloroflexota > Dehalococcoidia > UBA2247 > RBG-13-53-26 > JAFGCL01. Next base: position 5,246 of record JAUCPZ010000343.1, read on the forward strand.
ACCCGAGAAGCAGAACAGGACACCCTTGGCACCCGTAACATGAGTCTCCAGCAGGGGCTCGAAGATGACCTCCTGCGCAGCATGCTCTGCTCCGTTAGGCCCTTCACCTCGCCCGGTCGCCATGAGCGATATCCCGGGTATGCTCATCACTCTCTTCACATCGGCCAGATCCACGTTGATCTCTCCAGGGACGTTTATCAGTTCTGACAATGCCATGATCCCTTCGGAGACGACCGCATCAGCCGCAGCGAAGGCCTTGGAAATAGGAACATCATGATCCCCCAGACGCAGGAGGTGGTCATTGGGGACGATGATGGTGGAATTGACCTTCTCCATCAGGGTCTTCAGCCCGTTGAAGGCCACTTCGGCTCTCCTGTAGCCTTCGAAAGTGAAGGGCGTGGTGACCACGGCAATCACCAGTGCGCCACTTTCCCTGGCGATCTCCGCGACGACAGGTGCGGAACCAGTGCCGGTGCCTCCGCCCATGCCGGCGGTAATGAATATCAGATCAGCCCCTCTGCATGCCTTCTGCAGGGCCATCCTGTTTTCCCTGGCCGCGGCCTCGCCGACCCTGGCATCACCTCCAGCGCCGAATCCCTGGGTGAGGTGCGATCCGATCTGAATGGTGTGGCCGCGCGAGATCAGTTCCAAGGATTTGACATCGGTGTTAATGACTATGTAGTCCACTCCTCCGATGTTACAAACCTGCATCATGCGTCTTACAGTGTTGCACCCGCCCCCACCCACTCCGATGACCTTGATGTGGGCGATGACTCTGTTGTCGGGGCCGTCCCCTCCCCGTGGTTTGAATGTCCCCTCTAACATTCTCGACCTCTCCTCTTACTCTTTCTCGTCTTCAGGCCCTCTCAGGAGTTGGCTTGAGCGTGGCGCGATCGAAAAAATGCGACCCGTTCTCCTGCCAACTCCTGTGCCGGTATCACACCAGGATGCGGAGACTAGCTTCTGCTATCGCGTTCCTCTCGGTTGTTGAGGACCAGGTAGGCCGAGCTGGCAATTGCCAGTATGCCAGCAATACAAACCACTACCTTCGCAGCAATGGTGTCGAATTGGTTCCAGTCAGCGATGCTTGTCAACAATCGGCTGAACACGCCAGACAGGATTAGTGACAGGAGACAGAAGCCTGCCACGACATTGAGCCAGCCAATAACGCGCGTCATCTACGACTACCTCCTTTTCCGCCTATTCGATTCAAGCGAGCCTTCTCTAGTATCTGCGGCCGCTGCCGGCGTCATTCAGGCTCCTGCTGATCCTTGAGAACCAGCCTTTGGCCTGGGAAACGGTCGCCTGTGCTGCCGACGGTTGCGGCGATGCGAGATGGCTCGAAGCCGTTCCGATTGTGGCGTAAGCCGGATTCGTGGGCTTGATGCCCGTGGCAATCAGGACGACCTTGGCCTTGCCTCTCAGTTCCTCGCTGAGGGTGGCCAGACCGAACTTGAAGTGGCAGCTGGGGTCGCACTCGCGGCTGACCAGAGTGCCAGCTTCGGTCACTTCGGTGAGCGTGAGGTCGGGCCCGCCTGAGAAGCTGACCAGAAGCCCCTTCGCTCCAGTCATCTTCACATCGACCAGCGGATTGCTCATGGCCTGTTCTGTGGCGTCCATAGCCGGATGAGAACCCTGACCCTGGCCGATGGCCATGATGGTCACACCCGGGATGCCCATGACTCTCTTGACGTCGGCCATGTCGACGTTGATCTCGCCTGGCACGTTGACAAGCTGGGAAACGCTGACGATGCCTTCAGCCACGACGTCGTCAGCCATCTTGAAGGCTTCTGATATGTTGGTGTTATGCTCGGCGTACTGCAGCAGCTTATCGTTGTGGATGATAATCATGTTGTCTACAACGGTTCTAAGCTCCTGAAGGCCGCCGTATGCCACCTCTGACCTCTTCTTGCCTTCGAAAGAGAAGGGTGTGGTCACTACCGCGATCACCATGGCCCCGGAGTCCTTGGCGATCTTGGCGATCACTGGTGCCGCGCCGGTGCCCGTGCCTCCCCCCATGCCCACGGCGATGAAGACCATTTCGGCGTCTTTTACTGCCCTCTTGAGCAGGAACTCGCCCTCCTGCGCGGCCCTTCCGCCGATCCTGGGGTCACCGCCGGCTCCGAAGCCGTGAGTCATGTGCTCGCCGATCTGCACGGTCAGTGCACCCTGAATCAGATCGAGAGACTTGACATCGGTATTGGCAGCCACATATTCCACACCCGGTATCTGCCGGGTGCGCATCATGCGTCGAACAGTATTGCATCCGCCTCCCCCGACCCCGATTACTTTAATCAAGGCGGGAGCCTTGCCTCTGTCCGAGGATCTGAAATATCCGTCCCGCATGGGTTCAATCATTCACCCGCCCTCCTTTCATTATTGTCTTCATTTCTTAAGTGTCTCGCTGATTCCCTGGTGGGGGAGGGGAGACCCCTCCCCCGAGATTCATGACTTGTGTCGCTGTCCTTCTCAGGCTAGATGGCTCGCCGCCGCCGCACTCCTCCCTCTTCTTCTCTGAAGGCAAGGATGATTCCATTCCCCACCAGCAGCATAGAGAGGATGAAGACTATGGTTCTCGATGCGGTGTTGTCGAACCACGTCCAGCCGGGTATGTCTGACAGGGCAAACATGAGCAATGCCCCCACGGTCAGATTGGCCATACTCAACAAACGTGCCATACGAAGGCCTCCTTCATGTAGTACCCGAGGCTCATGCAGCCCTTGGGATCCTCGCGCGGTCTGCTGGCCTCAGGCCGAATGTCACACACCGCGGCGTGCTCCTTCCTCACCTTTGACCATGCCCAGGTAAACAGCGTTGACCAGCAGCACTATGCCCAGGATGAACGGGAAGATTTTGGCCTGGCCCGAAGCATAGATGACCCACTTGGTTATGCCGGACATGGAGAAGAAGAGTATGAAAGCGGCCACCGCATTCATCATTGCCAAGAACACTGACATTGTCCTCACTCCCCTTTCGCCAGACTCTGCTGGCCAGCACTCTCTCCCGGTCTACCAGGCAAAGGATTTTTTGCCGCTGAAGAACGTCTTGACATCCTCTTTGAGTTCGGACAGCCAGTTGCTCGGCAGCGGCGGGTCAATGCCGGTGGCCAGGAGGGTGAGCTTCACTTCGTTCCGCATTTCCTCGCTGGGAGAAGACATGCCGAAGAACATGAGGGCGCTGGGATCCACTTCTCTGGCAATCAGGTTGGCAGCGTCGTTGACCTCGCCCAGGGTTAGATCCGGACCGCCGCTGAAGTTGAAGAGGACGCCCTTTGCGCCGCTTACTTCAATATCCAGCAACGGGTTGGCGATAGCCATTTCCGCGGCTTCCTGGGCAGGATAGCGCGACTTGGAATCTGCCCTGCCGATGGCCATCAAGGCTCCGCCGGGTATGCCCATCACGGCCTTGACATCGGCCAGGTCTACATTTATTTCTCCGGGGACATTGACCAGGTTGGACACGGCCATGATGCCCTCGGAGATCGCTTCATCGGCCACACCAAACGCGTGCTGGGTCGGCGTGTGGGCATCTGTGTATTGGAGGAGACGGTCGTTGTGAATGATGATCAGGTTGTCGACCTCCGCTCTGAGACGGCGAATACCGCCAAGAGCCAGTTGGAATCACTTCTTACCTTCGAAAGAGAATGGTGTGGTAACGATGCCGACGGTGAGGGCATGGCTCTCCCTGGCTATCTGAGCGACCACGGGAGCTGCGCCGGTGCCGGTCCCGCCGCCCATGCCAGCGGTGATGAAGACGAGCTCCGCGTCCTTCAGAGCCCTCTTGAGGAGGAAACGGCCTTCCTCGGCGGCCCGCTCTCCGACTCTGGCATCACCGCCCGCCCCGAATCCGCGGGTCAGGTGCTCGCCGATCTGGACTGACAGGATCTCGCCGGGGACAGAGTCCAGAGACTTGATGTCTGTGTTGCATACGATGTACTGGCAACCGGGCGTTGGCTTTCTGAGCATGCGCTTGACAGCGTTGCACCCCCCGCCACCCACGCCGATGACCTTGATCGGGGCTGGCACTCTTTGCTCCCTTTGATCCACTTTCTTCTCCTCCTTTTGTATTCTTTTCTGTTCTTCTGAGCTCTTTTCTTCCACAACACGCTCAGTGGTGAGGTCGGGCGGTGGAAGTTACCTGAGAATCATAGATCAAGCGAAAAGATTCTGTCAATACCCCTGGCTAACGAAATCAGCCGAAAATCCAATGAAAATCGACGCCTTTGATAGCGCTGGCCGCCGCAGTTGCTGATTTCATCATATTTCATTACATATGTGGTTTCGGCTAACCTTTGTGATTCGGGGTTGTTTGGCCTATTGACATTTCATTTCGCCTTGTGCTAGAATCCCGACATCGAGATTGCGGACAGCGAAGGAAGGCGAAAATGACGACGAAAGCCAGAGATAGGGGCCCCCGCCCCCCTTACGTCACGTACGCAACGTGGACGAAAGTGCTTGATGACCTGAGGGAGACCAAGCCGACCCAACTGGACAGCACGTACTTCCGCGACCTGGGTCTGTCGGATAGCAGTGGTGTGACCGTGAGGGCGGCCTTGTCATTTTTGGGGTTGGTTGAGGGTGATGGTATCCCGACCGAGAAACTGACAGAATTGGCGGAATCAGAGGGTGAGGCGAGGAAGTCGATCCTGAGAGAGCTGCTACAGGAAGGCTACGGGCGGATTCTGGGTGACCTGGACCTGGGGCACGCGACCATGGGCCATCTCCAAGATCGCTTCAGGAGGGCGGGAGCTGAGGGTGATGTCGGGCACAAGTGCGTGACGTTCTTCCTGGCCTTGGCGAAGGACGCGGGTATGACACTCTCGCCGAGCCTGTTGACCCTGTCTCTTATACACATCTCCGAGCCCACGAGACAG
>JAUCPZ010000344.1 GCA_030372995.1 Dehalococcoidia bacterium
CGGCGGGTTCAAGCTGGAGACCGTCACCGACTCCCTCAAGGTGCTGCAGTTGGCGATGGACAGCACCATGGGCTTCTTCCCGGCGAAATACGACATCAAAAGCCCCAACCACGTCATTCTGAAGATAGGCAAGGGGACATGGCCGGCCTACATGGATAACCCGGTGGTGCAGAGAACGCCGCCAATGTACCACGCGGGCGGCCAGCCGATACTGGAGAAGTATCTGGTCAATCCCAGGATCAAGGTGACGCCGCTGCGGGTGCCGCCGCGCAACGAATACGACGACATCGACTGCGAGTGGGAGCTAAGGCTGAATTAGCCAACCGCCCAACACCAGTCTCTAACAGCCGTCCTCGCGGGGAACCCCTTCTTCTCATATTGGCCGATCCCCCTGGTTCCCCCTTCCGCCTCAGGCGGACCGTGCCCTCCCCCTGTCATTCCCGCGCAGGCGGGAATCCAGGAGGTGGCCGTCAGGTTGCCGATCCAAAGCCGGGTCAGGTATCGGACCTGACACCCACGATAGGAAAGATTCCAGGGCGCTGCGGACGCAGGCACATCGGAGGGCTACGCCATCGCGGCTGCGGATGCCTACGACGCCCAGACGGAGGCCTCCGTGACACCCTTCTCGTCACCCAGCAGCAGCCGCCCGATCATCCGCTGCCGGTAGAGGAAAATGCGCTTGAGCTGCGCCCTCACCAGCGGGTAGACGATCTCGCCCAGCGGCCAGAACGGCAGGCGGTAGGCGACGTCGTCCTCGATCACCGTCCCCCCGCCTCTCGTTTGGAACGTGTGCGTGTGGGCCCAGAGCGCGTACGGGCCGCGCACCTGCTCATCCACAAACTTCACTGGAGGCTCCCAGTGCGTGATCTCCGAACGCCAGGCAAACGGAATGCGGAAGAGGCGCAGGCGGTAATCGACCTTGGTGCCCTTCTTGATCTCGATGGGCAGCGGCGTCAGTATCTCGAAGTCCAGCTCCGGGGGCGTGATGCGCTGCAGGTTGAGGACGTCATAGAAGAAGGGGAACACCCGCTCGATCGCAAGCGGGATATAGGCCGAAGCGTGGATATGGTGGTCTCTCACCTATTCAACCCCCGGACCCCCAACACGCTCTCCCCTGTCATCGCGAGGGACCCGCCGCAGGTCCGCTTCAGGCGGAACGTGGCGATCCCAGGGCGGAGGAGGAGTGTTACTGCCCCCATCGCCCACCGGGATTGCCGCGCCTTCTTCTCGCCCGGCTCGCAGAGTGTAAGGGCGTATGATCATACGCCCCTACGGACACCCCCAGCTCCCCCGGCAGGAGGTCTCCTCCTGCACCTCCGTTTCTACCCTCCTCTCCCTTGACGGGAGAGGATTGAGGAGAGGGTGAGCATAGAATTGCCGTAGGCGCGGACCTTGTGTTCGCCCGATGAATCCCGCCACCACCGTAGGTGGACGGCAAGCCGTGCCCTTTGTCCGCCGGAGGTCCGCCCCAGGCGGATCATTCCCGCAAAGGCGGGAATCCAGAAACGCTCCACCAAGGGTCATGCCCCACTGGCCTTGAACTCGGCAGCCTCCGCCCGTTTCTTGATGCCGAGCAGCATCTTCCGCCCCATGACTGTAGAGATGGGCTCGATGAATCCCTTGTACATCACGGTATTGCCCAGGCCGGGCTTGAAGTCAAACATCCACCTGGCGATCAGCCGTGTGGTGTTCTCATTCACCTCGTCGACTGCCAACACCCAGGCGGTAGGCGAATCTTCATACCAGTTGCCGCCGAACAAGAGGCTTCTTCCGGGCTCTATCGCCAGAAACGGCACAGGGGGCATCTTCGGGTGCAGTCTCAGACCTTCGCTCTTTTCGTCGTGCTGGTACTCCGGGACTATCCTGTCGACGCTGTGAATGTTGCAGCCGATCAGGTTCTCCAGAAAATCATAACTGTAGAACCCTCCCCTCCCCTGGCCGATCTGCGCCACCCATGGCCAGACCCGCTCACGCGGGCTGCGGATGGTGATGGCCTGGGTGAATCCCCCTTTTGGATGGGGGACAAGTTCATCGCCGGCCAGGGTGCGTCTGACCTCGGCATCGGTCGCACCCCATCTGCGCCAGGACCACAGCAAAGGAGGAATCAGCGCCACCGCTATCAGGAATGCCCCGCACAGGCCCTCCCAAATGTCAGTCGACCTCTTACTCATGGCTTGCCTCCTGCCTGGAACGCAGAGTTTAGGCCGAGCAGAGACCTTTTTCAAGAAGGGCCAATCCCCCTGGGTCGCGCTTCTCTTCCTTTGTCATCGCGAGGGACCCGCCGCAGGTCCGCCTCAGGCGGAACGTGGCGATCCCGGGGCGGAGGAGGGGTGTTACTGTCCCCATCGCCCACCGGGATTGCCGCGCCTTCTGCTTGCTAGGCTCGCAGAATTGCTCGCAATGACAGCCATCAACCCCCTTAGATCCCCCAGTCTTGGGGGATAGAAAAAAGACGCTGGGGGACACCCCCAGCTCCCCCGGCAGGAGGTCTCCTCCTGCACCTCCGTTTCTACCCTCCTCTCCCTTGACGGGAGAGGATTGAGGAGAGGGTGAGCATACAATTGCCGTAGCCGTAGGGGCGAACGGCGTCCGCCCTGGGGACATGCCCCGAAACCGGCCGACCGCGTCACCGTAGGGGCATCCGCCTCAGGCGGACCGTGCCCTTTGTCCGCCGGAGGTCCGCCCCAGGCGGATCATTCCCGTCGAGGCGCGAATCCAGAGGCGGGGAGCAAACATCCATGAGTGCTGTCTATCCAGGGTGGCAGTAGCCTGCTATAATATCGTGGGAGATTCTTTGACGGGGTGCAGCAGAGATGCCGTTCTGTCCTAAGTGCCGTGACGAATTCCAGGACTGGGTAAAGACCTGCCCCGATTGCCAAGTGGGTTTAGTAGAGGAGCTTCCTCCCCCACCTCCTCCACAAGACAATCCCCGCAGGGTTTTCGCCAGAGCTGAACCTTCCGCCAACGACCTGGTGACGATCGCCACGTTCAGCCACCCCACGGAGGCTTATGTCCCAAAGTCGAGATTGGAGGCCGAAGGTATCCCGTCGTTCGTGGCCGACGCGAGGACAATCGACACCTATTGGCTGTATTCGAACGCTATCGGCGGTGCCAAACTCCAGGTGAGGCAGGAGGATGCAGAGAAAGCTCTGGAGATCCTCAGCCTCAGGGCAGAACCAACCATCTCGATGGAAGAGGAGTTCGGCAAGGCGCGTGAGGATGAGAAATGCCCGAATTGCGGCTCGCTCAACATCCATTACAGGAGATTCGATGCACGCTGGGTCTTCCTCTCATGGCTGCTGCTACGCTTCCCGCTACCATTCATGAAGCGCAAGTGGGAATGCCGGGATTGCGGACACACGTGGAGGGTCGACAAGCTTCAGGAGATCCACGAGAATCCCGAAAGCTGAAGACCCGCCGAACCCCACAGGCTTGCTATCAACCCCCGGACCCCCAACACGCCCTCCCATGTCATCGCGAGGAACCCGCCGCAGGTCCGCCTCAGGCGGAACGTGGCGATCCCGGGGCGGAGGAGGAGTGTTACTGCCCCCGTTCCCCACCGGGACTGCCGCGCCTTCTTCTCGCCCGGCTCGCAGAATGGCTCGCAATGAAAGCCATCAACCCCCTTGTTCCCCCAATCTTGGGGGAAATGAACAGAAACGCAGAGGGGGGCTCCGCCCCTCTGCACACCCCGTGGCCGATTCCGGCGCGTAGGGGCGAACGGCGTTCGCCCGATGAATCCCACCGTCACCGTAGGGGCATCCGCCTCAGGCGGACCGTGCCCTCGCCCCCCCCGCACCCCATCCCCAAACGTGTATAAGGGCGTATGATCATACGCCCCTACGGACACCCTCAAACCCCCGGGTCCGCCTCAGGCGCACTGCGCCTGTTTCACACTTCGTACTTCATCCCTCATCCTTCGCCCCTAGGCCCCCTTCCTCTCCCCCAGCCCCGTGGCCGTGAAGAAATGCGATATCCGCTCCTTGATCAGGTCGGGGCTCGTGTACCGCTTGTCGAACTGGTCCATCCCGATCTGCAGGAACGGCACGTTCATCTCCCGGCACAGCTCCCGCATCAGGCTGACGCTGGCCGCCCCGTCCTTGTGGCCGATATGCCCCGGCCAGATCACGCAGTCGATCTGGTAGTCCCGCACGATGCGGTTGATGTCAGAGAGGAAGTTGTCCGCCAGCCCGCGGGCCTGGCGGATCATCGGCGGGTCTGAGATCAGCCTCTTGGCCAAGCCCCGGAACATGCTGTCCTCGGTGGACGTGTCGATCACCGTGTACGGGCAGTAGCTCACCATGTCCATCACTACACTCACGCCCCACTCCTGCTCCATCCACGGCGCGATCAGGTTGAAGTAGATCGGCTGAAGGTCGAACCAGAGCACCCGGATTCTCTGGTTCGGCACCTCGGGCTTGTTCTCCCGCACCCGCTTCTCGGCGTCGGCCACCAGCTCCCGGAACCACGGCGTGTGCTCCGGGCGCCCGGCACCCTCGAAGTTCGTCATCAGGAAACACGACTGCGCCAGCAGGTAGTTGTGCGGCGAGGGCTTGCACCGCCGCAGGTCGTTGTATTCCTGCCACAGCCGGTAGTGCTCGTTGGACTCGGTGATCACCTCCCGCAGGCGGTTTATGTCAAGTGTCTTGCCCGTGTGCTTGCTGACGAACTCCACCATCCGCTTGATCTCGTCCGCCACGTAGCCGATGCTGTGCTCATCTTCCCAGTAGGGCACGTCGATGCCGAACGATGGCACGTTGCGCCATTCGGGGTGGGTCCGCAGCGCCTCATGCACGCCGATGATGCCATCGCAGGGCTCGGTCACGCCCAGATAGGCCGTGGGCAGCGGCAACAGCCCCGCGTCCAGGTAGCGCAATCCCAGCCGGATGAGGCTGCAGCAGTCGCCGGGCACCGGCATCCTGTCGAGCGCTTCCAGGTCCTCCAGAATGTGCGGGTTCTCGAATCCGCCGGCGAAGGCCTGCGCGAAAAGGAAATACCAGTGGACGCCCATGGCCGTCAGGATCTCCGGCGGGTTGGTGAAGGCGGAGGCCAGCATGGGCTCGCCGGTTTCCACGCATTCCATGGTCTTCTTGTGCATCCTGAGGACGTTCCGGATCGGCGGCAGGTGGATGTGGGTCATCTCGCCGGGATTGGCGCTGAGGGCGATCTCGATGCCGCTGTACAGTTCGTACTCCTCCTTGATGCGGGATATCCGCCTCTCGTTCACCGCATCCATCGCCTACCTCCCCATCCTCTCCAGGAACGCCTGCACCCGCGTCCGCAACTGCCCCTGGCCGCCGAGCGTGTACTCCCGGTCCAGCATCAGGAGCGGCACCCCCCACTCCCTGAAGGTGCGCTCGAAGCGGTACTGCTCCCACCCCCAGGAGTCGCAGAACAGCAGCCTCTCCAGGATGACCCCGTCGACCGCGAAGTCCTCGATCATCTTCTTCACGTACGCCGCCCGGCCCTCGTACGCGTCGAACACGCGGGGGCACGTGGGGCGGTCCGCCACGTAGTAGCGGGCGAGGGCCATCAGGGGGTCATCCGCCTCTTCATCCACGTCCTGCCAGAACAGGCGGGAGCCGAAGCAGGTGGAATCGGCCACGATGAGGCCGCCGCGCTCCTCGATGACTTCCAGATAGGCCGGGTCATCCAGTATCCCGCCGAGGAGCATCAGCCGCGCCCGGTGGCCGCTGTGCCCGGGCGCATCGCTCAGGTCGTTCAGCAGGGCGGTCAGGTGCGTATTGAACTGCGCCTTGGGCAGGGCCGTGCCGGCCACGGTCACCGCCAGCGACTGCGCGCCGCTGATGGGCGGGGCCTTGGCCTTCCGCAAATCATACAGCTCGCGCTGCAGCCGCCGCGACTTGTTGTGCACCCGGATGGCTTCCCGCAGGCGGTCATCGGTCAGGGTCACGCCGAAGTGCGCCTCCATCCTGGCCTTCAGCGTCAGCAGCTCGTGGTGGTACCAGGCGACCTGCGCCGCCTCCGTCCTCCGGGGCAGGCTCATGAAGTGCACGAAGGGAGTGATCTTCTGGCGGGTCCAGTGGTCATAGATGCGGCGGACGTTGTCGCAACTGTTCCCCAGAACCAGGCCGTCGAGAAAGGCGTACTCTCCCCGCAGGACCTGGTTGAAGCAGTGGCGGGGAAAGCTGCAGTTGATGCTGGAGAAATAGACGTCGGCCTTCTCGGTGCTGGTGCTGCCGGTGCCCCGCAGCCGGAAGGGCATCAGGCCGGCGGCGGTGAACATCTCCTCCGGGATGGTGGAGCACAGGTAGCCCATCACCCGGCCGCCCTCCTTCTTCCATTGGCGGACCTCGTCGTTCTCCAGGGTGCCGGTGATAGCCGTCAGGTGCTGCAGGGTATCGGTTCTGGCCGCTGTCTTCATGGGTGCCCCCTTGGTGCGGGAATCCGTTTTCGGACCTCTCAGGCCGCCGAACGCCACCGATCATATCGGTGGAGGGGGAGGAATGTCAAAGCACAAGCCTGAGTATAGCTATGTCGAGCCTTGACCGACCAGCCAAGAACGAGTATATTCTGTCAGTGACTATCGCCTAGGTGGATTCCAGAGTCTGGAGACAAACCCAGGCCTGTTTGTAGTCTCCGCGCATCCGTTCACAGTCGGCAACCTTGGCGTTTCTCAGCAGTCGAATTCATGCAAGAAATCAAAGTCTTCTTTGACGAACCGAGTGCGTTCAACCTCCAGAGAATCAGGCCTCTGGTTGGGGTGAGGGGACTCTACTTCATCTTCCTAAGCAGTGTGGAGATACGGTATCCGTTTCGCACTTCACGACTCATATACATCGGGATGAGCGAGAAGAAGACCAACAGTATTGGTAATAGGCTTGCAGGGCATTATCTTGGTCAATCCGGCAACCAGGGCATTTCCAATTACATGAAACTCGAACCGTTGCTCTTCACTTACGTCAACTTCGAGATGTTGCGAAAGATGTGGAAGCACAGAGTCGAGGATCTCGAGAGCTACTTCATCCTCGATTTCGTGAAGCACTACGGGGTCTATCCCATCTGCAACAACAAGACTGGGTTTGACATCCTTGAGGATGAATCGCCAGATGTGACGCTCGAGATAGACTGGTCGTATTTCCATGGGAAGAACGCCGGAGGAGGGACTCATGGGCAATAAGGTCAAGACTGGACGAGAGATACTCGACGAATTCTTTGGTACCGTGGGTGACATTGCAGGCGTTGATAAGAATGTCACAGACGTATTGGCCGACCTGTACCAGCGGAGGAGGCTGACTAACAAGAACCTCTCGACCAAGCTCGCTGAACTGCGAGAGGAGGCTCAAAGTGAGTAGGGTCGCACTGAAGAGCATTGAGATAGCAGGACTCCGGGGGGTCAAGTCGCGTCTCCCCTTGGATCTCGGAGGCAAGTCCATTCTCATCTATGGCGACAACGGTTCGGGCAAGAGCAGCATCACTGACGCACTAGAGTGGTTCTACCGAGACAGGGTTGAACACTTGGCTGGCGAGGAGATTGGCCGCGACGGCTTGGAGGCCCTGAGAAACATATTCCTCGATGACAAGACACCGGCAGTTGTCGCAATACAATACACGAATTCGTCTCTAGACGCGAAGAAGACGATACGCCTCCAAAAAGATAGCCTCAAATCCGAATTCTCGAACACGTCGCCCGAGTTCTTCGAATATCTTAGCGCCTCAGCGAACGAGAACCTCTTTCTCCGCTACAGGGACCTAGTTCAGTTCATAGTTGGAACGAAGGGCGATAGGCTAAAGCATTTCTCCGACATCATCGGCTACTCCGAGGTCACTGATACGAAGGCCGTTCTCAAGAGGGCTGTCTATGACATCAGGAGGGAGTATCGAAACAAGGACTTTGAAAGCCAGATCAGTGCCAAGCAAAGCCACATCATAGACAATCTTGGGCAAAATGTCACCACAGACAAGCAGTTCATCGATTTGGCCAACAAGCTCCTGGAGCCATTCCACCTCCCTAAGACGATAGGCAGGCTGGAAGAGGTGGAAGAGGTTCTGAAACAGATAACCACGCCCGCAGATTCAAGGGCCGTGGAGCTTCAATCATTCTACACCAGGGTAGGGGATTACACCTCAAGCCTCCCAAAGAAGTTCAAACTCGTGTCTCAGACATACGCAGCCTACCACGCGCACTTCGAGACCATTTTGCAGGATGCCGACAAGTTAGCGAAGCTCGTCCTTGAGAGACTACTGGCCGAGGGCATAGGCGCCCTCAGAAGTGGCGCCATAAAGGAGGACAAATGCCCTCTGTGTCTGCAGATCAAGGATAGGAAACAGCTGCTCCTGGACCTAGAACGCAGGGCCGAAGAGTTGGCCAAGGTCAAAGCTGAGAGGTTGAAGTTAAAAGAGGCCGGAGAATCGCTCAAGGCGCAGATTCAGGAGGTCAGCCAGAGCGGCGAAGTCTTGCTGTCCGATGCTCATTTCAAATCAGAGGACGACAAGCATCTGAGAGAGGCCTTGAAGTCGTTGCTGAACTGCCTCGAACTGTATGTGAATGAGCTTCAGATAGGCATTACGGACGGCAAGAAGCTCAAGGCACCCGAAGAACTGGAGATAGGAGACACCATTGCCAACCAAGTCGCAGCCTCTTGTCTCAAGAAGACCGAGCAAATGAGGAAGGAGAGCGCCGCTGACAAAAAACTCGAGGTGCTCAGTAAGATTGTACTGGCCAAGGAAGCGTATCTAACAATCAAGAAACTGAAACAACAGAAGAAGGTTTATGAGACGCAGCAGAACACTCTGGAGGTGGTGTACGCGAAGTTTGTAGAGAAGCAGAAAGAAAGTATCGAGACCTTCTTGTCAGTCTTCTCCAAGGCGATAAACGGACTGTACGAGTTCATGAATCCAGACGAGAACATCAAGAACATCCGCGTCGTCTCTGTCGAGAAGGAAGAGGAGTTGGTCGGGATTACTCTCCAATTTGAGTTTTTTCACAATGACGAATCACCCCCGCACAAGTACTTGAGCGAGTCTCATCTCAATTGCTTGGGCATAGCATTCTTCGTTGCTTCAGCCATGGCATTCAACGAGCACAACAGGTTGCTGGTTATGGACGACGTCATATCGAGTTTTGATTCAGCTCACAGGAAGCGCTTCGCAGATCTTCTGGTGGAGAAGCTGTCGGACTACCAGATTGTGCTGCTGACTCACGAGAGGAGTTGGTTCGAATACGTCGCGAGGACTGTGAAAGCAAAGGGGTGGAAGCTGGCCATGGTGAAATGGAGCGATGACGAGGGAACCCACGTCGACGAATCTCCTCTGACATTGAAGGAGAGGATAGAGAAAAAGGTCGCTTCCAACGAGGCTGCGGGTCTGGCGAATGAGATGAGAATATACCTCGAACATGACCTGAAGGAGATCGCCTTGAATCTGCAGGTCAAAGTGAAGTACATGAACAACGAGAAGAACGAAGATAGGATGGCCGAGGAACTCCTGTCAGATCTCCGGGGATCAGTCAACAAGCACGGTGATGAGACGCTGAAGAGCAACCCAGTCTTCGACAGACTCAGTCGTTCTCAGCTTATCGCGAATAAGGGTTCTCATGACAGCCCGGTCGAACTCAAGATCGGCGACCTGAAGGCAGTATGGAAGGACATCAAAGAATTGGAGACCCTGTTCTACTGCCAGGATGCCTCCTGCAAGGAGCCTTGTGTTTCTCTGAGACACTACGACTCTGTCACCAAGAAGGCGAGATGCAGGTGCGGAGGCATATCACTGGAGTGGAAAGGGAAGGTTACTACAGAGTCAGCACAGCTAGACTGAAGCCACCCGACCAAGCAGCCGACTCGATTTCCGGGGGTTCACCGCCGTCAACCCACTTCACAGCGCTAGCGCAACTTCTGGGCATACCTTTTTCTAACAACGCGCTGAATGAAGCTATTCAATCCGTGTCCGGTTCTTGCCAAGCGATGCATCTCAGCAATATTTGCGGCGCCTGCGCTCTTATCAGTATACAGATAGATGGACCCATCGCCGAACTGGACCTTTATGTAGCCTTCGCCGATTTCAAATGCGACGACGTTTGAGTCGCCTCCAAGATTCTTGTAGGGTTCCATAGGTACCTCCTTTCCACTCGAATCGCCCCCGACATTTCTTCGATGGCGCTATGAATCCTATTGTGGTACGGTGGGAAATGTCAAGGTCCACTGCAGAAGTAGCGCAAAGTGAGTACAGTGAAACTGAACCCACCTATCGGAATGCCCTAATCAATCCTGAGATTGACGCTCCCCCTTTCCCATGCTAGAGTCCAGAGCGAATCCCATTCCGGAGGAGGCTGAGAGATGGAGCCGGTTGAAAGGATCAGGAAGGCCCTGGGCATAAAGGCGGAGGCGGTGGGCGTGAAATACACCGATGAGGTCTCCACACCCAAACCGGCCCAGGGGAAATACACCGTCTGTACCGGCATCCTGGAGGCCGCCGAAGGCAAGGTGGTAATGCTCTCCAAGGAGACCTGCCCCTGCCCCGGAGGACAGGTCCATCTGGGCCTGACTGAGGCCAAAGCGATACCGCTCAAGTTTCTGGTAGAAGGCGAGAAACTGTGGTGTGACGTCAAGACGGCGACGAGATCGCGCATCGAATGGCTGAAGATAGCGCCGCCGCCCCTCGGTATTGCCGGCAAGGTCTATCTGTATCCTGCCAGCATGGATGTCTTCGTGCCTGATCTGGTCCTCTTCCTGGTCAACGCCGAACAGGTATCCAGACTCATCACGCTGGCCCAGTTCTGGGATGGGAAGACCCCCTCCTTTGAGATGAGGGGGGCCATGTGCTGGAGCGCCATAACCTATCCCCTGGTATCCGGCAACTTCAACATCACCGTTGGGGACATCAGCGGCCGCAGAATAGCCGGATGGAACGAGAACATCATGATCGCCACGGTTCCGGTGGAGAAGGTCCAGGGCATCGCCGATGCCATCGACAAGAGCACTGCCGGAACTGCCAGGCCGTCCGAGGACTTCGAGAAGATCATCGCCAGCATAAAGGCCATGAGGAACAAGTGACGCATGCTGTGCCCCCTCTCTCATTCTCTCCCGCCAGGAGAGAGAGGAAATGACCCTGTCCCTCGATGGGAGAGGATGAAATCCCTGTCATGGCGAGGAACCCGCCTCGGGCGGGTGACGTGGCCATCCCGGGGCGGTGGCGGCCACGCATCCTGATCACCCCCGGTCCACCCTGAGATTGCCACGTCGTCGGTTCCAGTCGGACTCCTCGCAATGACAACAACGGAAGGCATGGGGAAGAGAAAGAACGCAGAGGGCCTTCGGCCCGCCTGGGACGGACGTTCCGTGCACGCCCCGTGGCTGAACCTGTAGAGGCAGGTTTGAAACCCGCCTGACCCTGTAGGGGCGAACGGCGTTCGCCTCATAGCACGCCCCGTCGACACACGTGTAGGGGCGCATAATGATGCGCCCGAAGAAAGAACGCCCCGTGGACACACGCGTAGGGGCGCATTGCCATGCGCCCGAAGAAACAACGCCCCGGCGTTCCCATTGTAGGGCGGGTAGAGAGAAACGAAACCCGCCGCTGACCCTGAATCCAGCCTTGACCCTCCACCCACCGTTGCTTAGAATCCTAGGCGCAACATCTACGCAAGGAGGGGCAAAATGCAGTTCTTCAGACTACTGGCAATTCTTGTTGTGTCGCTGGCACTGGTGAGTGGAATCCTGAGCACGGCCTGTGCGGGCCCGAGGGGTGAACAGGGCCCCCAGGGCGAGACCGGTCTGCCCGGCGCCGGAATCAGCTGGCGAGGCCAATGGAGCAGTTCAACTGCTTATGCAGCGGACGACGCCGTGGGATACCAGGGTTCCTCCTATATCTCCAGGCAGGACGGCAATACCAACCATGCGCCGACTGACAGTGCCTGGTGGGATCTGTGGGTGGCCAAGGGTGATACAGGGCCGACCGGGGCTACTGGTGCCACCGGCGCGCAAGGAGTCAAAGGTGACACGGGAACTCAGGGCGTGCAGGGCATCCAGGGACCTGCTGGTCCGAACATGATAGTCGCGATGGGGGTTGTCAACTACGATGGAGACCTTGACCAAGGGTACAACGTGTCCAGTTCTGCCTGGGTCACTGATCCCTATCCCTGCTACAAGATTACCCTCGCAGACCGACCCTACTCGCTCGACTATGTGACGGTCGTGAGTCCTTTTTTTAACACCATGGCCCATCATGTCTACAATGAAGATGATGGAGCGCTTCTCGTGGTGATGTGGGATACCACCTATGTGAAGTGCGGCTTCTCTTTCATGGTTCTGGAGTGTCCGTAGAGCCGGGTGGGCTTCGCCCACCCCCACTCCCCCCTGGTTCCCCCTTTGCGCCCCGTCTGTCATTCCCGCGAAGGCGGGAATCCAGGCGTGCCCCCTCTCTCACTCTCTCCCACCAGGGGAGAGATGTAATAACCCTCTCCCTTGACGGGAGAGGGAAGGGAGAGGGTGAGGCCTACGGCTGTCGTGTCACCGGCCCGACGCCAGGTCAGGTCTCGGACCTGACACCCACAGAACGGCGTTCGCCCGATAGCACGCCCCGTGGACATACATGTAGGGGCGCATTGCTGTGCGCCCGAAGAAAGAACGCCCCAAGGTTGACATTGTGGGGCGGGTGGAGAGGAACGAGACCCGACGCTGGGTCAGGTCAGGAGACCTGACACCCACAGAAACCCACAAGAACAGGCACGTGACCGTGCCACGCTGAAGGGGTAGAATGTTGTCCGCGGAGGGAACTGCAACTATGGAATATCGCATCATCAGCAAAAGCAACATGAAGGATTTGGTCGAAGAAGTGAACAGCGCCATCAAAGAGGGATGGAGACCTCAAGGTGGGGTATCCGTGACTAAGAAGGGTTTGTTTCCTCTTCAGGCACAACCCATGCTCTGGGCACAAGCCATGGTCAAGTAGACCCAATGAACCAACCGCGGCTGTCGGGTCACCGGCCCGACGCCAGGTCATGTCTCGGACCTGACAGCCACAGAACGGCGTTCGCCCGATAGCACGCCCCGTCGACACACGCGTAGGGGCGCATTGCCATGCGCCCGAAGAAAGAACACGCCACCCAGGGGAGGAATCCAGGCATGTCCCGCCCCTTCCTCCCCCCAAGCCAATTCCCCTTGATCCCCCTTTGCCAAAGGGGGACGATATTGACCACAGAGGGCCTTCGGCCCCCTTCATCCTGAGGCGAACCTTCGGTCCGCCTGGGACGGACGTTCCGTGCACGCCCCTTGCCCACACCGATCTCCTCTCCCTCGACCGGAGAGGGAAGGGAGAGGGTGAGGCCGTGATTGCCGCGCGGTCGCTAGAACTTCTGGGTCTTCAACCACTCGAGAGTGATCTTGAACGCTTCCTCAGCGGAGTAGCGCGGCTGGTAGCCGAAGTCACGCGTTGCCTTATCGTGTACAAAGGTGGAATCCACGCAGGTGGAATAGACCGAGAACCTGTTGAAGTTGGACTTGCTGGTGAACCTCTCCACCAGCCACGCGAGAGCGTACGCCACGCGGTAGGGTATGGCTATCTTTGGCCCCCGCAGACCCAACGCCTCCAGGAACGGATCCATGAAGGTGAAGAAGTTCCCCGTGTCGTGATCGTTGATGAAGTACACCTGCCCGGCCACAGGCGAACCCGGCCACAGGTGCTCGGCCGCCAGTACATGAGCATGGGCCGCGTTCCCGGAGAAGACATGGTTGAACTGGGCCTTCCCGTCTCCGAGGCGAAGGCGGATACCGCTCTTGGCGATCTTGATCACATTGGGCAGGTGGTACTTGTCGCCGGGACCGTACATCCCCACCAGGCGCAGCGAACAGGTAGCGAAAGTCGGCCCGTTGGCTTTGATCACGGCCTGTTCCCCCAGCATCTTGCTGTAGGCGTACCGGTTCATCTTCTTCACGTCGGACGGATAGGGCACCGACTCGTCAGCCAGACGATGGCCGTGTTTGCCGTCCAGAACGACATCCAGGGTTCCGCTATAGACCAGCCGCGGTATGCCCAGTTGCAGGCATGTGTCGATAATGATCTGGGTGCCCTTGACGTTGGTCTCCTCGTAAATCCCCGGCGGCAGTTTGGGGTCCCATACGGCGGCTGCGGTGTGGAAGACCGTGTCCACGCCTTCGCAAGCTCTTCTGACGGCGGCTGCATCCCTGATATCACCCACTATGATCTCGGCCCGGTCATTCTTCGCCGGCTCGATGTCTATGATGCGGACCCTCTTGCCCCTTTCGAGCAGTTGAGAGACGATGGCCCGCCCCAGCATCCCCGCTCCCCCGGTCACCAGGTGCACCTTCGACTGTTCCGAACGGGAGTCGTCACCTGGATTCATTTCACATCCCTCCTTCCCGGCTGTCCACGCCCATCTTGACCCGTATGGCAGTATATGGTTATCAGGTCAATCACCTAGCCCACAACTGTATGCTGCATGCCAGCCAGCCTCTGCCACCACGCGCATTGCGCCGCGCGCCACGTGGCCGGTCAACTGAGCCACTTGCCTGCCACGAAGCCCACATAGCTCACCGCCACGCTCAACGCTGTCCCCCAGATCATGTCAACAGCAGTGACGGTCAGCGGCCAGTTCTTTATGGTCGCCAGGTTGGTGAGGTCATATGTGCCGTAGGCGATCAGCCCGAAGAGGGCCGCCTTAAGGAGTGTCGTCTTCAGCGAACCGTCTTCCACCCCGGGAACAACGACGAAGACCAGGACTCCTACCACGAACAGGAGATAGAAGGCCAGCGCCGCGATCCAGTTGGGGTTGGCGGCCATGAGCCAGTCAAGATACTTGCGGTAGAACGTCCGCGCTACCAGGGCCAGCCAGACCGCGTCGATCGCCAGGAATGCGGCGAATGTGATGAAGTACAGCTTGATGTAGTAGACGGTCATGCCTCACCTCCCCACAGTGCCCCGATTATAGCACCCGGGCTCTTCCAGATAGTCCGCAGCTTAGGCTGTGCTCACCTGCCTCATCCCCGGAACCCCCAATCACCCGCTGAGCCGCATGCGATGGGCAATGCTGTTTGCCCACGCTCCGCTCCAGGCATACAATACGGCCACGAGTCCACAGAAACGGAGTACGGAGCGTGAACGTTATCGCCTTCAACGGCAGCCCTCGGACGAACGGCGCCACCGCTACCCTCCTCCGCAAAGCGCTCGAGGGAGCCGCTTCCCAGGGGGCCAAGACGGAATTCGTTCAACTGAGCCAGGTCGCCATGAAAGGCTGCCAGGCCTGCTTTTCGTGTAAGAAGCGCGGTGGCGCGACCTACGGCAGATGTGTTCAAAGAGATGGCATGACTCCTTTGTATGCCAAGATGGAGCACGCCCACGCCCTTTTCTTGGGAACGCCAATCTACTTCGGCACCATCAGTTCGGGAACCAAGATGTTCATCGAGCGCCTGTTTCCCTATTTCACCTACAAGGACTACTCATCGCTCTTCCCTAAGAAGATCCCTGTCGGACTGATATGCACCCTGGGCGCCGGCGAACAGGAAGAAAAAGTGTTCCGTCCGCACCTGCAGTTCAACCAGATGATCCTCTCGATGCTGCTGGGACCGACGGAGCTGCTGGTCAGCACCGATACCCTTCACGTGGAGGATTACTCGCAGATCGTCGCCGATGCCCTGGTAGCACGGCTCCCCCAGAAGCTGGAGCATCACCGGACGGTGTTCCCCGCAGATTGCGAAAAGGCCTTCGCCATGGGGGCCAAGTTCGCCAAGCGCGCGGCTACTTGAACCGCAAGGGCAGGCCCCTGTGCCTGCCCTCTCCTATCATGGCCATGAACCGTCTTCTCCCTGAACTGGTGCCCCTCCATGGCCCGGCTGAGAGCTGCCTCGCGGCCATCTGACTCAACTGAGGTGGTAGTAGTGCTTGAAACCGTCTCGGAGCCAACCGACCAGGAAGACCACGACCCCTGCTGAGGCCGGCTTCGCATCGGGAAGGTACCTCTCCATGAGAGATGCCGCAAGGTAGTTGACGTCATCCAGCCTATCCCTGTTGGCATCGAAGAAGTTCCAGAAGTTGTCGAATACAAGCCTGGCTTCGTCCAATATGTTCTTGGCCTCATGACCATCCCAACAGCCATAGTGAGCCAGGCAGACAGAATTGAATTCCACTTTCTTCAGCTTGGCCAGGGTCGTGTAGAACTCCTCTTTGTCAAACCACGGAGGATTATGCGAAGGTAGGAATGCCGTGGGATCGATCTTGTTCCCTATACTGTCTCCGAGAAAGATGTTCTTGTTGGCCTTGTCATACAGCGCTATGTGGCCGGGAGTATGACCAGGAACGCCAATGACCTCCAGCTCCACGCCGCCCAGATCAATGACGTCTCCTTCTTCGAGCGGCACGATGTCCTTCACCGGTTCGATGGTGCCCACTCCATAGTCATAGTTCATCCTGGCCGGATGCTCAATCGTCGGCTTGGCCTTCGCGGAGGCGAATACGGTGACATGACCTCCCATAGCTTGGACAAGAGAGTTGGCGCCCTGGGTGTGATCCCAGTGCTCATGAGTCAGGATGATCTTGTCCACCGGGAATGCGCCCATGCTGCTGAGTGCCTGGATTATCTCGTTGGCGCCGTCACGAGTGCCGCTGTCCACAAGTGCAGACTGTTGACCTCTCACGACATAGGTAGCCAGGCCTCCTTTCATGCCAAAGATCGTGCCGTCTATCAAGTACGTGTTCTCGAGGATCTTGCCGGGTCCGCACCTGTGTCCCATACACCCACCCCCTCAAGCAATGGCCTGATGGAAACTCAGCTGGCAATCCGCATGACACGGGTTGCGCCTTGGTGATACGCCTGGCGGCGTTCAAAGCGTTATGAGGCCGGCTTCCTCCTCTGGGCTTGTTTCACCAGATAGTCCTTGCCCTCTTCGAGCGTCTTGCAGAGTACGAGATTCTTCCTGCGGCTGAAGGCCAGAACGCTGCTGAAGATGACCTCCTTCAATCCTTCCACTCCGTAGACAGCGGCGCATATCATGTATGGTTCGTTTCCCTTCACAAATTCCTTCAGGGCGGAGATTATGGACGGGTCAAAGCTGGCCCCTTTGACGTTGACCAGACCCAGTACCGACTTCTCAGGCTGACTGCGGATTATGTCTTTCGTCTTCTCCATCCAGGGGAGTATCTCATCGCGCTGGGCGTTTTCAAAATTCTCATACAGTATCCGTACTCCCTTGTGCGTTATGAAACTGACTTCCGGCATCGTCCGTCCTCCCTTTACAGCCACAACTCCTGCTCTGAAGGCTCGCCGAACGCGTACACCTCGTGCATTGCTCCTGGCCGGGGATGCACCAATCCTAGGCCATAGTCGAATGTGATGTCAATAGCAACGACGCGTTTCGCTGTACTGGGTCACGCAGGTGAGGCACAATGCAGTCCGCAGGGCGGGATGCGGCCCCCATCTCCACCCCCCAAGCCAATCCCCCTTAGTCCCCCGTTGGGAAAGGGGGAGTGAAGAAGAACGAAGAGGGGCTCCGCCCCTCTTCACACCCCGTGCACAGTACGTACCCTCGCAAGCCGGGTAGAGCCCACGCTGTGCGGACGAAACCCGCCGACTTCCGTGTCATTCCTGCCAGTCGTGGCGCCTCTAAAACGTGAGGGCCAATGCGCAGGAACCCCCAGAGGGCCACGCTCCGCTGCGGCCATGGACCCTGGCAGCAGGGGGTTGTGGACATCCCCCCAGGCCAATCCGCCTTGGTCCCCCTTTCCAGCCTGGGACAGATCTTCATGGAGAGAGGGTCGGTTATTAACGCAGAGGGCCTTCGGCCCTCTCCGCCTGGGACGGACGTTCCGTGCACGCCCCGTGGCCAAACGCGGGGGCACACCGAGTGTTCGCCCAATCAGAAACGCCCCGCAGCCGAGTCCATAGGCGCGAACCTTGCGTTCGCCCGATAGCACGCTCCGCGGACAAACGTGTAGGGGCGCATAATCATGCGCCCGAAGAAAGAACACCCGAACCATGCCGTCATTGTAGGGGCATCCGCCTGAGGCGGACCGTTCCCTCCTACCCCGGACGCGGCAAGTCGCGCCCCACAACCTCCCTCCAGAGGAGAGCTAATGACCCTCTCCCTCGACGGGAGAGGGAAGGGAGAGGGTGTCCATCCGTCATTGCAGCGCCGAAGGTCCGCCTCAGGCGGAAGCCATTCTCCCAGCCGCGCGCGGAGAAGGCGCGGCAATCTCTGCAACCGCCCAGGCAGCTTCGCACCCGCAAAGTGGTATCATCTCTGGCAGCACGCCGGATGGGCCGGTGACAGGAGGTGGGGACTATGGCCAAGACCGATGCCTTCGCTTTTCTGGATGCCACAGAACAGGCCGAACTCGTGCGCCAGAGGAAGGTCAAGCCTATCGAGCTTGTGGATGCGGCCATAGAACGTATCGAACGGATCAACCCGGCCATCAATGCCGTGGTCACGCCGATGTTTGAGGAGGCGCGGGCAGTGGCCAGGAAGGCGCCGAAGGGGCCCCTTGCCGGTGTTCCCTTCCTCCTCAAGGACATTGGTGCGCCTTGCGCCGGGGTTCGGATGACAGAGGGGTCAGCCTTTCTGCGCCACTACGTGCCAGATTACGACAGTGAACTCGTGACAAGGCTGAAGCGCTCTGGCCTAATCATCTTGGGAAAGACCAACGTGTCCGAGTTTGGCCTCATGATTACCACTGAGCCGCGCTTCCTTGGAGCCTGCCGCAACCCATGGAACACGGACCGGTCCACTGGCGGATCCAGCGGCGGGTCTGCTGCCGCCGTGGCTGCTGGTTTGGTGCCCATGGCCCACGGGAGCGATGGGGGTGGCTCGATACGCATTCCAGCGGCCTGCTGCGGGGTCTTCGGTCTTAAGCCCACCAGGGCCCGCACTCCCGCAGGGCCAGACTACGCAGAACTCTGGGGTGGACTTGCCGTCCAGCATGCTCTCACCCGCTCAGTACGGGACAGCGCCGCCCTGCTCGATGCCACGGCAGGCCCTGACATAGGAGACCCGTATTGGGCACCGCCGCCGGCCCGGCCATTCATCAAGGAAGTAGGCGCCGACCCGGGGAGGCTGCGCATCGCCTTCACTACTGCCACGCCCACCGGACGGCCTGTTCACGCGGACTGCGTCATGGCCGTGAAGGAGGCCGCGGCGCTTTGCGCCGACTTGGGCCACGAAGTGACCGAGGCGTCGTTCGCTGTCGATGCCGAACGAATCACGCGGGCATTCGTGATAGCGGTGTCATCGAGCGTGGCTGCGACAGTGGATGGATATGCCCGACTGACTGGCCGGAAGCCTGCGCCGGAATACTTCGAGCCGGTCACGTGGGCCATGTACGAGATGGGGCATCAGCACAGTGCTCCGGAGTACTACCTGGCAGTGGAAGAGCTGAGAAGAATTGCCCGTGACATCGGCCGGTTCTTCCTGAACCACGACATATGGTTGACACCGACCATCACCGAGCCGCCGGTGCCTTTGGGGTCTTTCGACTCGACCCCCGAAAATCCCCTTGAAGGCCTGTTCCGGATGTCATCCATTATGCCTTTCACGCCTGTCTGTAATTTCACAGGGCAGCCGGGCATGTCGGTGCCATTGTTCTGGAATGCCGACGGCTTGCCGATAGGGACCCATTTTGTAGCCCGCTTTGGAGACGAGGCCACCCTGTTCCGCCTGGCGGCTCAGCTTGAGGCGGCGCGGCCCTGGGCAAGACGCAGACCGCCAGTCTCGGCTTGAGAAATCAGACTGGTTGGGCACGACTGTGCCAGCTCGTCAGCGTGACTTCAGGGTACCCCTGGGTTTGCAGGGCGGGCCGTTCCCAGCTCCGCGTAGTCCGCAAATCTATCTCCTCAAATCACCTGTCTGATGTGGGCCATGAGCTGATGGCCGACAACTTGCGTCTGGGCGCCCTGTCACTCCCGCCCTCTCCTGCCACCTGAAGGTAGGCGACACCTCTCAAGTGCACGCCGGGCTGCCTCTTCGCCGATGGCGATTGCCTGGGCCGCCCGGTTGAAGTCAAAAAGGCCGATGTCGTCCACCGACGGAGTTATGGCAAGATCGGAGCACTCCAGATCCCGCATGTCTTGCTGGTAGCCGGAAATGAGCGAAACTTGAAGCAACACTTTGACCAGACCCGGGGCCTTATGCCGGGATTCATCAGTCTCACTCCGAACCGCCTTTCGTCGCAATGAAACCGAGGCGGGGTTCGGCGAGACACTCACCGCGATAACATACTCAGCACCCATCTGGCGGCACGTTCTCGCAGGGACCTGATTTACCAGTCCGCCGTCCACGAGGTACCGTCCCCCCAGCCTGACCGGTATCATCAGCCCGGGTACAGAGATGCTCGCACGTACCGCGTCAACCACCGGGCCATCGGACAGCAGGACCTCCTCGCCGGTCATGATATCGGTTGCCACGCAAACGAAAGGAAGCTTCAAATCCGAGAACTTGATGGCACCGAGGATGGAGGTCAGGTGGCTCATGATCCTCTTGCCCTGCAGCAGTCCGCTCCTTGGCACGGTGAGGTCAGCGAATCGTCCCAGTCCCCTCCAGTTCAATTGCAGAGCCAGCTTCTCTATGTCAGCCGGTTTCAGCCCACGCGCGTACAGGGCACCAACCAATGCGCCGGCGCTCGTTCCCGCGATGAGGTCCGGGAACACACCGTGCTGTTCCAGAGCTTTCAGCACGCCGATGTGAGCGGCGCCCCGGGCGCCACCTCCGCCCAGCGCGTAACCTATCTTGGCCTTGCCTGGGTTCGACATCGTTCCTCTGACCTGATTCGCAAACGGTACCCCCTCGCCGGGCGGCAGCTATTCCCCGCCGCCTATCCTTGCGAAAGCATGGCTCAGGGATCCAGATGTACAGTGTAGCAGAACCCGCCGATCGCGGCTGGCGTTTCGCTGATCCGGCGCCTGTTACCGTGCTGATCAACTGCAAGCCCAGGCCACGACATGGGCTGTGCCCGCCTCTCTGCCCAAAGGGCCACGCCACCAACGTCACCTCGCCTCCCGCAGGAAATCGAGGATGAGTCGGTTGACGGCCTCCGGCCGCTCGATGTGGACGTTGTGTGTGCCCCCTTTCACTACCTCCATTCTGGCGTGGGGGATGGCCTCTGCCGTCTCCCTGAAGACGTGCAGCGGGTCCGGGCCCAGTGATAGAAACTCATCCCGGTCACAGCCGATGACCAGCACAGGAGCTTCAATGCGTCCCAGTTCCTCCCGGGTGAAATCCGGAAGCTCAGTCCACATCCGTGCCATCAACCCCACGAACTCCCGGCCCCGTTTGGGTTCGGGCGTGAGACAACGGCGCAGGACTCTCGTTGCCAGCATGGACACGGACCGCGGGTGCAGGAGCCTCTCTATCTTCTTCTTTGCCCGTTCGGTGTAGTTGGCCGTGCTGTACGGCGTGCCCAGCAGCGTCAGACTGCGCACCAGCTCCGGCCGTTCCACCGCCAGGGCCAGGCCAATGCAGCCGCCGTCGCTCCAGCCGATGAGGTGCACCGGGCTCAGACGGAGCCGTTCTATCAACCCAGCCGCATCCCCGGCCATGCGGCGGTAGGTTAGGGGTCCTTCACCGAGAGTACTGCGGCCATGGCCGCGCGAGTCGGCGGCTATGACGCGGTAGTCCCGCGCCAGCGCCGGTATCTGACCTGCCCAGCTCTCGGCGCACATGAAGCCGCCGTGCAGCAAGAGCACCGGATCGCCACGCCCGTATGAGTGGTAGTAGATCGCGATGTCACCCGCCTGTATGCAGCCCTTCAGGTTCTCGGGACGACAGAACAGCATCCACAGTCTGCAGGACAAATAGGCGCGGGCAAGAGCTAGGCCCATGCGGCAGGGTTGCGCCAGTTCAGCGACTGCCTGGCA
The DNA here is from genome assembly GCA_030372995.1 of Dehalococcoidia bacterium. Taxonomy (GTDB): domain Bacteria; phylum Chloroflexota; class Dehalococcoidia; order UBA2247; family RBG-13-53-26; genus JAFGCL01. The sequence continues at coordinate 21,815 of JAUCPZ010000344.1, forward strand.
GCCCATGCCCCCAGTATAGCCCGCTGCCCACCGACCCTGCAGCCCGCCGGCTCCTGAAGCCTCACCGCTGGCAATCGCGGCCCGCAAGGTGGTATAACTGGCCCAAGACGGTCACCCTCTGTACCATCGTTGGGGGTAAGATGGCCCGCCTGTGCGGGGACCATCGCCGGAGTGCCCTTCCCGGGGGGAGGAGGATTGAGATGAACTGGAGAGATGAGTACAGATCCAAGCTGTGCAGCCACAAAGAGGCGGCGAAGGTCGTGAAATCCGGCGACAGGATGGCCACTCCTCTTGGCCTCGGTCAACCCACGACGGCCATGATGGATGCCGTGGCGGACCGCAAGGACGAACTCAAGAACGTTCAGTACATATCGGCGCTTGTATTTCATCCGTACAAAATCTTCGCCCCGGAGTACAAAGAATGCTTCGATATGATGTGCGGCTTCTACAACGTCCTCACCATGGGTCAGCACGAAGAAGGCATCTCGACCTTTGTTCCGATACAGAGCTCCACAGTGGGCGCCTGGCAGAAGAGGAGACAGGAGATCGACCCGCGGAGGACGGTTATCTTCACTCAGGTCAGTCCGCCCGACGATCATGGCCACGTGTCGCTCGGCCTTGATCTCTTCTTCACGCCGGACATTATTGACCAGGGTGCCGTGGTTGTGGCCGAGGTCAACCCCAAGATGCCGCATACCTACGGCAATTCGCACTACCACGTCAGCCGTTTCGAGAAGTTCGTCGAGGTGGACGAGCCCCTCTTTTCGCCCCCGTTGCCGGAACCATCCGAGGTGCATAAGAAAATCGCGGCCAATGTCGTCAGCCTGCTCCGCGACAGGGACTGCATTCAGGTAGGCATAGGCGCAGTCCCGGGCCAGATATCCAAGCTGCTGGCCGACAGTGATCTCAAAGACTTGGGCATTCACACGGAGATGGCTCCCCAGGGCACTCACCTGCTCGTGGACAAAGGCATTGTCACGTGCAAATACAAGAAGACTCACCCAAACAGGATGGTCATGGCTTTCACCATCGGCGACCAGGAGCTTTACGACTTCCTGGGCAACAACCCCATGGTCGAGTTCCACTGCGCCTCCTATTCCAACTCCATCAGCCTGGTGAGCCAAGAGAAGAACGTGGTGGCCATCAATGGCGCCGTAGAGATTGACCTTGTCGGAACCATCGCCTCAGAGTCCTTCGGCGATTCGATGCGCTCCGGTACAGGCGGACAGCTTGACTTCATGATCGGCTCCTTCTGGTCGGAAGGGGGAAGGGCCATCACCATCTTGCCCAGTACGGCGCACAACGGGACGGTATCCCGCATCGTGCCATACCTGACAGAGGGGGCCCGGGTGACCGTGCCCAGGCACTACGCCCAGTATGTGGTTACAGAGTGGGGGATTGCCAATCTCGCGCCGCTGAACGAAAGAGAGCGTGCCCTCGCCCTGATCGAAATCGCCCACCCCAAGTTCAGGGAGAGTCTTCTGGAAGCAGCCAGGAAGCGACTCAGGTTCTGAGCGTGTGGATCATAAGGAGGGAAATGGCCAGTGTTCCTACCGTAGAAGGTCCCATTACCGGCCCCGGCGCGCCGTTCCTGATGAACACATCCCCTCCTGACGCACTGGCCGCCGCCGGATACGAAGCGCAGGAGTACTTCATCTCCGGGACCGCCAGGTCGTACCGGGCCGCCAACGATCTGCCTGCCAACGGGATGTGGGAGGTGGAGCCCGATGGATATGCCGGTTACAGGACCCGCATTTTGGTCTACCGACCAGTGGACGCTGCAAGGTTCAACGGCACTGTGGTAATGGAATGGTTCAACGTGTCCGGAGGGTTGGAAGCCGGACCCGCCTGGACATTCACGCACACCGAATTGCTCCGCCGCGGCTATGTCTGGATTGGGGTCTCGGCGCAATATGGGGGAGTGGAAGGCAATCCGGCCACTTCTCTCGGTCTCGTCAGGCTGGACCTCAAGACCGCAGACCCCGGGCGCTACGCGTCTCTGAGCCATCCCGGAGACGATTACTGCTACGACATCTTTTCGCAGGCCGCCGCAGCCGTCCGCCACCCTGGCAAGGTTAACCCGCTCGCCGGATGCCGCGTCGAACGCATATTGGGGGTGGGCGAATCACAATCGGCCATGCAGCTCACGGTCTATGTCAATGCCATCCAGCCGCGCGATCACCTATTCGACGGTTTTCTGCTGCATGGCAGGCCCTGCTCCGCATCGCTCGGCGGCATATCGATGGAAGGCGCCGACTTGTCGAAGGTCAACCTGGGCGATATGCCCGCGGTCTTCATCCGCACTGACACCGATGTTCCCGTCCTGATGTTGGAGTCGGAAACGGATGTCATGTTACTTGGCTACTACAAAGCCAGGCAGGCCGACACGGACAAGATACGGCTGTGGGAGATGGCAGGCACTGCACATGCCGACCTCTACGTGGGGATCACCGGCATGCGTGACGCCGGCAGCGACCCGTCGGTGGCCAACGTGGTCGAGGTCACAACCATCTATCCCGGTGTTCTTGAATGCCCCCTGCCGATCAACTCAGGGCCGCAGCATTTCATCGCCAAAGCAGCGATCCACCAGCTCGACCGGTGGGTGCGCACGGGCATGGCGCCCGCCATCACCGACCGCATCGAGATCGCCGGGGATCCTCCGGCATTTGTTCTGGATGCCTACGGCAACGTGAAGGGAGGCATCCGCACTCCCTATGTGGACGTACCCATCGCCAAGTTGTCCGGTCTGGGTCAACCGGCCGTGCCGCTGGTCAACTCCCTGTTCGGCACCACCGAGCTGTTCGATGACGCGGTGCTGTCAGAGCTCTACCCGGATCATCAGGCCTACGTGACAGCCGTCGCCAACTCTACAGATGCCGCCATCCGCTTGGGGTTCCTCATGCCCGAAGATGGCGAACTGATCAAGGCTGCTGCAGCAGCGTCGCGCATCGGCATCCGGTAGCGTTGGTGCCCGATCAGGTCGGCCGCGATACCGTGCCTTTCAGAGCGGTGCCGCCAGAGTCTGCGGACTTTCATCTCACTGACTCCGAAGCACCGCAGCGGGATAGCGGCAACTTGCTGGATCGAAAATGCCGCGGTAGAATAGCGCACCCGGACCGCCCTTCGCGACGAGGAGGACAGATGAAGACGCTGGTTGCCTACGTTTCACGCACCGGAAACACAAAGAAGGTGGCCCACGCCATCTTTGCTGAGATAAGGGGAGAGAAGGAACTCAAGGAATTGGGACAGGTCAGCACTCTGGAG
>JAUCPZ010000345.1 GCA_030372995.1 Dehalococcoidia bacterium
AGATACACAGCGCTGTCTCGTGGGCTCGGAGATGTGTATAAGAGACAGCTCCCCGCCCGGGCGAACGCCACGGCAGCCCCCCACGTGGTGCCCCCGGCGCCGACCGGGGGGGCAAAACGAAAGCCCCGGCGCTTTCGCACCGGGGCCTCGTCCAGACTACTGGGGCGGCGACCTACTCTCCCACCCGGTCTCCCGGGCAGTACCATCGGCGCTGGAGGGCTTAACTTCTCTGTTCGGAATGGGAAGAGGTGTGGCCCCTCCGCCATTGCCACCCCAATCTCAGCGACAACCAGAACACGAGACGCGGGCACACATGCAGCGCATCAGTAATATTAACCGGCCAAGCCTCACGGCTTATTAGTACGGGTCGGCTGAAGCTCTCACGAGCCTTACACCTCCCGCCTATCGACGTCGTAGTCTCCGACGAGCCTTCAGGTGGCTGAGCCACAGGGATCCCTATTCTTGAGGTGTGTTTCGCGCTTAGAGGCTTTCAGCGCTTATCACGTCCGAACATAGCTACCCGGCGATGCCCATGGCAGAACAACCGGTACACTAGAGGTTCGTTCGCTCCGGTCCTCTCGTACTAGGAGCAACTCCTCGCAAGGATCCTACGCCCACGATGGATAGGGACCGAACTGTCTCACGACGTTCTGAACCCAGCTCACGTACCGCTTTAATGGGCGAACAGCCCAACCCTTGGGACCTTCTCCAGCCCCAGGATGCGATGAGCCGACATCGAGGTGCCAAACCCCTCCGTCGATGTGAACTCTCGGGAAGGATCAGCCTGTTATCCCCGGCGTACCTTTTATCCGTTAAGCGATGGCCTTTCCATGCAGAACCACCGGATCACTATGCCCTGCTTTCGCATCTGCTCGACCTGTCCGTCTCGCAGTCAAGCTCCCTTGTGCCATTGCACTCCACGCGCGATTACCAACCGCGCTGAGGGAACCTTTGGGCGCCTCCGTTACTCTTTAGGAGGCAACCGCCCCAGTTAAACTGCCCGCCTGACAATGTTCCATGGCCGGATTACGGCTCATGGTTAGAATCCCAATATCCCAAGGGTGGTATTTCAAGGTTGGCTCCACGAGGGCTAGCGCCCCCGCTTCAAAGCCTCCCACCTATCCTACACATGAAAGATCAGGACCCAATATCAGGTTACAGTAAAGGTGCACGGGGTCTTTCTGTCCAGTCGCGGGTAGACGGCATCTTCACCGTCGCTACAGTTTCGCCGAGCTCTTGCAGGAGACAGCAGTCAACTCGTTACACCATTCGTGCAGGTCGGAACTTACCCGACAAGGAATTTCGCTACCTTAGGACCGTTATAGTTACGGCCGCCGTTTACCGGGGCTTCAGTTCAGGGCTTCACCTTGCGGTTGACCCCTCGCTTTAACCTTCCGGCACCGGGCAGGTGTCACTCCCTATACGTCGCCTCATCGGCTTAGCAGAGAGATGTGTTTTTGGTAAACAGTCGGTTGACTCCATTCACTGCGGCCTGGCTTGCTCGGAGGAGCAAGTCCCCCTTGCGCACCAGGCACCCCTTATTCCGAAGTTACGGGGCTATTTTGCCTAGTTCCTTCTGCAAGACTCACTCGAGCACCTTAGGATACTCACCCCACCTACCTGTGTCGGTTTACGGTACGGACACCCGGAGAACTCGCTACGAGGCTTTTCTCGGCAGTCTGATTAGGACCAGTTGGCTCGCCTTGCGGCTCGTTTCCCCATCACCTCTCGGATTGGATCCACCGGATTTGCCAGATGGACCTCGTACCTACGGGCTTGGACCGGCACTACCGTTCGCCGGCTGGTCTTTCACTTCTGCGTCACCCCTTCGCGTCTTGATCGTCCCCCAGGTGGTGCAGGAATGTTAACCTGCTTCCCATCGGTTACGCCTTTCGGCCTCACCTAAGGACCCGACTGACCCTGAGCGGATTAACCTTCCTCAGGAAACCTTGGGTTTTCGGTGGACGGGTTTCTCGCCCGTCTTCTCGCTACTCGTTCCGGCATAATCACTTCTGTCTCGTCCAGCCAACCTTGCCGGTTGACCTTCAGTCCAAGACAGAACGCTCCCCTACCAGACCTCTTTCGAGGAATCCGAAGCTTCGGTGGCAGACTTGAGTCCCGGGCATTATCGGCGCAGGATCCCTTGACCAGTGAGCTGTTACGCACTCTTTAAATGATGGCTGCTTCTAAGCCAACATCCTGGCTGTCTAAGCGATCCCACATCCTTATGCACTTAGTCTGCACTCTGGGACCTTAGCTGTCGGTCTGGGTTGTTCCCCTCTCGTCTACGAAGCTTATCCCTCGTAGGCTGACTCCCGCGATAGATGTCATCGGCATTCGGAGTTTGAATGGGTTTGGTAACCTGGTGGGGTCCCTAGCCCAATCAGTGCTCTACCTCCGAGACACATTGACGCGAGGCTATGGCTAAACATATTTCGGGGAGAACCAGCTATCACCTAGTTTGATTGGCCTTTCACCCCCACCCACGGCTCATCCGATGACTTTTCAACGTTAACCGGTTCGGACCTCCACGGACTGTGACATCCGCTTCATCCTGGCCATGGGTAGATCACATAGGCTTCGGGTCTACCGCCTGCAACTAGTCGCCCGTTTCGGACTCGCTTTCGCTGCGGCTCCGCGTCTTAGACGCTTAACCTTGCTGCAGACGAGTAACTCGCCGGATCATTATGCAAAAGGCACGCCGTCAGCCGCTTGCGGAGCAAGCCCCGCATTAGGCCTCCGACCGCTTGTAGGCGCATGGTTTCAGGTTCTATTTCACTCTCCACCTGGAGTCCTTTTCACCTTTCCCTCACGGTACTGGTTCGCTATCGGTCACGAGAGAGTATTTAGCCTTACGAGATGGTCCTCGCAGATTCCCGCCGGATTTCTCGTGTCCTGCGGTACTTGGGTGTCCAGACAGGAAGCCAACGCGCTTTCACCTACAGGACTGTCACCTTCTGTGGTCCGTCTTTCCAAGCGGTTCGGTTAGCGTGTTGGTTGGTAACTTCCCGGCTTACGCCTTCTGGATCCCGCAACACCTCCGCACGCAAGCGTGCTCGGGTTTAGGCTGTTCCCTTTTCGCTCGCCGCTACTCGGGGAATCGAGTTTTCTTTCTCTTCCTGGAGGTACTGAGATGTCTCACTTCCCTCCGTTGGCTCCGTTCCGCCTATTGGATTCAGCGGACGGTGACGGGACATGACTCCCGCCGGGTTTCCCCATTCGGACATCCCCGGGTCGAAGACTATTTGCGTCTCACCGAGGCTTATCGCAGCTTATCGCGTCCTTCATCGCCTTCTCGTGCCAAGGCATCCACCATGCGCCCTTAGTAGCTTGACCGGAAAATATGACTAAGGCGCTACTGTGTTTACCCAGCGTCTCGTATTCGGTTGTCAAAGATCGCTTCGTGGCCGCGCGCCCCGGCTCCGGGGCCGCGCCACGCGCGCCGTCGGCCGCTCCCGTGGGAGCGCAACGCCGGCGCACAAGATCTATGAGGCCGCCGCGCACGCGGCAGACCCTCTCTCGAATCTGGTGGAGATAGCGGGGCTCGAACCCGCAGCCTCCGGCTTGCAAAGCCGGCGCTCTCCCAGTTGAGCTATATCCCCCGAGGTCAGCCGGCGGCAGGCACCCCACGCCTCGGGGCCACCCGTCAGCCAGGACATTGGTGGGCCTGGGTGGACTCGAACCACCCACCTCACGCTTATCAGGCGTGCGCTCTAACCAACTGAGCTACAGGCCCACACCTCAGCAGCCACTGCCGAAGCCATCGAGCGCGAGGTGACGCCGTCGTCGGCATTTCGCCCCTGCCGCCACCGGACCCACTGCGGTCCGAACCTGGCCAAGCCTGGAGGATGGATCGAGCCCGGCCGGCGTGCCGGCCAGGCTCGAAGAAGCCCCAGGGTCCAGAAAGAGAGATGAATAGCGCGCGAGGCTGAAAGCCCGGGAGGTTCGACCTGGGATCTGCCACCCGGCCATGCCGGGTGACGGGTCTCCCTAGAAAGGAGGTGATCCAGCCGCACCTTCCGGTACGGCTACCTTGTTACGACTTAGCCCCAATCACCGGCCTCACCTTAGGCGCCTGCCCCCTTGCGGTTGGCACAGCGACTTCGGGTGCTGCCGACTTTCGTGGCTTGACGGGCGGTGTGTACAAGGCCCGGGAACGTATTCACCGCTGCCTGCTGATCAGCGATTACTAGCGATTCCGACTTCATGCAGTCGAGTTGCAGACTGCAATCCGAACTGAGACCGGTTTTTTGGGATTGCCTCCACCTCGCGGTATCGGAACCCTCTGTACCGGCCATTGTAGCACGTGTGTAGCCCCAGACGTAAGGGCCATGAGGACTTGACGTCATCCCCACCTTCCTCCGGTTTATCACCGGCAGTCTCCTTAGAGTGCTCGGCATCACCCGTTAGCAACTAAGGACAAGGGTTGCGCTCGTTGCGGGACTTAACCCAACATCTCACGACACGAGCTGACGACAGCCATGCAGCACCTGTGCACCAGTCCCGAAGGAAAGGTGTGTTTCCACACCCGTCCGGTGCATGTCAAGTCTGGGTAAGGTTCTTCGCGTTGCGTCGAATTGAACCACATGCTCCACCGCTTGTGCGGGCCCCCGTCAATTCCTTTGAGTTTCAACCTTGCGGCCGTACTCCCCAGGCGGATCACTTAATGCGTTAGCTGCGGCACTGGAGGGGTCGATGCCCCCAACACCTAGTGATCACCGTTTACGGCTAGGACTACCGGGGTATCTAATCCCGTTCGCTCCCCTAGCTTTCGCGCCTCAGCGTCAGTATTGGGCCAGATGGACGCCTTCGCCACCGGTGTTCCTCCTGATATCTACGCATTTCACCGCTACACCAGGAATTCCTCCATCCTCTCCCATACTCAAGCCAGGCAGTTTGGGATGCCGGTCCCCGGGTGAGCCGGGGCATTTCACATCCCACTTACCTGACCGCCTACACGCCCTTTACGCCCAGTGATTCCGAACAACGCTTGCTCCCCCCGTGTTACCGCGGCTGCTGGCACGGAGTTGGCCGGAGCTTATTCGCCAGGTACCGTCAAACGACCAGATTGTTCACCTGATCGCACTTCTTCCCCGGCAAAAGGAGTTTACAACCCAAGGGCCTTCATCCTCCACGCGGCGTCGCTTGGTCAGGGTTTCCCCCATTGCCAAAGCCTCTCGACTGCTGCCTCCCGTAGGAGTCTGGGCCGTATCTCAGTCCCAGTGTGGCTGACCATCCTCTCAGACCAGCTACCCATCGTCGCCTTGGTGGTCCGTTACACCGCCAACTAGCTAATGGGACGCGAAGCCATCTTCGAGCGGTAGCTTGCAAGCAGAGGCCACCTTTGACCTCAGGCCCATGTGAGCCCGTGGTCTCATGCGGTATTAGCACCCCGTTGGGAGTGTTATCCCCCTCTCGAAGGCAGGTTCTTCACGCGTTACTCACCCGTTCGCCACTCTACTCGAGGAGTTGCCCCCTCTTTCGCGTTCGACTTGCATGCCTAATCCACGCCGCCAGCGTTCGTTCTGAGCCAGGATCAAACTCTCCGTGGTGAAAAACGGAGATCATGAGGCGGGCCGAAACCCACCCCATGGATCATTAGCAAGGAAATTGAAACCGACGTCCACGCCATGAAGCGCATGGTGTCGGGACCTCGCACGGGCTTTCAGTAAGTTCGCGCGCTATTCAGTTTTCAAAGAGCGAAGTCGTCTCAGCGCCCTCTCCTGCGGAAAGAGCGGACGGGGAATCTAGCCTACGGGTCGATCGGAAGTCAAACGCTTTCTGATTCCGGTGGGCTTGTTCCCTGCAGCCCGCGGAATCTAGCCGACCGGGCCCCGGCTGTCAAGTGCCTCACGGAAGGCACCGCCGGGATGCCCAAGTCGTTGCCGGGACGACGTTTGCGGCCGATGGGACCCGCGGTCTTGCCTGTCCCGTCAGGGTAGGTCCGGGCGGAAACGCCGCATCTGGCGCCCGGCGCGCAGGACGAACGCCCGGCCGGTGTCCACGGCGAAGTCGAGCCCGCTCACCTTCTCGCCGTCCACGCTGACGGCGCGCTGCTCCACCAGGCGACGCGCCGCGCTCTTCGACGCGGCGATGCCGCTGGCGACGAGGACCTCGACGATCCCCGCATTCGGCGCGTGTCCGAGCGCCTTCGCCAGCTCCGCGGGCCCGAACTCCTCGAGGTGCTCGGGGACTTCGCGCCGGCTGAACTGCGCCTCGAAGTCGTTCTGCGCCGCCGCCGCCGCGGCCTCGCCGTGGTACATGCGCACGATCGTGCGGGCGAGGTCCTTCTTGATGAGCATGGGATTGAGCGCCTCGCCCGCCGGCTTCGACGCGTCCGCCGCCGGCGGCAGGGCCAGCGCCAGCTGCCGCGCCACCTCCGCGAGCTTCTCCTCCCCCGCGTCGGTGACCAGCGTCCAGTAGTCCGCCATGACGCGGTCGGGCAGGCTCATGAGCTTGCCGAACATGTCGGCCGGCGCGTCGGAGACGCCCACGTAGTTCCCGAGGCTCTTGCTCATGCGCTGCACGCCGTCGAGGCCGGGCAGCACCGGCAGGGTCAGCGCGATCTGCGGGGGCTGGCCGTGCGACTCCTGCAGCACGCGGCCGACGAGCAGGTTGAACTTCTGCTCGGTCGCGCCCAGCTCGACGTCGGCGCGGATCTCCACCGAGTCCCAGCCCTGCATGATCGGGTAGAACAGCTCGTGCAGGCTGATGGGCTGCTGCTCCTTCATGCGCTTGGCGAAGTCGTCGCGCTCGAGGATGCGGGCCACCGTGTACTGACCGGCCAGCCGCATGACGCCCATGAAGTCCATGCGCGAGAACCACTCACCGTTGCGGTGGATCTCGACCCGCAGGCGCGGCGGCGCGGGGTCGGGGTCGAGCACGCGGAAGAACTGCTCGAGGTAGGTGTGCGCGTGCGTCTCCACCTCGTGGGCGGTCAGCTGGGGCCGCGTCTTGTTGCGGCCGCTGGGGTCGCCCACCATGCCGGTGTAGTCGCCGACGATGAGCACGACCTGGTGGCCGAGGTCCTGGAACTGGCGCAGCTTGCGCAGCCCCACCGTGTGACCGAGGTGGATGTCCGGCGCGGTCGGGTCGAAGCCCTGCTTGACGCGCAGCGGGCGGCCCTCGCGCGCGCAGGCGCGCAGGCGATCGAGCAGCGCCGCCGGTTCGGGAAGGATCTCCACCGTGCCCCGCGACAGCAGGGCCAGCTGGTCTTCGGGGCTCATCGGGCCGTGGGCCATGCGCTCTCCTTGCCGGCGATCCGCGCCGGCGCGCGGATTCTAGAGGCGGCCCGCGGCCACGGCAAACCCCCGGCCGGCCCGGCTCCCGGG
>JAUCPZ010000346.1 GCA_030372995.1 Dehalococcoidia bacterium
CAGATCACGGGAACATTGAGGTCGATAAGTACCTCAGCCTGCCTCTCGAAGCCCGGGCTGCCGAAGATGAGGTTCGCGCCGAAGGGCTTGTCGGTCAGCCTGCGGATGGTCGCGATGTCCGCCCGCAGATCGTCGGGGGCCAGGCGGCCGGAAGCCAGAATGCCGAAACCGCCCGCGTTCGACACGGCGGCTACCATCTCCGGACTGCCCACGTAGTTGGCAGGGGCCAAGAGGATGGGGTGCTTGATGCCGAGAAGGCCGGTGATTCGTGTTCTCATCGGAGATGAGGCAATAGTACATCACGGCGGTTATCGGCTCAAGCGTGAGGCATGCGAAACATCGTCGCGGGGGAGTCCTCCGATGCTATCAGCCATGAGCCGGGCACTACCGTCAATCACCTGGCCCTCGCTCGGGCCACGCGGGTTGGTAGATCAAAGAGGGGCTCCGCCCCTCTTGACGCCCCTTGCCAAGCGTTGGCACAAGGTGGCCGCAGCCAGTGCTGTATCGCAGCCTGCCGATCGGCTCAATAGTGCCTGTGCCGTGCCGTAGGGGCGCATTGCGATGCGCCCAATGTTTGTCCCTGCGCCATGTGGTTTGAATCACCCGGCCCTCGCTCGGGCCACAACAATATACAAGAGAGGGGCTCCGCCCCTCTTGACGCCCCATGCCGAGGATCGGCAGCTGCTGGCTGCAACAGGCCGTGCGGCAGATGCCTCCCGGCCACGAGCCATGGGCTATGAGCTGGGTGCTTCTGTTCATCACCCGGCCCTCGCTCGGGTCAGACGGGTAGGCCAAGAATGGGCAGCCGCCAGCTGTAACGAACTGTGTCGGAGCTGGTAACTGCTATGAGCCATCAGCTATGAGCCGGCGGCTACTGTTCATCACCTGGCCCTCTCTCGGGCCACAACAATACACAAAAGAGGGGCTCCGCCCCTCTGGACGCCCTTTGCCGAGAATGGGCAGCCGCCAGCTGTAACGAGCTGTGTCGGAGCTGGTAACTGCTATGAGCCATCAGCTATGAGCTGGGTGCCTCCGTTCATCACGCGGCCCTCGCTCGGGCCGTTGGGATCAGACACAGAGGGCCTTCGGCCCTGGCTACTCCCCTTGCCAAGCGTCGGCACAAGGCAGCTCCAGCCAGAGTCATATCGTCGCCTGCCGGTCCAGTGAGCTATCTGCCATGAGCTATGATTTTGAGACTGGGGCTTAGGGTTGAGAAACTCGGATTTCGGATTTGCCCTGCAACCACTGGGCGTCCGCTCCCAGGGCGCGCCGGGCGGCTGTCTGCGGAAGGCTCGATGCCGCGAAAAGGTTATGGCAATGCAAACGACCTTGACGCAGAATAGGCGATGTCTATAATATCTAATCCTTGGGGCCATGAGGATCATAGCCGGGGAGGGGAAGGGGAGGCGACTGCGGTCGCCCAAGACGTCGGTTAGGCCAACGACTGCGCTGGTTCGGGGAGCGATATTCTCCATCCTCTACCCGATGCTGGATCAGGAATGGCAGGCGCTCGACCTCTATGCTGGCACGGGGGCTCTGGGCATAGAGGCGCTCAGCCGGGGGGCTGCCTGGGTGGACTTTGTGGAACATAATCGCAAGTGCTGCGACGCCATCACCAGGAATCTGGATGCCACCGGGTTCTGCGCCCAGTCACGGGTCTACTGTATCAGCGTGGAGAGGGCGCTGACCATGCTTGACCGGGTCTATGACGCGGTATTCCTGGATCCTCCCTATGACGACCCTTCGCTTCTGGGCACTCTGGATGCGCTGTTTGCCTCCCGTCTTGTCGGTCCGAAGTCGACTGTTGTCGTCCAATGTTCGACGCGCCAACGGCTCCCTGCAGACTTCCACAAGTTCCACATGATCAAGAACCGGCACTACGGTGACACCAGCATCTCATTCTATCGACAGGAGGTCCGCAATTGAGGATCGCACTATATCCGGGCAGCTTTGATCCGGTGACCAAGGGGCACGTTGATGTGGCCACCAGAGCCGCGGCGCTGTTTGACAAACTGGTCATCGGCGTCTTCGATGCACCTCCGAAGAACCTCCTGTTCACTACCGAGGAGAGGGTGGCGCTGATGAAGAAGGCGCTGGCCAAGGTGCCCAACGTCACTGTGGAGTCCTACAACTGCCTGACCATCGAGTTCGCCAAGCGGATAGGGGCCAAGTCGATCGTGCGCGGGCTGCGCATGGGTTCCGACTTTGAGCGCGAGTTTGACATGGCCCTGATGAACCGCAAGCTGGCTCCGGACATAGAGACAATCTGCCTGATGTCCAGCGCCGAGTTCCAGTTCATCAGTTCCAGCTTGTTGAAGGAAGCTGCCCAGGGAGGCGGAGATGTCAGGGTATTCGTCCCCGAGAGTTCTGCCATAGCGCTGATGAAGAAGCTCTATCGTTCGTCGGAAGGGCCGGCGAAGGTTTCACCCAGGCGCAAGAGAAGATAAAAGGAGGTTTGCTGATGGCGTACAAGATTACTGAAGAGTGCATTAGCTGCGGCGCATGCGAGGTGGACTGCAAGAACGAGGCAATCAAGGCCGGGGACACAATCTACGTGATCGACCCGGACAAGTGCACCGAGTGTGTTGGCTGGTACCCTTCGCCGAGATGCGTTGAGCAGTGTCCCGTCGACTGCTGCGTGCCCGACCCGGACCACAAGGAGACACGCGAGCAACTGCTGGAGAAGTGGAAGAAGCAGAATCCGGGCAAGACGCCGGTGGCTACTTAGAGGCCGGCGTCTCCTTCACGTTACGGCCCCAAACGAGCACGAAGTCCCCCTGCAATAGGGGGATTTCTCTTTGCCCGCCGGTCCGGCACAACCCCACCTAGTCAAAGAAGTCTCTCACTGCATCGAATCTGCCGGGAAGGAGTGCCAGGAGAAAGCGGAACGTGTCTATGAAGAAATGCGCCAGAACTGATTCGCCGATTGCCGTTCCGAGGCCTGTTTCTCCCGGATGCCCGGCGACCCAGTTGCCGAGCGCGATGAAGATTGCCACCACCATGAGGCCACCTGTGAACATGCCGAGAAGACCGCCGCCCACGGAGTCCGTCCAGCTCAGCATTATGCTCTTGATAGAGTTCTTCACGGCCCGGCCCAGCATGTTGCACACGACTACGACCGCGATCAGAACTATGGCGAAACAGACAACGTACACCCAGGAAGGAGCGTCCGGCGCGAGCCGCTCCACCAAGCCATCTGAGATAATCCCGGCCAGGGCGACTCCAGCGACGAGCCCTATAGCAGCGAAGATCGACAGAACCAGCCCCTGCCTGAACCCGATGACGGCGCCGGTCTAGGCGCCCAGTATGATGATCAAGTCAACCCAGGTCATGACGCGCTATGTTCTTTCCGCTGCCAACCGGACTCCGTGAGCCACAGGCAGGCAGCGCCCGCCAATCTCCGTCCCCGCGTCACATGGCATGGGCCCGGAGAAGCCAGACGATGACGTAGAGCAGGATTATGGCCACCATTGGGGAGATGTCGATCGTCTCCAAACGGGGCAGTATGCGCCTGAGAGGGCCCAGTATGGGTTCCGTGATGGTGTGCAAAATGTTCATCAGGATATTCTTGGAGTCAACGGCAAACCAGGACATGAGCGAACGGATGATGATGGCCACGATGAGCACATAGCACACTGTGATGACGGCTGTGACGAAGTACTCCACAGATCAATCGTCTCTCAGCGCCTTGGCCTTTTCGTACCCGGCAATGATTGCGCGCGCCAGCAGTGCCCGCAGCCGTCCCTCCTCAAGCGCGTGCAGCCCTTCAGCCGTTGTCCCGCCAGGCGAAGTCACCATGTTGCGCAGTTCCGCCGGATGCTTCCCTGACTTCTGCGCCAGGTGCACCGAACCGGAGATTGTCTCGGTCACCAGTTCCAGAGCCATGTCCCGGGGGAGGCCGATGCGGACGGCGGCGTCGACAAAGGATTCGATGATCAGGAACACGTAGCCGGGCCCGCTGCCGCTGACCGCCGTGGCCATGTCGATGTACTTCTCGTCTGACACAAAGATCTGCTTCCCCATGGCGCCCAGTATGATCCGCGCCCTTTCCTTGTCCTGGTCTGCAGTCTCGCTGGTAGCCGTCCAGACGGTCATGCCTTCGCCGATCTGGGCGGGGGTGTTGGGCATCGCCCGGATCACCGATCTGCGGTCCAGGCCATGGCAAAGCTTGGACAGCGTGATGCCGGCGGCTATGGAGATCACCGTCTGATCCGGCCTGGTCCGGCCCTTCAGATCAGCCATTGCTTCCGGCATCGCGTTCGGCTTCACTGCCAGAATGATGACATCCGCCTTCTCGGCCGCATTGCGGTTGATGGATGTCGTCGCCACGCCGTGCTTCTCCGCCAGGTATTTGCGCCGCGACTCAATGACTTCTCCGGCGACGATGTCAGCCGGTTTGGCTACCCCCTTGTCGATGAGGCAGCGTATCATGGCCTCACCCATGTTGCCGCCGCCGATGAAGGCAATCCTCATGGCCCTACTCCTCCCTCTCCCCGAAGATGGCCTGGCCGATCCTCACCATGGTTGCCCCCTCTTCTATGGCCACCTCGAAGTCATGGCTCATGCCCATGGAAAGGTGCTCCAGCCCCAGGGAGTCGCGCATCTGCCGCAGCCGCCGGAATACGGGGCGGACCTCTTCCGGGTCGTCGGCGTACGGGGCGATGGTCATCAGCCCCCTGATCCGCAGGTGGGGCAGCCGGGCAATGTGCTCTAGGGCTGCAATCGTGTCCCGCAGGGCGAACCCGTACTTGCTCGGCTCTCCGGCGACATTGACCTGGACGAGGATCTGTTTGTCGCTGGCGGAGTGCTGACTGATGGCCTCGGCTACCCGGAGCGAATCGACGCTGTGTATTAAATCAAACATCTCGGCGGCACTCTTGGCCTTGTTGGTCTGGAGATGCCCCACGAAGTGCCACGTCGGGGCCGGTTGCAGTCCAGCCAGTTGCGGTAGCTTCTCTCTGGCCTCCTGGATCCGGCTTTCTCCGAAGTGGCGCAGCCCCGCGGCGAAGGCTTCCTGTATGGCGGGCGCACCGACCGTCTTGGTCACCGCCACCACGGTGATCTCCGACGGTGCCCGCCCCGCCCGGCGGGCCGCCGCGGCAATACGCTTCCGGACGGCGGCCACGTTCCGGCCGATGGCTGTGCTGCTCAACTCCTGGGCAGAGGTGTTCCCACCCATGGCTAGAACAGTATACCGTGGTTCCTCCCAAAGCAGAAGCTGTCGGATGGCGATGTCAAATCCCAAATCCTAAGCACTAAGCCCTGAGATCAAGGCTGATGGCTCTTCGGGGATCGGTAGTTGAGGCAGAGGAAGGCGCTGCGAAGGTCCCGTGAAACCCTGCCGGGGCCGATGCGTGCCAGATGGGCATGTTTCAAACTTGCCGCTACTTGGCGGCGCAGTCGAGAAGGGCCTGGCCTTCGTAGACCCACTTGGTGTCTGACAGCGGGCGGAAGCCGCACGTTTCCAGAAGTCTCCGCTGCTCGTCCGGCTCGAAGTAGTGATAGTGGCTCTCTTTGGCCAGCTTCCGATTGTAGTAGAACATCCTCACCTGAGGCACCATCCACCTGACCATACGAAACACGGTCACACCCCACCCCAGTGCCCGCGCGCTCGACCGCACGCTCCGCCGGTAGAGAGTCAGCGGCTTCCAGCCAGCCCAGGGATTGGCCAGGACTATCCGGCCGCCGGGCCGGAGCACGCGGTGCAGCTCTCTCACGGCCGCGACCTGATCAGCGGCGGACAGCGCATAGAGAACGTTGTTGGAGGCGATAGCATCGAAGCAATCTTCCTTGAAGGGCAACCCCTTGGTCAGATCAGCCAGCACCAGCCGGGCGTCATCGTGCTTCGCACGGTGACAATGCATTGCGTCCCGGCAGAAGTCGAGCGCCACCACTCGGCATCCCCTGGCCTGCAGCTGCAAGGCCAAATTCCCCGTCCCTGAGCCGATGTCGAGCACCAAACTGTTCGGCTCCGGCCGCAGCTCCTCGCAGATGGAGGTCAGGAGTTCCACATACGATGGCACCAGGTTGAGCTTGTCGTAGTCCCGGAAGTACCTGGCCCAGAAATCGCTGCCGATCATGCTATGCAGATATTCCTTTGGGTGCAGCCCGAGAAACCGGCCACTCTGGAAATTGCCCTGGAAACGTGGAACGCCGAACGTCCACCCTGACCTGTGGGACCCCCAGCCGCGCTCCGCTGGCACAGAGTCCTGAACACGCGCCAGCAGGGTTGCCGTTGTGGATGCTATCAATGGAGGATGGTGGCTGTCAACTTCCCGTGCGAAGTCGCGAGAAACTCTTGCCTTGGGATTCTGGTGGTTTTCGGGTAAGATTTACGGTTGAACGCACCGCGAGCTGACAACGATGAAGATAAAGGCAGTGATATTCGATTTCGGCGGGGTCTTCATCCCGTCGCCGTATCCCTTCTTTGAGGTTATTGCTGCAGAGTTGGGTGCGAGCCCAGCTCAGATCAGCGAGATCGTGTTCGGCCCCCAGTCGGAAGACGGTGACCATCCGTACCACCGCCTGGAGCGGGGCGAGATACCTTTGGAACAAGCCCGAAATGAGATCCTTCAGCGCGGCCGGGCGCTCTACAACCTGGAGGTGGATATTCTCCAATTGTTCGCCCGGATGCCTGCCGGGGTGCACACCGAACTCGTGGAGAGGGTGAGAGATCTCAGGCGCGAGGGATATCCCACCGCCATGATCACCAACAACATCCGCGAATATTCCGACCTCTGGCGCTCGCTTCTGCCGGTGGAGGAGCTTTTCGACCTGGTCGTGGACTCCAGCCAGGTGGGGGTGCGCAAGCCGGACCCGGCGATCTTCAGGCTGGCTTTGGAGGGGCTGGGCGGGGTGCCGCCGGAGTGCACGGTATTCCTGGATGATTCTGAGGGAAACGTACGCGCGGCCAGGTCGCTGGGGATGCACGCCATCCACGTGCGAGGCGATATCTCCGAGGCCATCGCCGAGCTGGACGCACTGCTAGGCTTGTAGGAGCCCACTTCAAGTCTTCGGGGTTCATTTGGTGCCACTGGCGTTGAGACACTGATGGCCGATTTCGTCCAAGGCTCTTCCTGCGCCGTGAAACCAAGCAGCGCCGCAGGGAGTGCCCACAACCCCGGTCTCTGGGAACGTTTCCGCGACCGTTACCGTCTCGGCCGTTACAAGCTTCTGCCGGCCGATCCGGCCAAGTCGCTGGCGCTGCCCGAGGATCACCGTGGCCACACGGATGCGCAGTGGGAGTGGTGGTATTTCAACGGCCACCTAGAGACCGCCTCTGGCAGGAGATTCGACTACTTCTGGTCCTTCTTCAAGGTCATCATGGATGATGACACATTTCTTGGCTTGCCAGTCCGTTGGTTCACGAAGCCATTCTATGTGCCGTTCTTCTTCGGCGGGGCCAGCCTCCTTGACCGTGGGAGGAGAAAGTATGCCTTTGGAGTCCGCGGCACGCTGCCTTTCTTCTGGATGGCGCACTGCTCAAAAGATGACCTGGATCTGCGGCTCTTCGACTATAAGGCCCGGCGCGAAAAAGACGATACATTCAGAATCAGGAGCTCAGTGAGAGGCAAGACGCTGGACCTGCAGCTAAAGCCGGTACGGCCGCCGATACTTCACGGTTACAAAGGCCGCGGAGTGCTTGATTTCCCAAAGGCACGTCACAGTTACTACTCGCTGCCCCGGCTGGACACGGCGGGCACCATCAAGGCCGGACGCAAGGTTGAGAAGGTAACCGGCATCAGTTGGATGGATCACCAGTACGGATTCATCTACAGCGACAAGTTCAAGGGCTGGGATTGGATGTGTGTGCACTTGGCCAACGGCGCTGACCTCGTATTCTCCCAAGTCACCCTGTTCAGCGGGGATGTATTGCCGCAGTCCTGTGGTGCGGTCGCGTATCCTGATGGCCGCACCGTGCTCCTCAGCAAGAGAGAATTTGTCCTGAGACCCCTGCGCTACTGGAAGAGCCGTCTGACCAGGATCACATACGCTGTCGACTGGGAGATGGAGGTCCCCACGATGGAGACTCGGCTCCGCTCCCGCGCGCACGTGGACGGCCAGCAGATGATCGTCTGGCCCATGATCTTTTGGGAGGGGTCCAACTTGGTCTCCGGTCTCTTCGAGGGCAAAGAGACGAGTGGCCGGGGCTTCCTGGAGACCTTTGGGGACTACAATCCGTTCGGCAGAGGCATCTACAAGACCGGCATGTTGAGATGACGCTCAGAATGCCCCGCACAGCCCTGAACCGCAGCTACGGCCTTACCTGCCCGCTTCCCTGGATGATCCACTTGTAGCTGGTGAGCTCCTTCAACCCCAGGGGACCGCGCGCGTGGAATTTCTGGGTGCTGATGCCGACCTCCGCCCCCAGCCCAAACTGTCCCCCGTCGGTGAAGCGCGTGCTGGCGTTCACGTAAACGCAGGCTGCGTCCACCTCGTCCAGGAAGCGCGCCGCGTTGGACTTGTCCTCGGTGACGATGGCCTCCGAATGGCCTGAACCGTAACGGTCGATGTGCTCCAGCGCCTCGTCTAGCGACTTCATCACCTTGACCGCAGCGATCAGCGCCAGATACTCCTTGCCCCAGTCTTTGTCGGTGGCCGGCACGATCTTGAGGCCTGGCGTACCCTGGAGTATCTGCTGGGAGCCCCAGTCGCAGTGCAGCTCCACGCCCGCCTTGGCGAACTCCGGCGCGAGCGCCTTGAGGAACGCGTCGGCGATTTCGGCGTGCACGAGGATAGTGTCCAGCGCATTGCATACTGTGGGGCGCTGCACCTTGGCGTTGTAGACGATGGCCACCGCATCACCCAGCTTGGCGCTCTTGTCAACGAAGGTGTGGCAGACCCCCACGCCACCCGCCAGCACCGGCATCTTGGCATTACTGGCCACGAACTTGATCAGTTCCGCCCCGCCCCGGGGCACGACGAGGTCGATCTGACCGCTCATCTTCAGCATGTGGTCCACCACCGACCGGTCCGTCGATTCGATGATCTGAATGGCGCCATCCGGGACGCCCGCTTCGTAGGCTGACCTCTGCACAATCCTCGCCAGGGCCAGGTTGGAATGGATGGCCTCCTTGCCACCGCGCAGAATCACCGCGTTCCCCGATTTCAGGCACAGTGTGGAGATGTCCACCGTGACGTTGGGACGGCTTTCGTAGATGGCGGCGATGACCCCGAGAGGCACGCGCTTGCGGCTGATCTGAAGACCATTCGGCATAGTGCGCGAGTCAAAGATCTCGCCGACCGGATCGGGCAGCCCGGCTACGGTCTTCACATCTGTCGCTATGCCCGCGATGCGGGTCGTGTTCAGCATCAGGCGGTCCTGCATGGCCGCGCTCATGTTGGCTTCGTCCGCCGCGGCCATGTCCCGCTTGTTCTCCTCGATGATGTCATTGCGGTATAGGGCCAGGTTCTCGGCGATGGACAGCAGAGCCTTGTTCTTCACCTCGGTGGGCAGGCGCGCCAGCTTCTTCGCCGCCGTCCTGGCAGCCGCCACCTTGGTCTCCAGTTCCTTTATGGCTGATGACATCTTCTCTCCTCCTGAGACCGAGGGGCTGAGCCCTCAACCTTGACCATCATGTCATGCACGATTTCTTGGGACAGAGCCTGGCCGATCCACCAGATCAGGGGGGCGAGCAGACCGGTAGCCTCGCCGCCAACGATGACCCGGGTATGGCCATCCTCTGGCTTCAATGCGTAATAGCGGCTCAGCCTGGCAATCAGGGCCTTCCCCTCCATCGTTAACCCCTGTCCCGGGGCGAAGTCGGTGATCGTCGCGTACAGATGAACCGGTATGACACACCAGATGATGATGCGCAACCGGGAGCCAACGCCCAGTGGCCCCTCAGAGAGCTTCTTGACACGGTAGACTGCTTTCGTCCAGCCAGGCCACGTCTCCGGGTCAGCCACGGCGTCCCAGATGGCCTGCGGAGTGGCCTTGATTCTGATGTCCGCCTCGAACTTCATGGTGCCTGAATCAATCCCGTCGTAGTTCCCAGCCATGGGGGACTGAGAAGGTGATCTCGGAGATGCCACGGACTCCGCCAGAAAGGACCTGCCTCTCTCTATACCCTTGATGACGAACCCGCCGGTACGTCTTAGGTCCCTGACCTTGCCTCGGCACAATACTCATCAGCAGGTTCTCTTGGTGACCGCGCTTTGAACGTCGGGGGCGTCTCCGCCGACTGCTTGAAACCGGGCGCGGGCTTCAGTAACGGATGGGCTGCCGTTTGGCATCTCTCTGCGTGGCACTCAACCGTCTTCTGCCAAGTACATTTTATCAGAAGGGTTTGATTGCATGTAAGGATAGCTATTGGTGGGCAGTTTGTCCCGGCTCCGGATGCGTGATTGACGCCACCTGACCGCCAGGGGGGAGGAGTCCGACTCTTCAGTCAGGAGCCGGTCAGGGCCGTTGCTGCTCGCCATTGTAAACCTGCGGGTGGTACCATTTCTGGGGGCACGTCGATGGTAGTCTCTGTAGTTAGAATGGCGGAACCTTTGCAGTCGCTGCGTGAGGCCATCGCTCTCTGCGACGGCTTTGCGCGCCTGAGGACCCACGACCGAGTCCTGGTGAAACCCAATGCCTCTTATGGCTTGAGGGTGCCGCACTACGGCACAACAACCACCACGACTATTCTCGAAGGGCTCATCCGGTTACTGGCTGAACGAGGCTGCAGGGATATCTCGATCGCCGAAGGTTCCCTTGAAGTGCTAGGTTGTGACACGCAGAAGGCCTTTGCGCGCACACAGATTGACAAGCTTGCCAAGAGGTACGGCACAAAGCTGATCGATCTCAACCGGGGGCCCTTTCAACAGGAGGATCTCGGAGGTGTCAAAGTCCAGATCGCTAAGGCGGCTCTTGAGACAGACTTTCTGATCAATGTTCCAGTCCTGAAGACCCACTATGTGACCAAGGTTTCCTTAAGCTTCAAGAACCTCAAAGGGTGCCTGAGTCCGGCATCAAAGAACAAGTTCCACGTAACGAAACGGCTGAATCACCTTATCTACCTGCTCAACGAGGTTTTGAGAAGTGACCTTACCGTGATTGACGGCACCTACATGTTGGAAGCCGGCCCGGAGATCGTGCTGGGCACGGCCCACCGCAAGAATCTGATCATTGCAGGCCAGGATGGATTCGCCTGCGACGTGGTGGGTGCTACGATCCTGGGGATCGATCCCTCGGAGGTTGGCTATCTGCGTGAATATGCCGAGGCGCACGGCCGGTCTCTGAGCGTAGATGCCATTCAGATCAGGGGAGAGAGGGACATCGATGCCTTGAGAGAGAAGCTGAACTGGAGGGCCGATGCCGAGAGGGAACTGCTGGCGCCCGCTGGAATTACGGGTCTTTCGTTACCCTATCCTGGTGAGAGTTGCTGCTCAAAATGCTATGCCATGCTGGGAATGTCGCTGGTCGCGTTCATCAAGGAGAATTCCAAGCGGGACTTCGGCGATGCAGCCATATACTGCGGCGGAGAGCTGGAACCGGAAGCAGACAGGCAGAAGACGATCCTCTACGGCAACTGCGCCACCAAGAAGAACAGCCTGAGGCCACATGGTGCAATGACGGTGAAGGGGTGTCCCCCACGGCTCACAGATACGCTGTTTGCCTTGTGCAAGTTGCTTCTGAGCAGGCCGCGGGCGCTCAGAGTTATGCCGGTCGCGTTGCTGAAACTCGCAGGAGCAGGGGTCGGAATCTACAACTACAAACTGCCGAAATGGAAGACCTACGAGTCAGACATGTTTGAAAAGAGGCACTTCGCGCTGTCCCGGCGCTGGCCTGCCCACAAAGACATAGCGAAAGGTGGCGCACACTAAGCAACGTTTAGGTCATACACAAAGATCCACCTGCTGCCACGAGAAACCGAAGACGAAGTTCCCTCTGCTCTCCTCAGCAACAGTGCATGCGAATGAGCTGCTATTTCACATGCCTGATCAGTGCTTCCACTCCTCCATTCTCATCAACCCATTTCTTCAAGAGCTTTAGCCCAAGTTCCACGCCTACCTTCGGTTCATATCCCAGATCCCTCTTTGCAGCACTAATATCATGGGTCGTTCTGTTGGTAGCCATTCCTACAGCATAGCGGGTAACCACGGGTTCGAGATTCTCGGCAAGATATGGGATCCGCCAGACGAAATCCGAGACACAGGCGATACTCCAGGCAATGCGCTTGGGCACGGCGATAGAAGGTTTCGGAAGATTGAGGGTCTCACAGAGTCTGTCCACAAAGTCTCGTATCCTTGTTTCCTCTCCGTCGGAGACAAAATAGGGTCTTCCGGCACATGTGCTCGATTTTCCAGCCAGAATGCAGGCATCAGCAGCATCCGTAACATATGTCATGTCAATAGCTGCATTATCGGCGCCAGCAATCTTGATCATTCGCTTCTTGACTATTCTGCTCACGATTCTTGGTACAAATCCGATGAGATCCCTTGGGCCCCAGATAGCATGGGGCCGAATGGCAACAGTCTCTAGTCCATTAGGGTCATTCGCGGCAAGTATTTCCTGCTCAGCTCTTGCCTTCGCTTCACAGTAGTAGTTCGCAAATTTGCGTGGGTAGGGCTGGCTCTCGTCAATATGGACGTGATCCGTATAGTCATAGACCACACCGGGAGTGCTCACATAGACAAGCCTCTTCACCCCCATCTTCTGGCAGGATCTGAGAACATGTATCGCGCCAAGGTAGTTTGATTCCCAGAATTGCCTCCTTGTTCCCCAGTCTGCAGATCGGGCGGCCGCGTGATAGACTATCTCAATACCTTCCATTGCGGCGTCAATGGCGTCTTCATCCATAAGGCTTCCATAGGACAATTGAACTTCCCGATATCTCCTCAGGTAGTCGAGATTACTTGATCCTCTGACAAGGCATCTGACCCTGTCACCTTGTTCGATACACTTGTCGACCAGATAGCTTCCAAGAAAGCCTGTTGCGCCAGTCACCAACACGTTCATAGCTCTTCTCTCCCTGGGTCAGTCTCTCGGCTATCGTCCGGAGAGAACCGAGCGGTGTGCTTGCGACGTTTTAAGGCCTGAATTGGCCGGGGAGACGTAGCAAGTCCGAAGTTTGAGCGACTGGGGGCAAACGCAAAGTGCGTGAACATAGAGACTATCCCCGCTCCTCTAGTCATTCCTTCCTGCTTCTGAGAGACGGCGACTTCGCTGCAACTGAAAAAGAGAACAGTCAATGGACACCGAACTATGGCAGACCCCGCCCACTTCGTTTCTGTATCTTCCAGACGCAGGGAGAGTGGCTCGTTCTCGGTGGAGTGATAGTAAGGCAGGATGTCCCCAGTCTGTCCTGCATCATCCCACAGAAACAGCAGAAATATGGCACCCCCTTTCTTTGAAATGACCAGGGATGGGCTTTCTCCGTAATCCCCTGGTCGAAAGGTTTTCTTTGGCTGGTGCCTCCTCCGTATGTCCCCAGATAAGCCCAGTAAAGCAAGGAGTCGTTCAAAGGGAGATACCTCCCCGATGCTATGATGATAGAATCGATGATCTTCTCCATCCATTTCTTCCAAAGCGGAAATGGCGCGTACACTCCGGATCTAAGGAGACGGCCTCCACTTCCACAGGGGTCAAGGATGAAAGTGATGGATTCATCGTCCTCTGTGACAGTGTACCTGGCAGAAGGAAGCCCCTTCCCGTTGCAGGCATCAGCACCAAGTAGTTTGAGTGCGAGAAGAGAAAGCAGTTCCTGGAGAGATAACGATGTCGCCTTAGAGACCCATTGTTGCCGGACGCACTTGTCGTATTGATATTGGAGGGCCTGCTCTAGGCCTTGTTCCCCCTTCTTGGCCGCTATGAAAGTCAGGGTGCATGCCATGGCATTGACATACAGATCATGGAGAAACAGGAATTCATCCTTCGCTTCACTGCATAATCGCCGGGCTTTTCTGCTGTCTCCATTATTGAGACACTCCACAATGCGATCCGGTAGCGGCCTTGAAAGCTCCGCAAGTTCGGGGTCAGAGAAGTAGCGCTTTTTCGGGTGTTTGGGGGGCAAAGCCGACACGGTCTTCTTCTGAAATCCCAACCGCTGGTAGTATTCTGCAGGGATCTTGTTGGGATCTTTGTACACATGCCAGATGCAGTACTCGCCTGAGGCATGATGAGTGAGATCCAGGGGCCAGAGAAGGTACCCAAACGTTTCAAACGGAACAATCTCATTGACGAAACAGCAGTGAATGCAGTAGTAAGGGAATCCGCTACGACTATGTGTCCACCAATGGGGCTGCTCTGTGAAACGGGCGCCACGCGGCGGGCCATATCCCCCCTTGAGCAAGAGACGGCCTCCACTTCCACAGGGCGTGAGATGGAAGCTGAATTTCTCATCGTCTTCCGTGATCGCAAACTTGCCCGGATACTGCCCGGCCCCAAAGCAACTGTGGGCACGCCAGGAGTACTTCGCCAAGAGCATGACGTGAAATCTGGGATACGCGGTCAGTATGCTCGCAGTAGTAAGACATTGTCTCCACGCGCACTGTCTGAGAATGTAGCGAAACATATCCTCCAGCATGTCTTCACCAAGCTCGCTCCCTATCCAGCACCAAAGCGCGGTGGTCGTCTCCACGCAGAGATCTCGAAAGTCCACAGTCGAGTCTCTCATAACTTTGCAGAGTTCTATTGCCTCAGGGATCCTCCTTGCATCTATTCTGGAGATGATCCGGTCTGGCAAGGAAGTGGATAGCTCATTCAGTTGTTGAGATGTGAAGACCTTCTGTTCTGCCACTCGTCTTCCCCTGAGCCGCTACTGGTGATGGGCAAGCACCTAGCCGGAACCCCTGGCCCGAGCCGTTCAAGTTGTCGCATGACTACTTGACCGGTCAGACTGGGGAAATGTTCTGCGTGCAGCAGAGTCGGGTTGCATGGCCCTCCGCACCTGAGCACCCCGTCAACCAGCTAAGCGCTTGAACCCCGTGGTGACATGCCTCTGATTCGCCATAGCAGGGTCCTCTCTCATCACCGCCAGGACATCTTGACCCTGCCAGACCTGCCCCGACCTCATGTGTCCAGCCCCAATGCTCCAGTCCAACGCAGAAGGCCATGCGCGCCAGTGGGTTGAAGATGCATGCGTCCCAAGCTGTTCTCCGCTGACTGCAAGTGGCGCAGCTCCAGTCAGCAGGTCGCCAGCATTAGCGTATACACAGACGCGCGTGTCCCACCGTGCCAGCCCGTGAGATCCACCCTACCATCTCATCAGATATGCTGCTCCTGTCCACCCGGTGCCGACGGAGAGAACCAGCATGAGGTCTCCCCTCTTCAGTTTCCCCTGCCTATTCAGCTCGTCCATAAGGATGCCGGTTGAGGCAGCGAATGTGTTTCCGGTGTGATCGATATCGAAGGGCACCTTCTCCATTGGCACACCCAGTTCAAGAGATACAGCCTTCTTGAGAAGAATGGTTGCCTGATGAACCAGCACCCAATCGAGATTGGGGATCTTGTCGCCATGATTCTTCTTGAACCAGTCAAACACCATCGATAGAGCATGAGGTCCATAGTCAACAACATTCTTCATATTCATCTCCGAATGACCTACAATGCCTTGAATCTTTGAAGGCTGGCAGAATTGGGCAATGCCTGATCTCGGAGTCAAGAATCCATGGGGATCATGGAGAACACCCCAAAAAGTGTCAATTATCCCGCTCACGTCCCCCTCGGATGCGGCCCCCAAAACAATGGCAGCCCCTCCATCACCAGTGAAGAACATCGGAGCGTGGTGTTGTTCCAGATACCCAGAATAGACATTGGCAGCAGTGACCAGCACTTTGTTACAGGCGCCGCTGGAGATCAGCGCATTGGCCACATTCACCATTGTAGGCATTCCAGCACAAGTGGAGGGAAAGGTCAGGACTCCGCAATCCATTCGGGCCCCTACCGCCTTGTGAATGTCTGTTGCAGAATCCGGCTCGACTGTGAAGTCAGGCGTCATTGTAGCGTGCATAATGAAGTCAATTTCCTTTGGGTCAACCTCCGCCATCTCAAGAGCCCTTCTAGCAGCAAGGGTGGCCAATTCTGTATCTGAGCAACCCTCATAGAGTGTATTGGTTTCATAGTTCAGGGAACGATGGCGGGTATTCACGCCAAAAACGAGCTCATACCAGTCTCTTTCGTATGCGTCGGCATATCTACTCTTTATGAGTGGAAACAGCTTGTCATTGTCCCAAACGTGTGGTGGAAAGCTGGAACCAGTGCCTAGAATCTTTGATGTTCGAGTCATGATAAGAATCCTCCCTACTGACAAGATTCTCTGACACTTGAAAACAGGCCGCGTGCTAGCGGTTGGAGCGGTGTATGAACTATAGGAGCCTCATCATTCCCTGTCAAGGAAATCAGGCCCTTATGCTATAATCACCGCCAAGATGGAGCCGCTGAAGGTCTGGGAATTGACGCCCTGGACAGAGTTGGACGTTGTTCTCCGCCTCTTGATGGCGGCGATTGCCGGAGCTGTGATCGGTTACGACCGCGAGCGGGCGCAGAAGCCAGCCGGTATCCGCACCCTGATGCTGGTCTCCCTGGGGTCCGCCCTTTTCACCACCATCTCCATCTTCGGCTTTGGCGACTATGCCGATCCCGCCAGGCTGGCCGCCGGGATCGTAGTGGGCATCGGATTTCTGGGGGCTGGCGTCATTCTTCATGCCGAGAAGGGGGTCATGGGACTTACCACCGCCGCCGCCGTCTGGGCAGTGGCCGCCACCGGGGTGGCCTTCGGCTGCGGGCTGTATTTGATCGCTCTGGCTTCTGCCCTCTTCATTCTCATCGCGCTGCGCCTCAGGACGAAACACCACCACGAATAGGCTTCACCCCGCCCCGTCAACCACCCCCTCCCGCTGGAACCGGTCGATCTCAGCGTCACTGTAGCCGCCGATGTCTCTCAGAATCTCCCTTGTGTGCTCGCCCAGCTTTGGCGCCGTGAAACCGGGGTTGGCGGGCGTCCCGCTGAACTCGACGGGATAGCCCGGCACCTTGATGTTTCCGAACAGGCGGTGAGTGGTATCGATGACGTAGTCGTTGGCCGTCGCCTGAGGATCCTTGACTGATTCCAGCGCCGTATTCACTGGCGAGCAGAAGACATCGCGTTCCGCCAGAAGACGGAGCCATTCGTCGCGCGGCCTGGTAATGAAGACCGTGTCCAGGAAGGCGATGAAGTCCTCGCGGTTCTCGAATCTCTTGTCGCGGTTTTCGAACCGGGCATCGTGCTCCAGCTCCGGGTGGCCGATGGCGAGGCAGAAGTTCCGCCACGCGGTGGGGTGGTGGGCCACCGTCATGCACAGCCACTTGCCGTCCTGGCATTGGTAAAAGTTGCGCAGCGGGTCAGTGGACTTGCGCTGGTGGCGCGGCACGTCCGCCTCCAGGATGAGGGCATTGAGAACGTTGAAGTACTGGAGGAACATGGCCGAGCTGAGAAGGGAAACCTTCACTTCCTGTCCCAGGCCGGTGCGCTCCCTGGCATACAGCGCCGTCAGAATCGCATGGCTGGCGGTTATGGCCGTGATCTGGTCTATCAGGCCGAACTGTGCAATCAGGGGAGGCATGTCCGGCTCGCCGGCACAGTACATGAAGCCTGACTTGGCCTGGCCCAGGAAATCAAAACCGCCGGCGTTCCTTTCAGGGCCTTTCGACCCGAAAGCAGACACTGAGGCATATATCAGCCGGGGGTTGATCTTCTTCAGGTCGGCATATGTCATACGCATGTTTTCCACGGCGTTGATGCGGAAATTGGTCATGAAGATGTCGCACTTGGACACGAGGCGGTAGGCGATCTGCCTGCCTGATTCCTTGCTCATGTCCAAAGCAATGCTCTTCTTGTGGCGGTTGGTGCCTTCGTAAAAGAGGCTGTGCCCGTCCTTGGCCACCGGAAAGTTTCCGAAGCGAACGAGCATCCGTATGGGGTCGCCGCTCTTGGGCAGCTCTATCTTGATGACTTCGGCTCCGAGGTCGCCCAAGATCGCCAGCGCCCCGGGGCCGGCGTGGAACGCTCCCCATTCCAGCGCCCGGATGCCCTTCAGGGGCGGGTTTCCGGTATGATCATCACCCATAGCTCGTGATAGGCTCCTTCACGGAATTGGCGACGCGGCACGCGCCGAACGAAATCGCCTTAGGAAATGGTATTCTTGCGGCTGTGGTGGGGTCAAGGCGCACGGATTACAGCCAAGCTCAGGCTGAAGCTGCAGCAGCGAAGCGCGGATCATGCCGGGCGGCTTTGACTGCCTTGAGGGCGCTCCTCTCCTTGTCCTTGATCTCCAGCATGACGTCGAAGTCGAGGGGGCTGGTCTCGGCGAGGAAGCGCCGGAAGCGCCGGATGTCGATGGAAGCGGCATGGCTCCTGGTGAATCCAGCCCCGGCCGGCTGGCTGTAGTCCACCATGGGAGGCCCGTCCGCCTTACTCCACGTTTGCGCAGCGAGGTGCAATGTCTCTGCCGCACTCTCCCCGCGGTTGTGAACCTGGTGATGGAAGGCATCGAACAGGACCGGGATTCCTGTTTCCTCGCTCAGCCACAGGCAATCAGCGACGGCATACACCCTGTCGTCGTTCTCCACCACCAGACGTTTCTTGATGTCGGTGTTGAGTGCCTTGTAGCGCCTGGCGAACCGGGACAGGCTTTCCCTGCGGTCTCCGTAAAGGCCACCGACGTGGAGCTGAATCTTGGCCGAGCGGTCCAGACCCATCATGTCGAGCACGTCGGCATGGTAGGCCAGTTCGCGGATGCCGTTCTCCACCGTTTCCTCGCTTGGGGAATTGATGACGATGAACTGGTCGGGGTGCATCGATATGCGCATCGCATGCCGTGTCACCATCCGTCCGATCTCCGCAAACCGGTCCCTGAAGTACCTCTGCCAGTCGAAGCGGCAGATTGGGTGGGAGGCAAAGGGAACAAGATCAGAGGTGATGCGGAAGAAGAGGAGGTTGTTGCGGGCGTTGAATTCCAAGATCCGCGCCAGGCAATCCAAGTTGCCCTGCACTGTCGATACCAGGCGTTCCTCTGAATAGGACTTCAGACGGAACGTTCTGCCCGATCGGCAGCCGATGGAGGTGTTGATGCACGGGTAACCGATTCTCATTCTTCGACTTGTGCGGTCCTGCGGCCAAAGTGCCGGACTACACACCCAGCTCGCCGCGGAGATGGATGAAGGAGAGCAGGTTGTCGCGGGCCACCATGCCGACGATGTTGTGGTCCTGGACAACGGGCAACTGGTTGACATCCTCGTCAGTGAGGAGGGACATCACGCTGGACAGGTCGTCGTCTGGGCGCACCTGCTTCACCTTGTCAATGGGAGTCATGATCTCCCTGACGCTTCTAACGGGCCAGTACTTGCGGTCGACGATCCTGACATTGTGGACGGTCACCAATCCCAGTACCCGCCCGAAGTCTACGACCGGGAAGCAGCGGCGCCCGGAGGTCAGGAAGTGATCATTCACCAGTTGTTCCACAGTGAGACTGGCCGGCACAGCCTGACAGTCGCGGTTCATAACCTCATGGACCTTGTGCCCCTGCAGGATGTCCTGGATGGCGATCTGGCGGTAGCTACCCACGGCGGCGTTCTCCAGGATCCAGCCGATCAGCGCCAGCCAGAGGCCGTTGGACCAGAAACCCGCGAAGATGAGGGCGAGACCGCCGAAGATGAACAGATAGCCGACGCCGCGCCCAATGAGGGAGGCGATCCTGGTGGAACTGCGCAGGTTCCGGGAACGCCACCAGACGATGGAACGCAGTACCCGACCGCCGTCCATGGGAAAGCCGGGGATCATGTTGAAGCCTGCCAGTACTATGTTTATATACCCCAGCCAGAAAGCTATACCAGCCACGGGAGACACCGAGTCCCGGGTGGCGAAGAAGATGCCCCAGCATGCTCCTCCGATGACCAGGCTGGTGAGTGGACCGACGATTGCCAGACGGAACTCGGTGCCGGGTGATCTTGGCTCCTCGGTGAGCTGCGACACTCCTCCGAAGATAAACAGGGTGATGCCGCTGACGTTCAGGCCGGTTGCCTTCGCCATCAGGCTGTGCGCCAGCTCATGGGCCAGCACGGAGGCGAAGAAGAGGATGCTGGTGACCGCGCCGACTATCCAGCGGGTGGCGACGCTCCAGTCTTCGTACTCTTCCACACCGGTGAAGTACTGGCTGGCCAGGATCCAGGTGATCAGGCCGAACATGATGAACCACGACCAGTGCAGCCTCACTGTGATGCCGAAGAAGCGCCCGATCGGTATCCCGCCGCTTACCATTGCTGTCGTTCTCCTCTGGTTGAGGTCAGGCCGCCATGATGCTATGCCGCCCGCATTCCCCGCCCGAGTGTCTGCCTCTAAGATACCACAATTTGGTTCGGGCATTGCGGAAACGTTAGAATAGACATGCCCCCATCCTCCAGCAGGGAGTGGGGAGAGGAATGTGCAGTGCAAAGCGGATTGTCCAAGAAGCAGTTAGAGCAGTTTGAGCGCATATTCTATCCGCGCTCCATAGCCGTGGCCGGGGCCTCCACCGACCAGCGCAAGATGGGCTACCAGTGGGTGGCCGGCCTCCTGTCCGCGGGCTATAAGGGTGTGGTCTACCCCGTCAACCCGGGCGGGGGCGAGATCATGAACCTCAAGATCTATCCGCGGTTGACTGACATCCCGGGGCCGGTGGACCTGGTCATTTGCTGCATCCCGCGGACCCGGGTCCTGGGTCTGCTGGATGACTGCGCCGCCAAGCAGATCGGCGCGATCTACTTCTTCACTGCCGGCTTCCGCGAGACGGGCGACCCGGAGTGGATTGCGGTGGAAGAGGAGATGGCCAGGAGGGCGCGGAAAGGCAGCTTCCGCATCATCGGGCCGAACTGCATCGGCATAAGCTGCCCCGAGCAGGGCATTCCCTACGGTCCGTCGCCACTGGTGAACAAGATCGGTTCTGCCGGCTTCATTTCGCAGAGCGGTGGTCATGCGGGCAAGATGGCGGCCATCTCGCTGACGCGCGGCATCGGCTTCAGCAAAGTGGCCAGCATCGGCAACTGTTGTGACTTGGGAGCGGCCGACTTTCTGGAGTACATGGCCTGGGATCCGAAGACAGGCATGGTCGGAATGTATCTTGAGGGGCCGCGAGACAGCGCGCGGCTGATCCAGGTTATGCGCGGGGCGACGCAGCGGAAACCGGTGTTCGTCTGGAAGGGCGGGCGGACGGCGGCCGGCGCCAGGGCAGCCAGTTCCCACACCGGGGCGCTGGCGGCCTCGCCCAGCGTGTGGTCGGGAGCCCTGCATCAGGCGGGGGCGGTGGAGGTGAACGGGCTGGACGAAATGGCGGATGCCCTGCTGCTCTACCAGTCAGTGGGCCGGCTGGAGCGTGCCAACCCGGGGATTATTTGCGGGCTGACCGATGGGGGTGGTGGGGAGGCGGTGCTTTCGGCAGATGCCTGCGCCGGACAGGGGATAGAGGTCATTCCGTTCACGGAGAAGACGCGCCGGGAGTTGCTGGGCGTGCTGGGGCAAGTGGGCAGCGTGCTGGTGAATCCGGTGGATGTCAGCCAGAGATCGGGGAACCTGCAGGCCTTCGAGAAGGCCATTGAGATTGTCGCCGCCGACTCGGACGTCGACCTCATTGCCGTTTACGAGAACGTGGACTTGCTGATTGCGTTCTTGGGGCGGGCGCTGGCCGATGGCATGAACGAGATAGTGGCCACAGCCGGCGGCAAGTACGGCAAGCCGGTCATCGTGGTCTCCCCGCCGGGAACACTGGACAGGGAGCGGCTGGAGGTGGAGTCCAGGTTTTCGGAAGCAGGGATACCGGTCTTCCCCAGCATGGAGCGGGCGGCTAGGGCCATTGCCAACGTGAGGCAACACTGCCGGATGCATCCCGGGTGAGCGGTCACGCGCCGAGGCTCGAATGACGAAGGGTCAAAGAAGTTGTCCGCTTGACCCTGGATGGGTCAGGAGGCGCGACCTCTAATGATGGCCCATGGGCGAAGCGTATCCTTGTCAGAGACAGTAAAGGGCTAGCTGGAAATGAAGCTGGGAATCATGTCTGACAGCCACGACAACATGCCGCTGATAGCCAAGGCGGTGGCTCTCTTCAACAAGGAGAAGGTGGACCTGGTGCTGCATGCCGGCGATATCGTCTCTCCGTTCACCAACATCGAGTTCGGCAAACTCAAGGCCAAGATGGTGGCTGTCTTCGGCAACAACGATGGTGACAAACCCTATCTGCTGAAGCGGTTCGCCGGCATCGCTGAAATGCAGGGCGACTTCAGGGAGTTGGAGGTCGGCGGCCGGAAGATCGTCCTGATGCACGAGCCCAAGTTCCTGGAAGCGTTGGCCACAGCTTCCCGCTACGACCTGGTGGTGTATGGACACACGCACAAGGTGGAAATACGGGAGGGCAAGCCCCTCATCATCAACCCGGGCGAGACCGGTGGCTGGCTCTACGGCAAGTGCACGGTGGTAACCCTGGACCTGGAGACGATGAAGCATACCGTTCATCCGCTGTGACCCGGCTACGTACTGAAAGGAGCCCTGCCGGTCCTGTCTTGCCGAGCACTCCACGGTGCATGTTGACACGCCCTCACGGTGGCCTGCTATTATCCTAGAAGACTGCCGCTCAGGGGCGTGTCCCTCTGGAATGCTCCTCTGATGCACCCGCACGGGTGGTGTGGGTGATCCTGTCTGCCCCAGGATGCGGGCAAGTCGTTTGCCGAGCAGTGCAGCGCTCATGATCCGGCCCTGGTTCCGGAAGGGGGAGGAAAGAGATGGCGAGTGCCTACAGATCGGTGAGGATCGTGTATGAAGGGAGAGGCCGGGACATACTTTGGTGGTGCGTCACCACCGCGTTCTTCTCCTTGATCACGCTGGGCCTATACCTGCCCGTGGCCATCAACAGGCTGGTCAGGTACATCTTCGACAACACGGAACTCCAGGTACAGGAGCAGCCGGCTTCGCAAGCCGCCGAGGTCCCGGCAAAGGAGACACCCGTCGCACAGCCGAGTGACGGCTAGCTGGCTGCCCCAGTGCAGCGACCGCTGGCCTCTGTGGCTGTCTGGACCACGGCCTCAACGCACAACCGTCTGCGGCAGGCATGCCTGATATAGGGTGAACGGTCTTCGCACTCCGTCACCTCCCGAGTCCAAGCCCGGGCTTTCCTCCTCTTGTGAGCCGCATGGTACAATGTCGCGCAGGTAGCCCGGGCCATGCCGATACGCCTTCTCTCTCCTGACGTTGTCTCCAAGATAGCTGCTGGCGAGGTAGTGGAGAGACCCGCCTCGGTGGTGAAGGAACTCATCGAGAACTCCCTAGACGCCGGCGCTTCGCAGATCGACATCGAAGCCCGGGCTGGCGGCGTGAACCTGATCCGTGTCTCAGACAACGGCACCGGCATTCCGAAGGACGAAGTGGAACTGGCCTTCCAGCACCACGCCACCAGCAAGATCGAGAGCCTGGACGATCTGGACAGCCGCACCTCGCTGGGATTCAGGGGTGAAGCACTCCACAGCATCGCCCACGTGGCACAGGTGGATATGCTCACCCGGGCTAGCGACGATTCCTCTGGGACTTTTGTGTCCCTCCGCGGCGGTGAGGTCGCCGAACGGGGCGTGCGCGCGGCTCCCCGGGGCACGACTGTCACGGTTCGGCACCTGTTCCGCAACGTGCCGGCGAGGCTGAAGTTCCTGAAATCGGCGGCGACGGAGAGCAACCAGATATCCAACCTGGTCAGCCAGTATTGCATGGCCTTCCCCGGCGTAAAGTTCACTCTTTCCATCGATGGGCGCCAGGTGCTGCGCACGCCGGGCAGCGGCCGGCTGAGGGATGCCATCGCGGAGGTTTACGGCCTGGAGGTGGCCCAGGCAATGCTGGAGATCAAGGGGGCCGCGTCCGAGAGCGGGATGACGCCAGTGGTCAGCGGCTACACCAGCCCTCCTGCGCTCAGCCGCGCCACCCGCGGGTACGTCAGCTTCTTCGTAAATGGGCGGTGGGTGCAGAGCCGCGCTCTGGCGGGGGCGGTGGAAAGGGCATACGAGGGCTGGCTGGGCGTCAGGCGGTATCCTATCTCGGTCATCAACATCGCGATAGCGCCGCAATTCGTCGATGTCAACGTCCATCCAGCCAAGAGGGAAGTCCGCTTCTCTCAAGAGCCGCTGGTCTTCAACGCTGTTCACGGGGCGATCCGGCGGGCGCTGTCGGAGCGGGCTCCCATTCCTGAGTTCCGGGAAGCCCCGGCGTTCCCTACGGTGCCGGAACGGGAAATGCCTTCACTACTTCGCGTCGAAAACAAGCCCGGAACCGCCGAGCCCCCATCCCCGGAACCAGCCCGCCGTGAACTGCCGATACTCCGCGTGCTGGGACAGGCATCTTTGACCTACATCATCGCCGAAGGGCCCGACGGAGTGTATCTGATCGACCAGCACGCGGCCCATGAGCGCGTGCTTTTCGAAAGAGCGCTGGCGCAGCGCAGCCGCAGAGCAGTCGATGTCCAATCCCTGTTGGAGCCGCTGCCAGTGGATCTCACCTTGAAGCAGCAAGAAACCCTCAGAACCGGGGGCGAAATGCTGTCTCAATTCGGGTTCTCCCTTGAGCCTTTCGGCGACCGAACCTATCTCGTGCGGGCTGTCCCCGCCATGCTGGCGGGCAAGAGTATATCCGAAGCGGTCAAGGAGGCCATAGACTCGCTTGACGATGAAGCTGCCGGAGCCAGCGAAGAGGAGAGGATCGCCCGCTCGCTGGCCTGTCATGGCTCGGTCCGCGCCGGGCAACTGTTGAGTCAGGAAGAAATGGGCGAACTGATCCGGCAATTGGAGAAGACCGCCTCCCCCCGCACCTGCCCCCACGGGCGCCCCACCATGATCCACCTCAGCGCCGGCCGCCTCGAACGGGAGTTCGGGCGGGCGTAGCTGCAAGACCTTAGCCCCTTTCAGTGACTGCCTAACGGATCAGTGGGGCAGGCGGCGCCGTAGCGCTTCAATGCCTCGTAGATGGCGTCGGTGCCGAACCGTATGGCGCCGACAGGCACCCGTTCATCAGGGCCATGACCGAGTTCCCACGCTCGCAGGTGGCGTGGGAGCGGTATTGGTGTAAATCCATAGGTCTGGATGCCCAGCCGGCGGAAGAAGCGGGCGTCGGAGACGCCGCTGAACAAGAGCGGAAACACTGTGCCTTCAGCATCAGCCTGGCGCAGGATGCCGGCGAGGGTATCGAACCATCCCATGTCCGGTTCCGCGGGGCCGGGGTCGTACCGGATCACCTCGAGCATTACGTCGTGGCCGATGACA
Source organism: Dehalococcoidia bacterium (assembly GCA_030372995.1). Classification (GTDB taxonomy): domain Bacteria; phylum Chloroflexota; class Dehalococcoidia; order UBA2247; family RBG-13-53-26; genus JAFGCL01. Next base: position 25,229 of record JAUCPZ010000346.1, read on the forward strand.
TGGCGCAGTTCGGCGGTGAACTGCTCTGGGCTGCATCCAGGCAGGAGCCTCCCATCCAGCTCAATGGTGATCTCGCTCGGGATCACATTGAACTTGTCGCTGGCATGCACCACCGTCGCTGCCACCGTGTTGCGGAAAAGAGGGTCCAGCGCTGTTCTTCCGGGCCCGAACAGCGCCAGTATCCTGTCCGTCATCAGCGGGTTGAGGGTCTGCCGCAAGACGAGGTTGGCCGGGAACGGCAGCGCCTTGGATGCCCCCTCGACCGTCAGACGGGTAGCGGGGGTGATGCGCACCGGCAGGCGGCGTCGGTCCAGCCTTTGGATGAGCCGCGCCAGCCTGGCCATCGCGCCCCCTCGGACCGGCATGGAGCCATGTCCCCCTGCGCCGCACACTGTGGCCCTCATGGTGCAGAGTTGTTTCTCAGTCACCATGATGGGGTAGAGCTTTCTCTTCCCAATGTAGATAGCGAAACCACCGCCTTCGCTGATAGCATAGCGGATATTTCGAAAGTGCTCCGGATGGTTCTCGACAAGGTATTTTGAGCCGAGGTCGCTGCCCGTCTCTTCGTCGCACAGGATGGCGAGCACCACGTCGCCCGCCGGCACGAAGCTCTCCGCCTTGGCGCGCAGAAGAGCAGCCAGCATCATAGCCACACCACCCTTCATATCCAAGGTTCCCCGCCCCCAAATGTAGCCGTCCGCCACTTTGCCCTCGAACGGAGGGTGCGTCCATTTCTGGTTGGCCGTTGTCACCACATCGACGTGACCGTGCAGCAGGAGCGGCGGGGCGGCGCCGCGGCCGGGAAGGCGGGTGATCAGATTGGGCCGATCCGGCTGCCGGCCCAGGAGAACCGCCTGGAATCCAGCGCCAGCCAGCAGTTGCTCTATGTAGCGCACGCACTCCGCCTCGTTGCCCGGCGGGTTGGTGGTATCGAAATGGATGAGATCCTGAAGCAGTCGCTCCGGATCGCGGTAGGCAGCGGTTTCACCCGCGGCCGCATGAGCTGGCATATCGGATCGTTGGTTCATCTTCCTAGACCTGCAGGCTGGTGGGATGCCTCGGTTGGCCAGGTGGCACCTTCGTACGCGTATCGTCTGGGATGATAGCAGGCAGGCGCAAGAGGCTGTCAAGTTGCCTGGCCCTCCGGAGGCTGTAAACGAGGTCACGTTTTTGACGAACATATTGACAGTCCCTCGCGCCCGAAGGTGTAAAATATGGTTGTCCCTGAGGGACATGGCCGTACTGGCACACTGATGGCGATATCTACAACGGGGCTGGGGGTGGTAGGAGTGGCAATCCTCTAGGTTCTGTCTGCCCGCGTATCCCTTCTTGACGTAGAGCTCACGCCGTCAAAGGGCAGACTGTCTCTTCCAGACGATTCCTGCAGTCTCCGTCCTTTGACCGAGTAGACGGCAAAATGGGCAGGTCAGGCGGGTCCGGCCGGGCGGGAGGACGAGGCTTGTCCGCATCCGCGTGATCCAGGGAGGTCGGTGAGGAGGTGAGGCCTACAGGAGCGAGAGGACCTGATCTGGACGGGACACGCACGCGGTTCGAGAGCCTCCAGACGGAGAGGCACGGAGAGAAGACGCATGAGCAGCGCATTGAGAACAGAGTTCGAAGCCTACAGCAGCATCCTGAACAACCTCAGGAATCTGGCTCAGGAGTTGAGGACGAAGGATCCCGGTGAGTTCCAGGTGACTGAGACCATCAGAACCCATCTCCTCCAGATGCTGGATTCGATGATGAGCGGTCAGGATGAGATGCAGTCCGGTTGGGCGTGAGCACAGGCCCCGGTATGTTCGAGCGCCGCCGGTGAACTGGCGGACGATGACCGCCTGCTACCGCCAGCGCGGCCGTTACCGCCGCTGGCCTCCATAGTCTGGCAGCGCACCTCCCCCTGATCGCGCATGTCGAATGGCCCCCCAATAGGGACCAAGGTCTCAAGAATGGCCCTGCCCCCTCTGTCACAATCAGGTGCATGAAGTCTTCCCGCGCGGTTAAGCTGATTGCAGAGTTCCTTGGCTTCCTCTTTGTCTCCATCGGTGCCACCCTGCTCTGCGTCGGCGTCCTTCTGGTCCTGTCGGGTCTCGGCCCGGGCGACATCGACACGGCATCGGCGGTCAAGTGGCTGGACCTCGTACTGGGCTGCGGAATCTCAGGGTGTGCGATGGTCACCGGTGGCATCTACCTGATGCGCCGGTTCAAAGGATAGGCGGTTCTGAGGCACTTCGTCCTTTCCGTGCTGCCTCTGTTGACGGCCGTTGGTCTCAGTGTATGATAGGCAACGGCGGCTCGCCGCATAACGCCAGGCGAGTGAGGGCGATGTCCGCAGCTGTGCACATGAAGTTTCATCTGGAGGCTCAACATGATACTCGACAGGTTCTCTCTGGCGGGCAAAGTGGCACTGGTGACAGGATGCGGAAGGGGAATAGGAAAGGGGATCGCTCTTGGTTTCGCGGAGGCGGGCGCCGACCTGATCTGCGTGGACATGACGGCCGGCCACGTTGAGGCCACCGTAGCCGCGGTGCAAGCTCTGGGTAGGCGGGCGCTGGGTCTCGGATGCGACGTGCGGGAGGGCGAGCAGGTGGAAAGGATGGTCAGCCAAGCCAGGCAGGAGTTCGGCCGCATTGATATTCTCGTCAACAACGTCGGCGGCACCGTATTCAAACCCGCCCTGAAGACAAGCCAGCTTGCCTGGGAAGCTGTCCTGAGGCAGAACCTGACGGCTACCTTCCTCTGCAGCAAGGCGGTGGCCCCGGTGATGCTGGAACAGAAGTCCGGAGCAATCGTCAACATATCCACTCGCGATTCCAAGATCCCCTGTCCGGGGATGCTCGGCTACGGCGCGGCGAAAGCAGGGGTGAACTCCCTGACCCTGACGCTGGCCTGGGAGCTGGCCCCTTACATCAGGGTGAACGCCATCTTGCCGGGCGCGGTCTGGACGGAAGGCAGTGGTCCGGTGCTCGGTGCTGTCAAAGAGAGGATCGAGGCTGCTACCCCGCTGAAGCGGCTGGGCAAGCCGGAGGACATTGCCCTGGCGGCCATATACCTGGCGTCTTCGGCATCGGACTGGGTCACAGGGAGGCTTTTCGAAATCGACGGCGGAATTGAGTTCACCCCGATCGTCGCTGCTGACATGGGGGGCGGGAACTAGGTTGTATCTCTCGAGAAGACCCTGTAGAATCGCACCGCAAGTCAGGGGGGATGTGGCAGCGAATATGAATGAGGTGAGGTATGCCGAAGGTTGAACTCCAGAAGGTTTTCCACGTACCGCTGGAAAAGGCCCTTGAGTATTTCGGGAATCGCGAAGTCTACAGCAGTGCCCACGCGCGCAGTGACACAACCTCTACCGTTTTGAGCCAGAAGGATAACGAATTCGTGGTCGAGGTCAAGCAGACAGTCGGGTCGCAGACCATCCGCTATACCATCAGGACGGTCTATCGCCTGCCGCAAAGCATCGAGACAGAGACACTGGACGGCATAGCCAAGGGCTCCCGTCAGAAGGTGACCCTCAAGTCTGTCCCCCAAGGGACCGAGGTCACGTACGTCACCGACTTCAAGATGCACCTGGGTGGTGCGGTGGGTAAGGCGTTCGGCCTGGTGAGCGGCAAGATGATGAAGAAGATGACCAAAGAGACGATGGAAGAGATGGCTGAAGTGGACCGTAAGCACCTGGAGGGAGACACTCAGCCGCAGCCCCCCCGCTCCACAGCAGAGCGCTAGCCCGCTTTGCTTCCGGCGAGGTACCTCAGGTACCGATCTATGGCCTTGGCCGCACTGGGTATAGAGTAGTACACCGGCAGGCCCGCCTCGTAGAACCTTCTGGTCTGCTTGTCAGCCAGTTTCCAGCCGTCCAGGTTGGCCTCGTAGTGCAAGACTATGGCCATGGGCTTCCCTGGGGCTTTATGTATCTTAATGATGGTTTCAGCTTCTGCATCGAGAAGCATGCCCCCCACAGCCGCGGATATCATTTGCCCCCTCACGGGAGTGTGAAAGACCAGGAGGTCGATCCCGTCGAAAGTGTGAAGCTGGGCCAGCGCATTCATGAACGGTTCTTGACCAAATCCCAGAAAGGGGATGTCCACCGGATTGGCCAGAATAGTCCCGGCGACGTTGCCGAGGGCTGTTTTCCAGGCCTGCCTGATTTGCTCGGGCAGGCTGGGCAGGACGAACCCCTGGTCATCCCAGTCATCAGTGCCCAGAACCCCTGCCCCGCCCCCGACCCCTACCATGGCCAGCCTCTTTCCTCCCAGCGGAGGCATGTACGACAGAGTCACCAGCATGTCTGCCAGTTCGTCCAGCGTGTCTACGCTGATGGCCCCGGCCTGGCGCACGGCGTCTTTCCAGACCTGGTGAGGGGTAGCCAGGGCGGCACTGTGGGAAGCAGCCACTTCGGAGCCGGCCCGGGTGCGGCCGCTCTTCAGAACGACCACTGGCTTCGATTCTGCCACGTTACGGAGCGTGCGGTAGAAACGCCGTCCATCCTTGACACCCTCGATGTAGGCGGCGATCATTTCTGTTTCTTGATCCTGCCCAAAGTAGCTCAACAGGTCGGTCTCGTCGATGTCAGCAGCGTTGCCGTAGGAGATCACCTTGCTGAAGCGGATGCCCCTGGCGCCCGCCGCCCGCACCAGGTACAGCGTGTTGCCGCCGCTCTGGCTTAGGAATGCCACGCCGCCGCTCTCCTTGGGAAAATCCGGGGCTGGGGAGAAGCAGGCCTTCGGCGAGTGTATGCCGATGCAGTTGGGGCCGATGACCCGCACGCCCGTGTCTTCGGCCAGCCTCTTGACTTCCCGTTCCAGCTCTCTGCCCTCCTGGGTGCCGAACTCAGAGAAGCCTGAGGTGAACGAGCAGATGGCCTTCACGCCTTTGGCGGCGCAATCCTTGATCAGTTGCGGCACCAACGGGGCCTGGATGCACGAGATCACGTAATCCACAGTTCCGGGAATGTCCTTCATATGGGGATAGATCTTGATGCCGAATGCTTCGCCACCCTTGGGGTTGACCAGGTAGATGGGGCCTTTGAAACCGTATTCGATGATGTGGTTCAGGAAAAGGCGCCCGGTATTGAATTCATCATCCTTGGCCACACCGACAATGGCCACCGACTTGAGGTTGAAAACGGCATCAAGGGCCTGATTCTTGTCCATAATCTAGACGGGGACGCCTGCGGCTACATAGACATGATAGCGCTTTGGGGAGAAGCGGGCAAAGATGCCTTGGGGGTGCAGTCCTGATAGCACCTGGCCCTCCCTCGGGACATGATCTACCCTGGAAGATGTGCGCCCAGACCCATGGCAGCGTTCCGCTGCACCGTCACGGTATTGGCGTGTGCTGCGACCTAGCCCTCGCTCAGGTCAACGAGAGAGACGCAGGGGGTAGAGGCCCATCTGGAACCCACGTGTCTACGCGCACTTGACTGGCTTCTTCAGCCCCTCATGATAAGCGATGTACCGGTCGATGGCCCTCGCGGCGCTGCCCATCGAGTGATAGACCGGCATGCCGGCGTCGCTGCAGCCGCGCTGCAGCTCCAGCGCCCTGAGCCAGTCCCAGTTGGTGATGAGGAACTGGAGCACCAAGGCCAGCGGCTTGTCAGTCTCCCGGTGGATGCGGTGCACGAAGTCGCGGAACTGGGCCGTCTCCTGGTCGAACGCCGAAGAGGTGAACCAAGCCGCCTGCCCAAAACCGGCGTGGATCAGGCCGAAGTCAAACCAGTCGCCTTTCTTGTACGTCATCAGCCTCTTGACGACGTCGTAGAAGCCTTCGCTGTAGCCGACCATCGAGAGGTCGATGGGGTTCTTGAAGATCATGCCCGCCGTGTTGCCGAACCTGCCCATCAGCTCCTTGACCAGCCCTTCCGGCAGCCGGGGCACCTTGAACCCGCAAAGAGTCAACTCATCGGTGGCCAAGACGCTGGCCCCGCCGCCCGCGCCGAACACCCCCACGTTACGGCCTTTCGGCAGAGGCATTAGAGCAAATGTTACCAGCAGGTCCACCATCTCCTCCAGGCTGCAGACGCGGATGGCTCCCGTCTGGCGCATCAGGCTGTCCCAGATCTCTGCCGACCCGGCGAGAGAGCCAGTGTGCGAGGCGGCGATCTCGCCGCCGGCCTTGGTGTACCCGCCCTTTAGGATGAGGACTGGCTTCCGGGCCGAGACGTCCGCCAGCACGCGGTGAAAGCGGTCGCCGGCCCTGACGCCTTCGATGTATGCGGCGATGATCTCAGTCTCGGCGTCCTGGCCAAAGTATTCCAGGAGTTCCGTCTCGTTGATGTCAGCGGCGTTGCCGTAGGACACGGCCTTGCTGAACCGGACGCCCCGCTGGCTGGAGGCGCGCAGCAGGTATGAGGTGTTGCCGCCGCTCTGGCCCATGAGGGCGACCTTCCCCACGCGCCGCGGGAAGTCCGAGGCAAACGTGAGCCCGATCTTCGGCGAGTACACGCCAAGACAGTTCGGGCCGACGATGCGGATGTTGGCAGCCTTGGCCAGGCGCACGATCTCCCTTTCCAAACGCCGGCCCTCTTCGGTGCCGATCTCGGAGAAGCCGGAGGTGTACATGGATATGGTTCTGACGCCCTTGGTGGCGCAGTCTTTGATGAGTTGCGGCACGGCGGGAGCCGGTATGCAGCAGATTACGAAATCGACCGGCCCGGGTATGTCCCTGATGCTCTTGTAGGCCACCAAACCGGACACCTCCGTGCCCTTGGGATTGACAGCGTAAATGGTGCCCATGAAGCCGGCGGTGCGGATGCTGTCCAGGAACCACTGCCCCGACTTGCCGGGCGAGGCCCCGGCGATGGCGATGGAGGTTGGGTAGAATACCGCATCAAGTGACTTCTTCATTTCAGCACCTCAAGACGCAATTGCGCCAACCGTGCGCTTCTATATCATCGCTGAGAAGCACGGGGGGCTGTCAACCCCCTATGCCCCCCACTTCTCCTGAGGCGAATCTTCGATCTTGGGGAAGATCAACTCACGCCGAGGGCCGGAGGCCCTTTGCCCGCCCCGTGGTCGAATACGTTTGCCCGCATCGGCATGCGCCCAAGCGTGGAGGGGTAGAGCACAGCGGAACCGGTCCGTTCGGGGCGGGATTCATTGCCCCGCGTACTCCCCCGCCGTCTGGCGCTTCTCATAGTACCGCAGGACCCGGTCGATAGCCTTGGCCGCGCTGACCATTGAGTGGTAGACGGGAACCCCAGCCGCGGCGCAACTCTGCTGGATATCATCCACGCCCTTCTGCCAGTCCCAGCCCGTGATGAGATACTGTATGACCAGCGCCAGCGGCCGGTTGATGTCGGCCTTCAGCTTCACGACAGCGTCTTTGAAGACACTGATCTGGGCATCAAAGAGGTCGGTGGAGAACCAGGCGGCCTGTCCGAAACCGATATGGATGACGGACAGATCGATGAAGTCTCTGTAGGTCAGCAGCCTTCTGATCAGGGAATAGAAGCGTTCGCTGTAGGCGAAGCCGGACAGGTCGATGGGATTGCTCAGGATCAGGCCGGCCTCAGTGGGGACCGATGTCCGGAGTTCCTCCTTGATCACCTTGGGCAGCGGGGGCAGCACGAATCCGTGTTTCGACCAGTCATCGGCACCCAGGACGGTGGCCCCGCCGCCTCCTCCGAAGATGCCCACCCGGCGGCCCTGTGGAGTAGGGAGCAGGTACAACGTGACCATCACGTCGACCAACTCCTCGAGGCTGTACACGCGGATCGCGCCGGCCTGCTGCAGCAGCTCGTCCCAGACTTCATCGGAGCCGGCCAGCGATCCGGTATGCGAGGCGGCTGCTTTCGCTCCGGCCTGCGTGTAGCCGGCCTTTAGTATGACGACCGGCTTGGTCTTGGTCAGTTCGGTCAGCGCCCGGTAGAAGCGCGGGCCGTTGCGGACCCCCTCGATGTAGATGGCCACTATCTTGGTCTCATCATCCTGAATGAGGTACTCCAGCAGCTCACACTCGTTGATGTCACAGGCGTTCCCGTAGGAGATGACCTTGCTGAAGCGGACGCCCCGGTAGCCGGCTGCCCGCGTCGTGTAAACCGAGTTACCGCCACTCTGGCAAAGGAAGGCCACGGTGCCCGCCTGCTTGGGAAAGTCGGTGGTGTAGGAAAAGCCCACCCCCGGTGCGTAGACGCCCAGGCAGTTGGGGCCGATGACCCTGACTCCCGTCTCGCGGGAGGCCTGGGCCACCTCTTTCTCCAGGCGCTTGCCCTCATCGGTCCCAATCTCCGAGAAGCCGGCGGTGAACACCGACACCACCTTGACGCCCTTGGCTCCGCAATCGCGGATGAGCTGGGGCACGGCCGGGGCGGGGATGCAGCAGACAACGTAATCTACAGACTCCGGCAGATCTTTGATGCTCTTGTACGCCTTCATCCCGGATACTTCCTGCCCTTTGGAGTTGATAGCGAATATCTTGCCCTTGTACCCGGAAGCCAGGAAGCTGTCCAGAAAGAGCTGGCCCTGCTTGCCGGGAGAGGCTCCGGCGACAGCTACGGATTTCGGATTGAACACGGCATCCAAAGAGGTTCGAGGTCTCTTCATGGTGGTCTCCTCACTTGTCCCGCGGCACGAGGCTGGGCGGAGAGAGCTTGACGATGGCGTTGTACTCGGGAGGGCAAATCAGGATGCAGCTTCCGCACTTGGTGCACTTGCCCTGATCGATGACCTTGATCCCCCTCTTCTCGTCGGTGCTGATGGCCTCGACCGGGCAGGAGAGCACGCAGTGGTCGCAGCCCTTGTAGCACTTGTCGGGGAGTATGTAGTACGCGATCAGCTCCTTGCAGACGAGCGCTGGGCAGCGCTTCTGAATGATGTGGGCTTCATACTCGTCCCGGAAGTAGCGTACTGTCGTGAGCACCGGGTTGGGGGCAGACTTGCCGAGGCCGCAGAGAGAGCCGGCCTTCACACCTTGGGCCAGTTCCAGGAGCAGGTCGAGCGACTCCATTGTTCCCTTTCCTGTGGTAATGTCTGTCAGGATGTCCAGCATGTGCTTGGTCCCCAGGCGGCACATGGTGCACTTCCCACAGGACTCCTTCTGGATGAAGTCCATGAAGTAGTGGGCGGTGTCCACCATGCAGTTGTCCTCGTCCAGCACGATCATGCCGCCTGAGCCCATCATCGATCCGGCGCTGGTCAGCGAGTCGAAGTCTATGGGCGTGTCCAGGAGGCTGGCAGGCAGGCAGCCGCCTGAGGGGCCGCCGATCTGCACGCCCTTGAAGGTCTTCCCGTTGGGCATGCCGCCGCCGACGTCGAACACCACTTGGCGCAACGTGGTACCCATGGGCACTTCGACCAAGCCGGTCTGCGCCACTTTCCCGGCCAGGGCAAAAAGCGCTGTCCCCTTGCTGCCTTCCGTGCCGATGCCAGCGAACCAGCGGGCGCCCTTCTCGATGATCAGCGGCACGCTGGCGAAAGTCTTCACGTTGTTCAACAAGGTAGGCTTTCCCCACAGCCCCGCCTCGGTCGAGTGCGGCGGCCGCACTCTGGGCATGCCCCGCCTGCCTTCGATGGAGTACATCAGCGCGCTGGCCTCGCCGCAGACGAAGGCGCCGGCGCCTTCCACAACGTAGATGTCGAACCCGAAACCGCTGTCCATGACATTGTGCCCCAGAATACCGGCGGCCTCAGCCTGTTTGATCGCAGTGGCGAAGCGCTTCACCGCCAGCGGGTACTCGTCGCGGACGTAGATGATGCCGCGGGATGTGCCCATGGCGTAGCCGGCGATCATCATGCCCTCGATCACCGAATGCGGGTCGCTTTCCAGAATAGCCCGGTCGATGAACGCTCCCGGGTCGCCCTCGTCGGCGTTGCAGATGACATACTTCGGCTGGCCGGCGGCCCGGTAGCACAGCTCCCATTTGCGGCCCGTGGGGAAGCCGGCCCCGCCCCGCCCCCGCAGCCCCGACCGCTTGACAGCGTCGATGATCTCCTCCGGCCGCATGCGGAGCGCCGCGGCCAGGCTGCCGTAGCCGCCGCGGGCGATGTAGTGGTTGATGTTCTCGGCATCGATATAGCCGCAGTGCCGCAGTATGAGGCGCAGCTCGCGCTCGAATCGGGGCAACTCCGGTATGACAGGAGCCAGGCCATCCTTCACCTCAAAGGTGCCCAGCGCCAAGTCGAGTTGCGGGTCGTCGCCGAGGACGTAGCCCTCCACCAGCCGCGGCACCAGGTCCGGCGTGACCCTGCCATAGCAGACGTTGAAATTGTCCGGCTTCAGGACGACCACCAGAGGTTCCGCGTAGCACAGGCCCATGCACCCTACCCAGTGGACGGCGGCGTCGGCATTCTGCCGCTTGATCTCCGCCTCGAAGGCCTTGGCCACGGGACCGGAGCCCGCCGCGCGGCCGCAGGTGGCCGTGCCGATCAGGATACGGGTCTTCCGGTTGAGAACATCCCATTCCGCGGCGGCTTGGCGGCGAATGGTTTCATAGTTCATGTCATGCCACCAGAGTTCTCGTCGTTGCCGGTGCCGTAGGGTGGGCTGTGCCCACCTCCCCTTGACCCCGCAGGCCAATCCCCCTTGATCCCCCTTTGGTAAAGGGGGAAAAGAAACAAACGCAGAGGGCCTTCGGCCCTCTGCACGCCCCAATGCCGAGAACGGGGGACGCGCAACGCGTGGAACGCGTCGCCTCCTCTGTCATTCCCGCGAAGGCGGGGAATCCAGGAGGAATTCCCTCTCCCTCGACGGGAGAGGGCTAGGGAGAGGGTGAAATACCTCACACCTTCTCCTTTGGCTCCTTCAACCCCGCCAGCACCTCCTCCACCTTGAACGGCGTCATCCTGGGGCTGACCTCGCGGTTGATGACGATCACTGGGGCCAGAACGCAGCAGCCCACGCAGGCGATGCGGTCCAGGCTAAACTCCTCGTCCGGCGTGACATCGCCCACCTTGATCTCCAGTTCCCGCTCCAGCGCCTCCATGACCAGTGCCCCACCCGCCACGTGGCACGCGGTCCCCATGCACACCCTTATGGCGTGCCGGCCGATGGGCGTGAAGCGGAAGCGGTTGTAGAACGTGGCCACGCCGAAGACGGATGCAGCAGACATGTGCACGAAATCGGCGATCTCCAGCAGGGCCTCTTTCGGCAGGAAGCCCAGCCGCTCCTGGACCTCCTCCAGGATGAGGATCAATTCCACCCTCTCGCCCCGGTACCGGGCCAGGATCTCCTGGAGTTGCTCCTTGAGCTTGGCGCTGTCTCTCATACCTTCGAGCAGATTTCCGGCGGGTCGGCCACCGTCTCCTTCACGTATCTCAGCATATGGTTCAGGCAGGCGACGGTCAACTCGATCAGGTCTTCGCCGCTGATGCTGCGGACGCGCTGCCCAGAAAAGAGGATGCGGAGGCTGGCCGGGAACTCGTCATCAGCCTTGTTGAAGACAAAGTGGATTTCGACGCCGGGAAAGGCCTCTTTGCGCAGAGCCCAGTCCTCGCGCAGGCCCAGGCTCTCGGCATCGCCGCCCACGAATTCGGCCAGCTTGGCGACGTCGTCCACGTAGGTCAGGGCGTCCTTGCGCAGGTCCACCATCCGCTTCAGGAAGGCGTCATGCGGCGCCTGCGGGCCGTCGATCTCCTTCAGGCTGATCAGGTTCTGGTCTTTGAGGCCCATGGTCGTTTGGCCTCCATTGTACTCGATCCGAGGGAGGGGTGGTGAGTGTGAGTGTCTGCGAGATGTCGGATTATCACGGATTGGTCGTAGAACGGCGAATTGGCTGGTGACTCTTGTACATTCATGCGCTGCGCATCAGCCTGACCATGCCGGACAGGTCGTGGTGCAGTCGCGTCGGCAAACCTGCCTGAACCAGAGGGTGGCGAAGCCTGCCGTCACTCGCCCTGGGCATACTTGGCAGTGTAGTAGGTGTACTGGTCTCTGTGGAACGGGTCGCCACTACCCAACGTGATTCTGGCCCCCAGATCCCAGTTGCCGACCACGTAGATATTCCCGGAACCATCTAGTGCTATGTCCCAGAGATACCCGATCTGGGGCGTCGCATTATAGTAGACGGACCAGACTTGGTTTCCCTGCGGGTCATATTTGATGATCGAACAATTCTCGCCAGCCACGTACACGTTGCCCTGATCGTCCATGGTCATTGCGTAGGCTTTGCACGTTTCATACTTCGCTCTCGTTGCCCAAAGCAAGTTCCCGCTGGGATCATACTTTAGAGTGGTACTCGCATCATAGGCCCATTCGCCACTCCCCACGACATAGATGTTGCCGTCGTCGTCGATCGCCATACCTGCGATGCCGCCTTCACCTTCTTCATACAGGGT
>JAUCPZ010000347.1 GCA_030372995.1 Dehalococcoidia bacterium
GAATTGTCACAAGCAGTGGGTCCCGGTTTGGGGTCACGCTTGGGAGTGAGCGTAGAATCTGTTTTGCGGCGGCGGCGTTCTTCTAAGCAGTAGGTTCCGAGTTCGAGTCTCGGCAGGGACGCCAGCTTTTTTGGAGTTGCGGCGCACGGGGCAGAGAGACTCCGGGTGTCAGCCTGCAGGTCCTGCATGTTTCGCCGTAGAGCGTCTCGGATGGCAATCGGCCATTCGGCTGGTGCTCGTCGGTGGCTCCAAAGGGTAAGTGTTAGCAAGGCATACGGAAAGGAGCGGCCTTGGACAGCCATCATCTCTTTGACCAGAATGAGCTGGAGAGTCTCGAGCGGCAGGTACCGCTCGTAGAAGGCGATACAAAGGATACAGCCGAGAGGCTGCCGGAGTTCACGACGGTATCGGGTATGCCGGTCAAGCGCGTCTATACGCCCTTGGATGTCCGAACGCTTTCGTACACGGGGGACCTCGGTATGCCGGGCAGGTATCCATTTACGAGAGCCATTCATCCCACCGGTTACAGAGGACGGCTGTGGACCATGCGCATGTTCTCCGGCTTTGGAACGGCCGAGGAGACCAATGCCCGCTTCAAGTACCTGCTCAGCCATGGCGAGACTGGCCTCAGTATTGCCTTCGACTATGCGACGCTGGTCGGCTACGACACAGATGCGAAGGAGGCCAGGGGTGAGTTCGGCAAGTGCGGGGTGGCCATATCTTCGCTGCGCGACATGGAGATCCTGTTTGACGGAATACCGCAGGACAAGGTGACCACTTCGATGACCATTAACGGGCCGGCGGCCATCATCTGGGCCATGTACATCGTAGCGGCCGAGAAGAAGGGCATACCCATGGCCAGGCTGGGCGGCACCATTCAGAATGACATACTGAAGGAGTACATGTCTCAGGCTTCCTACATCTATCCGCCGGAGCCGTCCCTAAGGCTGGTGGCTGACACCATCGAGTTCGGGACCAAGTACATGCCTCTCTGGAACACGATCAGCATCAGTGGATACCATATCCGTGAAGCCGGGGCGACGGCCCAGCAGGAACTGGCGTTCACGCTGGCCGATGGGTTCGCCTATGTGGAGCTGGGATTGAAGCGCGGCCTGGATGTTGATGACTTCGTGCCCAGATTCAGCTTCTTTTTCAACTGCCACAATGACTTCTTTGAGGAGATCGCCAAGTTCCGGGCGGCACGGCGCATATGGGCCCGGGAGATGAAGGGGCGCTTCAAAGCAAAGAAGGAGCGCAGCTGCTGGATGAGGTTCCATACTCAGACGGCGGGGTGCAGCCTGACCGAACAGCAGCCGGAGAACAACATCGTCCGCACGACCATACAGGCCCTGGCGGCGGTGCTGGGGGGAACGCAGTCTCTCCACACCAACTCCATGGACGAGGCCATGGCATTGCCTTCGGAGAAGGCTGTCCGCATTGCGTTGCGCACCCAGCAAATAGTCGCCCACGAGAGCGGGGTGGCCAACTCGGTGGATCCGCTGGGAGGCAGCTTCATGGTGGAGGCGCTGACTAACGATATGGAGGAGGCCGCCCGGGAGTACTTCCGAAAGATAGAGGCGTTGGGAGGCGTGGTTGCTGGGATCAACAAAGGGTTCTTTCAGAAAGAGATCGCTCAGGCTGCCTACCGATACCAGAAGGAGGTCGAATCGAGGCAGAGGATAGTGGTTGGGGTGAATGAATACGTGACGGATGAGCCAGTGGAAATCCCACTCATGAGGGACGTAGCCAGGGGGCAGCAGCGGCATCTGGACCGGCTGAACCAGGTAAGGAGGGAGAGAGACAACAGGGAGGTGGCGCGGTGCCTGAATGAGCTCCGGGAGGCTGCGAGAGGCGATGCCAACCTGATGCCGTACATTCTCGAGGCAGTGCGGGCGTATGCGACGTTGGGCGAGATGTGCGGTGTACTGCGGGAGGTCTTCGGAGAGCATGTCGAGTTGCTTGTGGCCTAGAAACGGTAAGGGAGGTGACTGATGGACTTTGCACTGACGGAAGACCAGCAGATATTCCAGCGGATGGTGCGGGACTTTGCCACCAACGAACTCCAGCCGGTGGCGGCCCAGGTGGACGAGGAGGAGAAGTTCCCGGCGGAGAACATACGGAAGATAGCCGAGCTGGGGTTGATGGGTGTCTCCATTTCAGAGGAATACGGCGGGAGTGGCGGCGACGCCATCCATCTCGTCATCGCCACGGAGGAAATTGCCCGGGCCTGCGCCAGCACGAGCACCGTGTATCTGGCGTCGCTCTCCCTCGCGTGCTATCCCATATACATGTTTGGGACAGACGACCAGAAGAAACGGTTTGTGGTGCCCGTAGCCAAGGGGCAGAAGCTGGCCTGCTTTGCGCTGACGGAGCCGGGTGCCGGCAGCGACGCTGCTGCCATTCAGACCGCGGCCACGCCTAAGGGTGACCACTACGTCCTGGATGGCACGAAGGTGTTCATTACCAACGGGGCTGAGGCCGACATCGCGGTGGTATTCGCCACGACGAACAAGTCGCTGCGGCACAGGGGGATCGTTTCCCTGATCGTGGAGAAGGGGACACCGGGATTCTCGGTGGGCAAGAAGGAACGTAAACTGGGCATCAGAGGCTCTTCGACGGCAGAGCTGGTCTTTGAGAATTGCCACGTGCCTGTCGGGAACCGGCTCGGTGGTGAGGGGGGTGGTTTCAAAGTGGCCATGGGGGCCATCGACGCCAGCCGCATTAACGTGGCGGCGCAGGCAGTCGGCATTGCACGCGCCGGCCTGGAGGCGTCGCTGGCGTATGCCAAGGACCGCCAGCAGTTTGGCCAGCCGATCGCGGGCTTCCAAGCGGTGCAGTGGATGCTGGCTGACATGGCGACGTACGTCGACGCGGCACGGCTTCTGACCTACCGGGCAGCGTATTTGAAGAACCAGGGACTGCCCTACCTCAAAGAGGCGGCCATGGCCAAGCTGTTTGCTGCTGAAGCCGCCATGAGCATCACGACGAAAGCGGTACAAATACACGGCGGATACGGCTATATCAAGGATTACCCCGTCGAGCGCTACTTCAGAGATGCCAAGATAACGGAGATATACGAGGGGACATCCGAGATGCAGCGTATGACTATTGCCAGGCAACTCATCGGCTAGCACTGAGCCGAGGGAAGAGAACATGAGCAACAATAGCAGGAAGCAGGAGAAGATCCGCGTCCTGGTGGCGAAACCGGGTCTGGACGGCCATGACCGCGGAGCCAAGGTGATTGTTCGCGCGTTGCGTGAAGCAGGTATGGAAGTTATCTACACCGGCCTCCGGCAGTCTCCCGAGATGATAGTCGAAGCTGCGCTTCAGGAGGACGTGGACGTGGTCGGGCTGAGCATACTCTCAGGAGCGCATATGGACCTCTTTCCGCTGATCATGGATGGCCTCAAACAGAAGGGGTTGGATCATGTCCTTGTGGTCGCTGGCGGCATCATACCTGAGGAGGATGTGCCGGTGCTGAAGCAGATGGGGATTCAGGAGATCTTCCGGCCCGGCGCCATGACGGACGACATCGTCGAGTTCATCAAGAAGGCAATGGCCCAGAGGAAGCGCGCGGACTGAAGTGGACACACAGGGGCCACGGCGGGGTCAGAGGCCGGCAAAGGGAACAGACTGTAATCCGCTATCGGGGTCCGGCGTTATCCGTCGAGCAGGGCGTTTTCGAAGGCAAAGCGGCAGAGCTCGGCATTGTTGCGCAGACCCAGCTTGCGCAGGATTCGCGACCTGTAGGTCTCGACGGTCTTCGTTCTGACGTCTAGCTCCTGAGATATCTCCTTGACCTTGCGGCCCCGGGCGATGAGACGCAGGACCTGCAACTCGCGGTCGGAGAGAGAGTCAACCGGTCCGGCGCCTGCCTTGCCTGATGAGAGTCCAGCGCTGAGGGCATCCACTCCCTCCTCCAGGAGAAACCGCTTTTTGACTGCCACGTTGCGGACTGCAGCATGCAATTCAGAAGTGGAGGCGCTCTTAGTGATGTAGCCTAGAGCACCGGCCCTGATGGCCCTCACCGCATACTGCTTCTCCGGGTACATGGTGAGGATGAGAATGGCCGCGCTCTGGTCGATGGAAAGGATGTATTTGGCGGCCTCCAGGCCGTCCATATTGGGCATGGAAATGTCCAGGATCACCACGTCGGGCCGGAGTGCCTTGAACTGCGTCACAGCCTCCAGCCCATCGGAAGCCTCCGCCACAACGCGTATGTCCAGGCTCTTCTCGAGCAGACTCTTCATCCCGGCGCGGACCAGGTGATGATCGTCTGCCAGCAGGACTCTGATCATCGCTTCTCTTTAGAACGTCACTGATTGTCCCGTCCCAGGGCCTGAGCGTGCCTACAGACACCGGCTTCCCCAGCGGGCTACTGGCCCACCAGTCTTCGCTGTGTGATGCTGTCCACCGTTGCTGGACGGCTGCCGTCGAGCGGCAGCCGTGCCAGGACCTGCACTCCACCTGAGGGGCGGTTGGTGATCTGCACGGACCCACCGGCCAAACGGGCTCTCTCCTTCATGCCTACGAGGCCAAGCGAACTCGTCTCGGACACCGAGTCATCCAGCCCGACGCCGTCATCTGATATCCTGAGCACCAGGTCCTTGCGCATCTTCCTTATACTGACGTGAACCTCCGAGGCCCGCGCATGCTTGGAGACATTGGTCAGAGCTTCCTGAAGAATGCGGTATGCCGCCGTGGCCACCTCCTTGGGAATGCCAGCACTGTCAACGGCGACATCAACGTAGCAGGCTATGGAAGACAGCCTGGAGAACTCCGCGGCGGATAACTGGACAGCTCTCACCAGGCCCAAATCATCCAATATCGGCGGGCTGACGCTCTCGGCGATGCGGTGTGAAGTCGACCTCACGCGGTCTATCAGGCTCACCAGTTCCAGCAGTGACTCGTGGGCCTCCGGCGGATCATTCATCTGTTCCGCCAGCGATTGGGCCTTCATTCTGAGATACAGCAGTTCCTGACCCAGTTGATCGTGCAGGTCGCGGGCAATGCGGGCACGCTCATCTTCCTGCACCTGGAGCACTCGCTGCGAAAGCAGCCTCAGTTGGGACTCGGATCGCTCCAGCGCCTGTTCGTATGTCTTGCGCTCGGTGATGTCCCGCACGGCTCCAACGATGCCCACAGCACGGCCCTTGCGGTCCTGAAGAACGCTCATGTAGGTCTCGGTCCAGACAACTGTCCCGTCCTTGCGCGTCACGGCCATGCGGAAGGGACGTGCCTTTTCGGCTTCCCGCCGGCGCTCGGGGTTGGCATACCTGAGCGCCGTCTGAATGGCCTGACGCAGGTGCCTCTTAGTGGTGACTGTCAGCGGCTGGCTCATGATCTCTTCGGGGGAGTAGCCTATCTGCCGTTTGACCGAAGGGCTGATGTAGACGAGATTCGCCTTGAGATCACTGACCCATATGACATCAGAGACGTTCTCGGCGAGAACGCGGTACAGGTCTTCGCGTCCCCCCAGCACATTCTTCGTCTGGTCCTTCGCGGTCCGCACCGGCGGATACTTTGCCCTGGACTGATTCCCCTTCCCCTGTGCCTTCTCATCGGGTACCAGGGAGGTCTCATCAACGGCGTGCAGTGGCCCACCCTTGCGGTGCATGGGAATGTAGCGCATCATCGGTCCATCAAGCGAGTGCCGAATCCGTTGGAGCGTCTTCGGCCTACCTCCCTTATCTCATTGGGTTCTGCCCCTTGTCAAGTCGAAACATCTCGGGCTTGTAGGTGATTCACCTACAAGAGATTCAGGGTTACACCGACAGACAACTCCCGTCGCCGAAGTGTAACGTCATGTCATACCACACAAGGGGGGAATTGGTTTGTCACACTTGCAGCCATACCGCAGGTGTCCTTCCGGCGCAAGCACGTCTCCCCTGGACTTCTTGAAGAAAGGCGGTTATTGATGGCGAGAACCCCAAGGAATTACAGCGGTCCGGTGCAACCCGTTATTCATCTGGAGGATCTTGACCACGATACTCTGGTCAAACTGGCGGGTCAGTTCGCCAGGGCCTACCAGCAGATGGACGGCCACTGGTACGACGCAGTGGCCCAGAAGTACGGTCACGAAGTGGCCCGTGAGCTGGACAAGCAGGTGTGGCTGAGGAATATCCCCCCCACCGCGCTGCGCACCCTGCAGGCGCTCGGGCATGAAGGCAAGGATATGGCCGCAATACTGAAAGTCACCCAGTTTCATCCTGCTGCCGGCGGCTGCCCCTACCTGTATGACTTTGAGGTGGAATTGAAGAGCCCGACCGTCGGCATAGTCAAGGTGACCAGATGCAAGCCGATGCGCGTTTACCGGGACAAGGGCGACATGGAGTTCGTCAGGGTCATGTGCCGTGACTGGGACATTCCTATGTTCGGTATGACGGGCAAGGCGGTCATTCCCAACGTGAAGTGCAGGCCCCTGGTGATCCCGCCCTATGACGCTCCGTATACGAGGAAGATCGAGGGCGTCGATTGCATGTGGGAATACCGGATCGAGCCGGAGAAGAAGGAGAAGACGAAGGCATCAAAGCAAGGGAAGGCGAAACGGTAGACCTTCCGTTTGTTGGGCGCGCCGGAAGGTTGCGCCGGCAGAGAGCCAGCCTTTGATCTTGATGGACGGCGATTTGGGAGGTAGGCCATGCTGCGTCGTATGAATGCTAAACAGTTGCAGGCGCTGTGTGACGACTGGAAGGAAAGAATGCCTCCGGCGGAAAGGGAAGAGTGGCTGGGAGCGAGGCTGGCGAAGCAGGTCAACTACGCTTACCGGCACGCACCGGCCGTGAAGAGAATCTTCGACGCTGCGGGGGTTTCCCCCAGACAGATCAGGAGCATCAGGGATCTCGAGAGCCTCCCCGTCACCACCAAGGACGATCTGGTCAAGCTGCAGCATGCCGAGCCACCGTTCGGCGGCTTCCTGGCTGTGCCGCTGAATTCGCTGTCAAGGATATACGTGTCCCCGGGGCCCATCTATGACGCTTGGGGGGAAGAGCGCATCAGGGCCGCGGTCAGGGGTTTTGTGCGCATGGGCCTGCCGAAGCCTGGGGACGTGGTGATGGTCTCCACGGCCTATCACATGGTTCCCGCCGGACTGTTCATGACCGATGCCCTGGACGTGCTGGGGTGTACCGTGGTACCCGCCGGGATCGGCCAGACTGAGCTTCAGGTGAAGCTGCTGCATGACCTGAGAGCCACCGCGATCTGCAGCTTCCCGAGCTTCACTATGAGCATTCTGAAGAAGGCCGAGGAGATGGGCTACAACGTCAGGAGGGACTTCAACCTCAAGTACACCACCGGTGGCGGCGAGAGACACATTCAGGTGCTCAGGAAGATCTTCGAGGAGCAGTATGGCCTGGTGGTGGCTGACGGCTATGCTACCGCCGATGTCGGCTCAGTGGCATGGGACTGCGGGCTGGGGCTGGGCTATCACTACGATGACGCTGAGTGTGTCATCGAGATCGTGGATCCACAGACGGGCAGGCAGGTCAAGCCGGGCGAGGTAGGTGAAATCGTGGTGACCCTGTTCAGCAAGGTGTACCCACTCGTCAGGTTCGGCACGGGTGACCTGGCCACGTACACGAACGAGACCTGCCCCTGCGGTCGGACCGCGCCCAGGATCCCCAAGATCATCGGAATGATCGGTGAGCACATCAGGGTCAAGGGAATGTTCGTCCATATGAAGGAGCTGGACGATGCTTTCGCCAAATTGCCCGAAGTGCTGAAGTACCAGTTGGTGCTCAAGCTCGAAGGCCACAAGGACCAGATAACGCTGAACGTTGAGACGGAGTCCGATGTGGATCGCAAAGCCCTGGCGCAGCGCATCAACCAGCGGACCCAGGAAGTCTTCAAGCTGAGGATGGATGCGATCGAGTTCCTTCCCAAGGGGCAGCTTCCTCAGGACTACAAGAAGGTTGTGGATACGAGGTGGGCGTGACTGCCGAGACCGCGGGCGACCTCACTGTACCCAAGCTGCTTCTGCAGAACGAGAAGAAGTGGGCCGACAAGGTCTGGATGCGGAAGAAGGAGCGTGGGTTCTGGAGGGAGTACACCTGGAAGGAGGCCTGCGGGCACATCAAGAACTTCAGCCTGGGACTGATGAGCCTGGGTTTCCAGCGCGGGGACGTCATGGCCATTCTGGGCGACAACGACCCGCACTGGTTCTGGGCGCAACTGGCGGCACAGGCGGCTGGCGGAGTAGTCACCGGCGTCTTTTCCAGCAGCGCGGCCAAAGAGGTCAAGTACTTCCTGGAGCATTCCGATGCCAAGATCGTGGTGGCTCAGGACCAGGAGCAGGTGGACAAGATCCTGGAGATTAAGGACGAGTTGCCCCTGGTGAGGAAGGTGATCTACTGGGATCACAAGGGACTTCGGCAGTACGACGATCCCATCCTGGCCAGTTTTGAGTCTATCGAGGCGATGGGCGTGGAATACGGCAAGTCCCACCCGGGAGCCTTTGAGGAAAGCGTGGCGAAAGGGAAGACAAGTGACCTGGCATTGCTCATGTACACCTCCGGCACCACAGGATTGCCCAAGGCGACGATGGTGAGCTACGCCAGCCTGGTGGCCTCCAACACCGCCTTCTACGCCATGAATCCGGTGACGGAGAAAGATGAGTGGGTGTCCTTCATCCTTCCAGGATGGTCGGCAGAGCAGGGGCTCGGTCTGCTGGGGAGCCTGAACCGTGGTACCAGGATGAACTTCCCCGAGTCGCAGAGCACGGTCCAGGAGAACATACGCGAGATCGGCGCCAGCGTCCTGATGTATCCCTCCCGGCTGTGGGAGATGACGGCGGCAACCATTCAGAACAAGATGGCGGAAAGCACCTTTCTCAAGAGGCAGGCCTTCAGGTTGTTCCTGCCGGTGGCCTACAAGGCTGCCGATGCCAAGTGCAGCGGGAGGAAGCTGGGCTGGGTGTGGTGGATACCGCACAGGCTGGCCATGTTCCTCGTGTTTGACCCCTTGCGGGATAAGCTGGGATTGCTCAAGATCCGCGTTGCATTCACGTCGGGGTCGGCGCTCGGTCCGGATGTATTCAGGCTCATCACGGCCATTGGGGTAGACCTGCGGCAGCTCTACGGCATGACTGAAATCGGCGTTTCGCAGCACACGGCCACGGACATAAAGGTTGACTCCGTAGGGCGGATCTATCCCGGTACCATAGTGCGGATCAACGACGACGGGGAGATACTGGCCCGGGGAGGGTCCCTGGTGCTGGGCTACTATAAGAATCCCAAGGCGACCGAGGAGGCCTTCGCGGGGGGGTGGTATCACACCGGGGACGCCGGCCATCTTGACGAGGATGGACATCTCTACTATCTTGACAGGCTGGAATACATCAATCGCCTGGCCGACGGCACGAAGTTCGCTCCCCAGTATATAGAGAGCCGCCTGAAGTTCAGCCCGTACATCAAGGATGCCTTCGTCGTCGGTGATGAGACCAAGAGCTACATAGCCGCGGCCATCAATATCAACTACGACAACGTCGGGCACTGGGCGGAGAGCAAGAGGATCACCTACACCACATTTGCCGACCTGTCCCAGAAGCCCGAGGTGTGCGAACTGATAGCCAATGAGGTGAAGAAGCTCAACGAAAAGCTGCCCGGCGGACAGCGGATACAGAGATTCCTCAACATGCCCAAGGAGCTTGATCCCGATGAGGCGGAGTTGACCCGGACCATGAAGTTGAGACGCCGCCTGGTTGAGGAGCGCTACAAAGACTTCATAGCGGCACTCTACGGCGATAAGGAGAAGGTCTCCATGGATGTGCCCGTCTTCTACCGGGACGGCCGGCAGGCGGTTGTCAGGGCGGAGATCACAGTGAACCGGGTGAATTGAGGCAAGCCGATGGATGATGTTCTGGTTCAGGGTTTTCTGGTGGGAGGAGTGTATGCCCTGATCGCCCTCGGCTTCATCATGGTCTTCAAGTCCAGCGGCGTCCTCAACCTGGCGCATGGCGAGGTGATAGCGGTATTGTCGTACTTCCTTTACGAACTGGTGGCGATCTTTGGACTGCCGGCCTGGCTGGGGATAGCAGTGCTCATCCCCTTCGGCGCGGTGATCGGGGTCGTGGCAGAAAGGCTGTTCATACGTCCTCTCCTGGGTCAGCCGTTCCTGTCGGTGATGATGATGACGTTGATGCTGGCCACGGCACTGAAAGGCCTGAGGTATGTCGTCTGGGGCGCAAACTCTTTCAGTCTGCCGTTCACGCCAGGCGGTCTATGGCCGATAGGGCCCGTGGACGTCATCCCTGGGACCGCCATTTCATTCGTGGCTGCCATGGTTATTTTCGTGCTGCTCCTGCTGCTCTTTCAGTATACGAAGGTCGGCCTCTCAATGAGGGTCGTGGCAGCGGACCATGAGGTAGCCCAGAGCCTCGGCATAAGGGTCAAGCGGGTGTTCTCGCTTTCGTGGGCGCTGAGCGGCGCCTTTGCCGCAGTGTGCGGTGTCCTGGTCGGGATGGTGTTCACCGTGACTCCTACGATGGGAGACACAGTGCTGGGGAGCGGGTTGCCGGTGCTCTTGCTGGGTGGTCTCACCTCGGTGCCTGGGGCGGTGGCTGGGGGGTTGATTATCGGCCTGGCGCAAGCGCTAGGAGCGTACTACCGCCCGTGGGGGCTGGATGTGAAAGAGATCGTTCCCTGGGTCGTGATGCTCTTGATCCTGCTGATCAGGCCTTACGGTCTGTTCGGCGAGAAGCGGATAGAGAGGATCTAGCGCCATGCTGCCATCCGGTGTCTTCAACAGACGGCCGCAGCAGGACATGGCCATAGTGCGGACGGGGACACAATGGGTGCTGCTGTTCGCCGGGCTGGTGTTTCTCGTGACGCTTGGGCTTTACGCGCCAGGGCAGTGGCTGAACTGGCTGATCCTGATAGGTATCTACGGAGTAGCAGTTCTGGGCATGCACATCATGACCGGGCTCTGCGGACAGTTCTCCATGGGCCAGTCCGCGTTCATGGCGCTGGGCGCCTACAGCACGGCCTACCTCGTGAAGACTTATGACGTGTCTCCCTGGCTGACGCTGCCGGTGGCGGGGCTGACGGCGGGGTTGGGGGGATTGGTCTTCGGGATACCGGCCTTGCGTATCAAGGGGTTCTACCTTGTCCTGACCACCATAGCGGCCCAGTTCGTGATCATCTGGGTCATAAAGCAGCAAGACTGGCTGGGAGGGACATACGGGATCAGGGATCTGCCGAGACTCAGCATCGGTGGAATGCAGATCGCTGATGCCACGGCGGAATTCTGGTGGTTGACGCTGGCTTTGGCCGCAGTCATGCTGTTTCTGGCGAAGAATATCCAGAGGACTACTACCGGCAGAAAATTCGTGGCGGTGCGGGACAACGACCTAGCGGCCGAGGTGATGGGCATCAACCTGTTTCGCACCAAGCTGCTGGCCTTCTTCATCGGCTGCTTCTATGCCGGCGTGGCCGGGTGGATGTGGGCGCACTATCTCCGGGCTGTCCAGCCTGAGTTGTTCACCTTCGCGCTCTCCTTGCAGTTCCTCGGTATGATTATCGTCGGCGGCATGGGGAGTACCAGCGGAGCAGTAATGGGGGTGGTGGCGATCATGCTGGTGGACAAGGCCGTTCCGTATGTGTCGGATTGGGTCCAGGGCGCGTTCCCGTCACTGAAGTACCAGGTGTCGTCCGGCCTTCAGCTAATACTCTTTGCTATCGTGGTTATCATATTCCTGTTGTTGGAGCCGAAAGGCCTGTACCACAGGCTGGAAAGGATTAAGCTCTACTACCGCCTTAATCCGTTCGCCTACTAGCATGGAGGTGCGAGCGTATGGTATATCTTGGTACAAGTTGACAAGCAGGCGGGTCAAACCTTTGCGGCGTCTTGGGTTCACGACTGCATCGAGAGACAAGTCAGAGAAAGGGGGAAGAATGAAGCGGAGACAGGCAGGACTAGCAATCTTGATTCTTCTGGCAGCCTTGCTGGTGGCCGTGCCGGCGCTGGCAGGCTGCGGCGGGAAGACGGAAGGCAAGGCAAACACGATTCTGCTGGGGATCATGGCGGACTTCACCGGGACGGCGGGGACCGCCATGCAGCCGACAATAGCAGCCTGTGAAGAGTACCTGACCAAGGTCGTGCCAAACAGCGACAACCCGTTCGAGGGTGTCAAGGTCAGGTTCACCCGGTTTGATACCCAGCTCGACTACTCCAAGGTCACCGGCGGGTACGAGGAACTGAAGTCCCGCGGAGTGGACATGATGATCATTATGAACGCTCAGGACAAAGAGCTCCTCGGGGACCGGCCGGAGGAGGACGGTATCCCGGTGATAGGGACGATGGGGCTGCAGTCAATGCTGGCAGACGAATGGTCCATCACTACCTGGTCTCCGATCCAGACCCAGGGTGAGGTCGAGATGCTCTTCATCATGGATGACTGGGACTACGAAGGAACCGGCCGCAGCCCTCGGGTCGGCCATGTCGGCTACACCCTGGTCAGCTCGACCTACTACCAGGAAGGAATCAACAAGGTCAGGAACGCGTATCCTGACAAGTTCGAATGGGTGGGATTCGAAAGGGGAGCGTTGGGGAACGTGGTATGGAACGCGGAGGTCGGCCGGCTGAAGAATTGCGACTACATCATCGTTAGCACGGCGGGCGCGATGGTCTCCAGCTTCGTGAGACAGGCGCGGTTCGGAGGGTATACCGGGAAGTTTATCACCGGCATGGAAGGTTTCCCTGGCTTCTGGCCTCTGGTGGTCAGTGAGATGGCGGGGTCCCTGGACAAGCTTTATGGCTGCTACTATGTGTCGTGGTGGCCGTGGTGGGACGAGGATGTCCCTATCATCCAGGAATGCAAGGACTACATCAATAAGTACCATGCGGCCGACGCTGACTTGCTGCTGCACAGCTCGGCGGTCATCTCCGGTTTCGAACTGGGGAAGGCGATTGAGATGGCCATAAGATACGCCGTGGACACAGTGGGAGCGGAGAACGTCAGCAGAGCCGCCCTCAAGGATGGCCTCTTCTCGATAGACGTCCAGCTTGACGGCTACATCAACAGGTGGCAGACCTCGAAGGGGTGCAGCAACGCGCTGCAGTGGAAACAGAGGGCATTCGTGTACAACCTCAGCGAAGACAAGTTTGTACCGCTGGCGACGGTATACGATCCCGTGCTGACCAGGCCGGCCTGCTGATGGTAGAATGCTCTTTGAGCGTGAGCGAAATAGGCAATGAGTAAAGAAAAGGAGGGGTTATGAACAGGATGGCGCGCGGAGCATTGCTGGTGGCACTGTGCTTGGTTGTCGTAGCCGGCTTGGTGCTCACTGGCTGCGGCAAGAAGGAGGCAGCTCTACAGCAACCAGAACTGGAGTTCACCAATTACGTGAAGGGCTCAACAGTCGACTTTGACACGGCTACCCTTGATACGATGGCGGCCGGCAGCCAGGCGAACTTCATGTACGGGCTGGCAAAGACGATCTATCCATCGGTCTGGGACACGTACAAAGACAGCGTGGCGGCGGAGGTGTTCCCTGCACCCTACTGGCGGGGCGATGGCGTGCACACCTACTATACGTACCTGAGTTCCGCCGATCAGGGCACGGTCGATGGGAGGATCTTTGCTACGAAGCTGACAGCCGCGGAGCAGGCCGTGGTGACGGGGGCTGTGGACTCATTCTTCAGCCTCTATGCCGACGAGACGGCTGCAGCCAAACCGTTGGCGGAGAATACGGCGTACTTGGTACTGTACTCGCAGATACCCGATAGCGGCGCCAGTGCAAATGCCTGGAAGGCCGAGGCTGAGGCCTGGATGACGGCGCTGAATAACTACGCGAATTCGAACTATGGCGGGAAGAGCTACGCTCAGTTGACCTACGTTGAAAGGAAGACGGTGGAGGGGATAGTG
>JAUCPZ010000348.1 GCA_030372995.1 Dehalococcoidia bacterium
TTCGGAACTCGTCGGCAGCGTCAGATGTGTATAAGAGACAGGTGGTGGTGAGGGCATTCCACGATTCAGCGTCCTGGCCCTCCATTCTGTTTCATGAAATGGTGCACGTCGTTCAATTCCAGATACTGGGGCTGCGCCGGCATCTAGAGGTGTATCTCAGAAGCTGGGCTAACAACGGCTTCCAGTACCACCGTATCCCTCTGGAGGTGCAGGCGCAGAGGCTCGAGGCAAGGTATAATCGGCACGAGAGATTCTCGGTGAGGGCAGTGCTGGAACAGGAACTCGGCAAGATGGCTTGAATGATCTTCCTGCGGGAGCGCTTCGGATGCCCGTCTCACGCAGAGAGGGATCTCGCCCGGCTGGATTATCATCATCCCCGAATCCGACGACGGCGGGCGTCTCAGGCAAAACGCGGCACACAGGGGGTTGATCTATGGCTAAGAAGCGGAGAATCGGGATCCTCACTGGAGGCGGGGATGCCCCGGGGATCAACGCCGTCATCCGGGCGGTGGCCAAGAAGGCGATACTCGATCATGACATGGAGGTGATCGGGATCGAAGACGGCTACGACGGCCTGGTGCGGAACAAGTGGCGGAGGCTGGACTATAACGACGTTTCCGGCATCCTGACACAGGGCGGCACGATTCTGGGCACGTCCAATGCGGCCAATCCATACCAGTATCCGGTGAAGACAGGCAAGCGGCTGGAGCTGCGCGACGTCTCAGCGGTAGCCATCGGGAATGCAAAGAAGCTGCGTCTTGACGCGCTGGTCTCCATTGGCGGTGACGGCACGATGCACATCAGCAACAGTCTGTTCCGAGACGGCGTTCCCGTTGTGGGCATTCCCAAGACCATTGACAACGATCTCTTGGGCACTGACATAACCTTCGGCTTCGACTCGGCCGTGTATGTGGCGACGGAGGGCATCGACAGGGTGCACACCACGGCACAGTCGCATCACCGCGTCATGATTGTGGAGGTCATGGGACGCAATGCGGGGTGGATCGCTCTGCACTCGGGGGTAGCGGGAGGAGGAGACATCATCCTGATTCCTGAAATACCGTATGACCCTGAGATTGTGGCGGCTAAGGTGAGGGACAGGAACCGCAGGGGCAAGCGATTCAGCATCGTGGTGGTGGCGGAGGGGGCCCGGCCGAAAGGCGGGGACGTCGTTATCAGAAGGATCGTGAAGGAAAGCACGGATCCTGTGCGGCTGGGGGGCATCGGTTTTGTGGTTGGCGCCCAGATCGAGGAAATGACAGGCATCGAGACCCGCACAGTGGTTATGGGCCACCTGCAACGCGGCGGTTCACCCACTCCTTTCGACAGGGTGCTCGCCACGAGACTGGGGACCAAGGCTGTGGATCTGATACTGAACAGGCGGTTCGGATGTATGGTGGCCGTCAAAGGCAACACCCTGACGAGCGTGCCGCTCCGGGAGGTGGCCAAGGGCACGCGGAGGGTTCAGTTGAACGATCCGCTGATAGCGGCGGCGCGCTCTGTGGGCACCTGTTTTGGTGACTAGCTGCGTTGTTGGGGAAGCGGATCGGGCGGCGCGCAGCCAAGCGTCAGCGCAGCCTGGTGGCCCGGTCACGCAGACTGCCCATTAATCCTCATGGCTTGACAGGGGAAATCGTCAAGCAGCAGATAGTCTCTGGTCGTGGCCTGACAGACCGCGGACATGGCCCTTTCTTCATGCCTCTCGGTCAGGCATGCCTGATCTTAGCTCTCGTCCGGCGGGGGCATGAGCGCCGGTTCATTGGCGCACGGTCCGGGAAGGCTGGCTGCGCTGGCTAGTTCTTCGCGCCGGTGACTACGCTGCCGCCCGGCGGCAGGACGTCGAATGCCTCGCCGGCCAGCTTGGCCGCCAGCGTGGTCTTCAGGGTCTCGATGGGAACACGGATCTGTTGGAGCGAGTCGCGGTCCCTGATGGTCACCTGCTTGTCCTCCAGCGACTGGAAGTCGATGGTGACGCAGAAGGGCGTGCCGATCTCGTCCTGGCGGCGGTAGCGCCGGCCTATGCTCTGGGAGTCGTCGTACTGCGTCACGAAGCAGCCGCGGATGCTGGCATGCACTTCCGTGGCCATGGGAACGAGCTTCTCGTTGCGGCTGAGCGGCAGCACCGCCACTTTGATGGGGGCGAGGGCGGGGTGCAGCCGCAGCACCACCCGCTTCTCCTTCTCCACCATTTCCTCGTGGTAGGAATCCAGGAGGAACGCCAGCACGGAACGGTCGACGCCCGCAGACGGCTCGATGACGTACGGCACGAAGCGCTCCTTGGTCTCCTCTTCGAAGACGCTCAGGTCCTTGCCGCTGTACTTGGCATGCTGCGTCAGGTCATAGTCAGCGCGGTTGGCAATACCCTCCAGCTCTGACCACCCCATGGGAAAGAGATATTCCACGTCATAACAGCCCTTGGCGTAATGCGCCAGCTCTTCCTTTTCGTGCTGCCGCAGGCGCAGGTTCTCCTTCCTGATGCCCAGGTTGACATACCAGTTGAAGCGCTGCTCCAGCCAGTGCTGGAACCAGTGCTCATCGGTCCCCGGCTTGACAAAGTACTCCATCTCCATCTGCTCGAACTCACGGCTGCGGAAGATGAAGTTGCCAGTGGTGATCTCGTTGCGGAAGGACTTGCCCACCTGGGCAATGCCCAGCGGCAGCTTCCGGCGCGTGGTGCTCATCACGTTCTGGAAGTTGACGAAGATGCCTTGGGCAGTCTCGGGCCGGAGGTAGACCACCGCCGCGTCGTTCTCCACCGGTCCCATGAAGGTCTTGAACATCAAGTTGAACATCCGGGGCTCGGTCAGCTCGCCGCCGCAGTCCGGGCACTTGTTGCCCTTGACATGGTCGGCCCGGAAGCGGTTCTTGCACGCCTTGCAGTCCACCAGCGGATCGGAGAACTGCTGGACGTGGCCGCTGGCCACCCATACCTGCGGGTTCATCAGGATGGCGGCGTCAATTCCCACGACGTCATCCCGGTCGTGCACCATGGCTTTCCACCAGGCTTCCTTCACATTGCGCTTCAGCTCCACGCCCAGGGGGCCGTAGTCCCAGCAGCCGCCGGCTCCGCCGTAGATTTCGCTGGACTGGAAGATGAAGCCGCGCCTCTTGCACAAAGAGACGATGGTATCCATGTCAACACTGCTCATTCATGCAACTCCCGGATGGTGCCTCTTCACACGGCTGCGAATAATGTTATCAGCTTTGAGTTGACCTATCAAAGATTGGACCTGTCGGTCACCAAGTGATCAACCCCCGGGCCCCCAATCTTGGGGGATGATAAGAGAATGCAGAGGGGCTTTCCCCTCTGCACGCCCCGTTGTCGAATACGTAGGGGCGCATTGCGATGCGCCCAAGAGGGGTGCAGTCCGCCTCAGGCGGGCTGCCGTGAGTTTGAGAGTGTACCTCAATCCCCCAAGGTTGGGGGATCAAAGGGGGTTGAAAAGAACCCATTGCGCTTGACGCTTCCAGCATCAATACCGGACAATTGAACCATGATTCTGAAGATGCTCGAAGTCGGCCCCTACATGTCCAACTGCTATATCGTGGGCTCTGAGAAGACCAAAGACGGCATGATCATCGATCCCGGGGCGGAGGCGGGGCGGATACTCGAAGAGGTGCAGGACTCCGGCCTCTCCATCAAGATCATTGTGGTCACTCACATGCACGCCGACCACATCGGCGCGCTGGGCAAGGTCAAGGAGGCCACCAGGGCACCGTTCGCCGTCCACGAGGCCGAGGCTTCCAAAGGCTACATCGACGGCGCCAGCGTCATGCTCAATGCCATGATGGGCCGTTCGTCACTCGGCATCCCGCCCGTCGACCGGAAACTGAGGGACGGCGATACGATCGACGTCGGTGACCTGCGTTTCACCGTGCTGCACACGCCAGGGCACAGCCCTGGCGGGATATGCCTGTACACTCCGGGAGTCCTGTTCTGTGGCGATACCCTGTTCAACTTCAGCATTGGGCGGACGGATTTCCCAGGCGGGGACTACGATCAGATAATCGACAGCATCCAGAAGAAGATCATGGTCCTGCCGGATCAGACGAAAGTCTACTGTGGCCACGGGCCGGCGACCACCGTCGGCTTCGAGCGCAAGGCCAATCCATTCCTCCAGGGCCGGCGCTACGACGACTGAGCCCTGCGCCAAGGCCTCTTCTCCCCTCTTGACGTTCGGCTCATAATCACGGCAAGGAGCAAACTTGGGAGTCGGCCTCAAGACGATCTGCCGAACAAGAACACTTCTGCCTCTTTGTCGCCATTTCAACCTGACCTCCGTTGGCCCATGCGCTGACCTTGCCTGCGGGGCCTGATCGCCGTTTGGCAGAAACCCTAGGTGTTCCAAGAGTACCGTGTTTGGCTGCCTGCGACTAGGGACATAGAATGAGCGGAGTCACAGCATCTTGCATTGGGGATTGCCTGAGCCTAGAATGGTGGCAGTGAAGCCTGACCACCAGTGATCCGGGGAGGTACCGTGCACAGATCCATCAAGGCGTTTGTACACAAAGGGGACAAGTACTACGTCGCGGAGTGCCTCGAGATTGCCGTGGTCACTCAAGGCAAGACGCTGGATGAGACCGTGGCCAATCTTC
>JAUCPZ010000349.1 GCA_030372995.1 Dehalococcoidia bacterium
CAAGTCTCGAAACGGGGACGTAGCTAGTTTTCGGAGAGCTGTGGGCCCCTCAACAGAGCTCGGGGCAAGCATTCAGCGATCAGCTATCAGCAGTCAAAGGGGTGGTGTTTTACCGCAGTGGACGCAGCGGCTCGCGGAGGTGCGTGCGAACGTTCGGCCTTGTTCTTGTGACTTCTCGCGTTTTTTGTGGTGATCCGCGGCTCGCAGTCTATGAGTGCCCGCAGATCACGCAGATTGACGCGGATGACGATTGTGGCCGGCGGACGTCCGTCGAGAATTCGGGGACGGCGTTTGCGGCAACGGCGTTCAACCTGTGGGGCTACAACCCCAAGGCTAAGATAACGGGCCAGGTTCGTTTATTGAGGGTGTCTGTAGTAGGCTTATGACAGTTAAGGATGGCATTCCCGGGTTCCAGATCGGCTCCGAGTACGGCGTGGCCTACCACTACGACAACGCGGGCACCGGCCGGTTCAAACGCATCACCGGGCCGGGCTTGCCTGGATACGTCAGCCCGAGCACGCCGGGCTACGGCGTCGAATACGGCCGCCTGGCCAACAGCGATCTGCTGGAGTACACCCGGTACAAAACGGACGCCAACACGACTCTGGTCAGCTCCCAGCGCGACTACGAGTCCAACCGCGACCTGATCGAATGGGTGGAGAACAAGGTCGGTGCAACCACGGTCTCCAAGTACGACTACAACGCCAGCGGCGACGACCTGGACGCCCTTGGCCGTCGCAAGTCGGTGGTCTACAGCGGCACGGCCTTTGCCCAGAGTCACCTGTTCAAATGGGGCTACAACACGCGAAGCGAGTTGGTCACGGCCGACCGGTACCAGGGCACGAACCCCGACAGTCCGGGCACCCAGTACCCCCAGTACGGTGATTATGAGTTCGCCTACGACCACATCGGAAATCGCCTGACCTACGGCGTGGACGCCAACCCCGACACGACCTACGCCGCCAACGATCTGAATCAGTACTCGGGAACGACCAACCCGACGGAGCATCTGTGCTATGATGACGACGGCAACCTGATCCGCGACGGCAAGGCATCGCCCACCTGTCCGGGGACGGACGGGCTCCGCGAGTATAAGTGGGACGCGGAAAACCGCCTGATCGAGGTTGCCCCGGTGAGCCCGTCCAACGACCCGCCTCGCAACAAGAAGGTCAAGTTCGTGTATGATTACATGGGCCGGCGGGTCCGGAAAGAGGTGTTCATTTACGACGATGGCTGGCCGCAGGACAACGACCCCGACGAGCAGTGGCATTTCGTGTACGACGGCTGGAACGTGGTGATGGTCTTGGACGGACTCAACTCGAACGCGACCACCCGCAAATACACCTGGGGGCTCGACCTTAGCGGGACAATCCACGGCGCGGGCGGGATCGGTGGGCTGCTGGCGGCCGTCGAAACCCAGGGCACAAGCTCCGAGCTCGATGACAAGCGCTACTGGTACTTCTACGATGCCAATGGCAACGTAGGCCAGGTGCTCGACGCCACGGACACCAATAACATCAGCATCGCTGCCCGGTATGAGTACGATCCGTATGGCAATCCAATCCCCATCCCCCAGCCCCCAGGCCCCGGTCCGTACGCGGACCTGAACCCCTTCCGCTTCAGCACCAAGTGGTTCGACGACGAAACCGGCCTGGGATACTGGGGCAAGCGCTACTACTCCTCACGACTCGGACGGTGGATCAGCAGGGACCCGATTGGGGAACAAGGCGGACTCAACTTGTCCGAATTCGCGCGGAACAGCGCAACTAACCGCACAGATCCAATCGGGCTGGCAAGCCAGGGGGAGGAGTTCCATATTACGGTAAAACCTAGTACACCGCGCATACTCGAGAATATGTTCGGCGATCAGACCTGCGGGGCATATGAGGTGCAATGGGACTTCGTAGCTGACGCATACCCATGCTACTATGCGGATTTCATGTACGTGATGCAGAAGGTTGATGTATTCTTGGACTGCCATCTGGGGGGCACCGAGCACTGTAAAAAGACCAAGAACAAGGAGCCCAAGAAACCCAGCGCCACCGGAAGGCCGGATGTGACTTACTATGAGATGTGGAGGGTTGAAGTCGGGAATGGCCAAGCTCCCATCCTGTCTGTCCCGGACCGATCTAATTTCCCTCCCTGTCCGGACTGTTGCGGCTGGGCCGTCCAGCGTGGCCGAGTGAGGGCCTTCTGTTCGTTCAAAGGCGATCGGATCGACACCGCCATCCGATTGTGGGAGGAGAGCACCAATCATAAGGATAAACCCGTCAGGACAATAACCTGCTGCTCCACGAAAATCGACGTTAATGCAGGTAGCTTGCCATATCGAAAGGGCGGTCGTCCACCGGGGTTCTGGAACGACTACCAGGGGGGAGAGGCCACCCGAGAGGCGAGCACTGCGTGGAACTGCTCTTGCTCGCAGAAGGAGTTGCAGGATCCAAAGGGGCCCAGGAACAAGTCTCAGTCTTGGGCCAATCCGTGAGAAAGCCTTCCATTCTGTAGGAGATGAATGATGTCTCTCAATGTGCGAGGTTTCATCTGGATAGCCATGACAGCTCTATCGTCGCCGTTAGCGTTTACTGGCTGCGTTCGACCAGGTGGAAGTGGCCGCCAAGCTGCCCTCGGCCCCACCAGTAAGCCAGCGCTGACCGTACAGGAGATCGTAGCACGAATCGACGAGTTGCCACCCTGGCCAAGGGCATTGGCCCACAACACGTTAACGACTAGCGAGTGGATCCGTCTCATGGACTTGGCCATACTGCTTCAGCAAGTGAATCCGACGA
Source organism: Dehalococcoidia bacterium (assembly GCA_030372995.1). GTDB lineage: Bacteria > Chloroflexota > Dehalococcoidia > UBA2247 > RBG-13-53-26 > JAFGCL01. The sequence goes on from JAUCPZ010000349.1 coordinate 2,787, forward strand.
CCGTCGAAGAGGCCTTGCGGACGTACGTCAACCCGCATTGCACGACGGATAACGGGTCTAAGGCACACCTGCTGCTTCGAGTGATGTTCAGAGTGCCAGATGAACCATTTGACTCAACGGAGCATGAGCATCCCAGGCTCCCATGTGGAGGTTTCTGGGTCGGATACCCTGTTAAGGAGGAACATGTCCCGAGTCTATCCATGTCCGCGCCGGTGGTCTGGACCCGCAATGGTCCGCAGCTTCGTGGCACCCTCGCAGGTTATAGTGGTGCACCATATGATGCCGCCAAGGAGTACGCTATCTTACTTGCGAATTACCCGTTCAGGAATCTGAGCAAGGAAGTCACTCGACTCAGGGGGATAAGATAACGGACGTCGAAACGGGGACGCAGCTGAATGGCATGGTCGCATTGGGGTCAGAGCGCATTTAGCTAGTAGCATGACCCGGAAAGGTCGCTTTGGGGTCAGAGCGCATTTAGCTAGTAGCATGACCCGGAAAAAGGGACAGAAGCCATTATCAGTAAAGGTGGTAATCAGGGGACACCATACTTATTTCGCTGCTCACCTTGGTTTCCGGCATGGCCTGTAGCGTAAGAACGCGGTTGAGCCATCATGAACAGACCTTGACTTCAGAGCAAGAAATAGGTATGGTGTCCCCGGGTTTTAGCACGACTTTTCCACATGAACGACCCTGGAGATAGCGCCAGGGCCGTTCTTGGCTCGACAGTGTTCAACTTGGGCTCAAGCTCTGCCACTCGATGCCGAGCTTGCCGAGAACATAGCCGACCTCGCGGAGGTAGTCGCCGTAGGTGACGA